>NZ_JABSPU010000002.1:71218-108088 GCF_013214815.1 Gilvibacter sp.
CTGGGAGGTTCCCCATTTGGACACCATGGAACTTTGGAAATTCGGAGCCTTTAAACATTATACCTCACTGCGTCTTTTGGCCAAGGTACTCGGTATTCCCTCTCCTAAGGAAGACATAAGCGGAGATCAGGTTCGGGAAGTGTATTACCAGGACAACGACTTGGATCGCATAATAGAGTACTGCCAACGAGATACCATAACTGTGGCCCAGATCTTTTTACGCTATCGCAATCAAAGCATTCTTCAAGACCATCAGATCAAATACCGCTAATAAAAAAACCCCGCCCGAAGGCGAGGTCTTTCCAATTTAGTTAGTTGATGAGTATGTGATTACTCTTTGATGAAGCGATCGGTTACGATCTCTTCTCCTTCGTTGATCTCTAAGATATAAACTCCGGATTGTAGACGTGAAACGTCTATAGATTGCATCAAGGTTCCTTCAGAAACCACTTGACCTAACAAGTTAATGATGCGGTAAGTTTCCTCACCCGTTTGATCAAGAAGACGCACATTAAGTGTGCTTCCCACTGGGTTCGGATACATCATAAAGTCTCCGTCAAAGTCAAGACCTTCGTCGTCTACAAAACCGTTAGGATTACCAAGAGCCACGATGTTGTCTCCTCCTAGGAATCCAGAAGTAGCATCCGCAGTAATGGTAACTTGATCGATATAAACGCGGTCAGCATTACCCGATGCATCACAACGGAAACGGAACTGCGCATTGCTTGGGAAGTTGTACTCCGCACTGCTAATAGTTACAGTAGCCGTGTAGAACTGATTATTGGTAAAGCTGGTTCCACTAGCCCAAGAAGCTACAGTATTCCAAGTAGATCCATCGTAGAATTGTAGCCAGAAGTCCTCTCCAGTTTCCATAGAGTTAGGATAGAAATAGAACTCTACATCTACACTGTTATGACTGGTCATATCGAAAGTACCTAAAGTCATCGTAGAAGAGTTTGTGTTGTCTCTCAAACGAATCGAGTATGTCCCTTCATAAGAACGTCCACCGGCATAACGGAAGGCATCGCTACCTCCATCTACCCAGCCGTCCCAGCCAGTTTCAAAATTACCTTGGTGAAGTACCACTGGTCCTCCTCCGCCTCCGGCGGCATCAGTAGTAAAGGTCACACTTGCGTTAGAAGAACTGTTTCCTGCAGCATCGAATGCATTTACATTAAAAGTATAGGTGGTATTCTCTACCAAGCCAGTAATGTTTGCCGAAGTACCGGTTACTGTTCCTAAAGAAGTAGATCCTTGAAGCACTTCATAACCAACAACACCTACATTATCACTTGAAGCATCCCAGCTTAAAGTAGCTGTAGTTTCTGTGATTGCTGATGCGGAAAGATTTCCTGGTACTGTAGGCGCTTCAGTATCGGCCGTGGCTCCTGTAATAGAAACAGTATAGTCTTCAACCTCTCCGTAAGTAAAGGTCTCACACGATGTTGGAATTCCGTTGTATTTCATAGATACTCTCATACGCGTATCTCCGTCTGCAGCTGAACTTGGAACCGTAAAGCTTCCACTTACTGGAGTGCTTGTTGTGGCCGCTTGAGACCAAACGAGTTCTCCCGCATCTGTGAAGTCTCCATCTTGGTTATAATCAATCCAAACCGCATATCCTTCGGCGTAAATAGTGCCAGTCCAAAAAGGAGTAACTGTAATCGTTGAACTTGACCCTTTAGCCAAATTAGTGCTGATATTGGTAAAGTCTGAGTATCCTCCACCAGAACCACTGGTATTATCAATGGTTTCCAATTGTACGCGACCGATGTACTCGTCACTAACATTATTTCCTTGAGAGGCACAATAAGTCAATGTAACTTCTGTAGTAGTAAAGTTGACTGAAGAAGAATAAGCAGAAGTGGTTCCATCTGAACACTTGCTTCTCACTTGAGCTTCGTAGCTAGTTACAGGAGAAAGACCACTTAAGTTAGCAGAAGTTGATGCAGAAGAAACTGTAGTCCAGCTAGCGCTTCCAGTTCTGTAGCGCACATCATAAGTAGCTCCAGCCACAGCGTCATAACTAATAATTGCAGAGTTAGAACCTACACCAGAAACACCAACGTTTCCAGGTACTGCTACGGTACAAGTTGCACCACTAGCAATGATTCCAGTTACAATTAGACTGTAGTTTTGACTTCCACCACTAAGAGAACCTTTGTGGGTAATAGTAATTGTGTAAGTCCCTGAGGCCCCTCCAACAGCAATACGCTCAAATGGATCTCTAATATTATCACCAAGATCATTAGTGGTAATACCTGTTAATCGGTATGGGAAATAAGTGGTCCCGCCTTGGCTTACACGAATATCTAAATCATTTACAAGTCTTGGTGTAGTTGAATTGGTTGCAGTAGTTGCAGTACCTGCAGGATCTGTCCAAGAGATAGAAGCCATTAAGTCATTAACCCCGTCCGCATCTACATTAATAGTATAAGTTTGTCCTGCAGATAAAGTCAATTCATCCATAATACTGTTTGAACCTACAGCAGTAATAGTCTCAGCAGCACGCTTAGAGTTCATCAATCCCCAACCGTAAACAGCATCCGGTCCTGTTGGTCCAGCATCGTCTGCTGTGTGCAAAGCCAAACCTTTCAAAGTAGCGGCACGCATATAGTTTCCAAAAGTGTTGTTAGCATGCTCCTGAAGTAACAATAGACTTCCTGTTACGTTTGGAGAAGCCATTGAAGTACCAGAAATGGTTCCATAGGCAGAATTGCTAGACTCATAAGAAGAAGTTACCGAAGTTCCGTTTCCAGTGATATCTGGCTTAATACGGTAGTCATCGGTTGGACCTTCACTACTTGAACTATTAATAGAAACACTTACCAAGTTTCCACTACCATCTATATTGGCATCTTGCCCGTTAGCAACTACTAAGTTGTTTTTTGAAGTGGCATGGCCTGTAAGTTTGTCATAAGCGGAGTTCCCAGCTAATGGCGAACCGTTATAGTTGGTGTTACCGTCATTACCTGCGGCTACCACCATAAGGTAATAAGGTGCATTGTACATTACATTGTCCCAATCTCTGGAATCCTGAATGTACGCTCCAAAATATTGGTCTGGAACCAAATCAGAACGGAATCCGTAACTGTGATTTGATAATAACATTCCTGAAGCCGCAGCAGAAGTCGCTTCAGATAAATCGTTATTCCACATATAACCACGAACTCGAGATTGAGGAGCCATCCCTTTAGCACTTGGTTGCACACCAGAAGCCGCAATGGTTCCTGTTACGTGAGCCGCGTGAAAGTTTAGACGAGTTCCACCTTCTGTAGCGGCATCTTCAACAGTAACGCGATTGCTACCACCTGAACCATCATACTCTTGGTGAGTAACACGAGCGTGACCTCCATCCCAAACATAGGCCACCATATTAAGTCCGTCTAAGCTCAAACCTAAACCACCTCCAGAATTCAAGTAATCTGCTCTCGTAGAAACTGCAGCATCAACATTAAATGTTTGGTAGTAAATAGGACTTCCGTCGTCAGCAATATACTGTAGCTCGGCAAAGGCACCATTCGGAAGTGTGAGTCTTTGCGGAATGCTCTCTTGAGCGGCGAAGTTCTCCGCTACAGTTTTTCTAGAGGCTGACTTCTGAGAGAACTCAGCTTCTAATTGAGTTAAAGAAGGCAGGTCATACCTACTTGTAATAATTTCTTGCTCTGCACGTGTTTGCGCCAAGAGCAGGTTCCCTGTCATAAATACGGAAAGCACTAAAAAGCACTTCACGTAAGTGAAAATTTTGGTCATTGTGATAAATAATTGATAGTTAGTTAATTTTGAGATTGTTGCCAATCCTTTGTTAAGATACTATTAATACTTCAGCCATTTTTATAAAATGATGAATAATCGATAAAGTGCAGAAATTGAAAATACTTGTTCAGCCATTCGCTAAAACAGCTAAACAAGATTGTGTGTTTTGTAAGAATTGCCGTAATTTTTCCACCCTGATATTACGGTAATTCCGTAAGCCTCTCTGGCAAAGCGATTTAGTTCAACACACTTCAGTTTTATCGTTTTTTGATGTGAATTCGAGTCAAAATTTCCCCCGTGTTGAGCATTAAAAAAGAAGTATCTTTAAACAATGGCGCAAGCACCTATCTTATCAGTAAAGGACCTCAGCATTCGCTTTGGAAAAGCGGACCCTGTTCTCAATGAAATTGATTTAGAACTCTATCCAAACGAGATCTTAGGATTGGTAGGCGAATCCGGTTCAGGGAAGTCCATCACCAGTTTAGCGATAATGGGATTACTCCCAAAAACCGCTGTGATTGAAGGCGAGATCACCTATGAAGATCAAAGGCTCGCCAAGCTATCGTCAAACGCACTTAGAAGCCTCAGAGGGAATGAAATGGCCATGATCTTCCAAGAACCCATGAGTGCGCTAAATCCAGCACTTAAATGCGGTCCGCAAGTCGCTGAAGTCTTGAAAATTCACAAAGGGCAATCAGAATCAGTGGCCAAAAAAGAAGTCCTGTCGTTGTTTGAACAGGTCAAACTACCTCGGGTCAATGAAGTTTATAGTAGCTATCCGCATCAGCTCAGTGGCGGCCAAATGCAGCGCGTAATGATTGCCATGGCACTGGCTTGTAAGCCCAAGATCTTAATTGCGGATGAGCCAACTACGGCCTTGGATGTGACGGTTCAGAAGGAAATCATTGAGCTCTTAAAGAGTCTGCAAAAGGAAAATCAAATGAGTGTGCTTTTTATTTCTCACGATCTGGCCTTGGTCTCTGAGATTGCAGATCGGGTTGCGGTTATGTTCCGGGGTTCGATTCTGGAGGTAGCTGAAACTCATACACTTTTTACCAATCCGCAACATAATTATACCAAGGCACTCCTTAATAGTAGGCCAGACCTAGACAAACGACTCAAAAGACTTCCTACGGTTGATGACCTCTCTGACAACAGTTTTAAACCCGAAGAATTAAGCGCTCAACAACGTGCTGCAAAACACAAGAAGCTCTATACAAAAGCTCCTTTATTAGAGATCAACAACTTAGAGAAAACCTATTATGGCAAAGCGGCCTTATTTGGAAAGCCTAAAGCTGTAGCCGCTGTAAAAGGGGTCAATTTTCAAGTTTTTGAAGGTGAAACCCTCGGTCTTGTCGGGGAATCCGGATGTGGAAAATCTACCTTAGGAAAAACCATTATGCAGATTGAGTCTGCTACGGCTGGTCAAATAAAGTTTCGAGGAAAAGACATTACCTATCTCAATAAAACCGAGCGTCAGCGCCTGCGCAAAGAAATTCAAATCGTTTTTCAAGATCCTTTTGCGTCCTTAAATCCAAGAATGACCATAGGAGAGGCAATTGAAGAACCGCTTCGGGTACATCACTCCTATAGTGCCAGTAAGCGCAAACAAGAAGTGTTGGAATTATTGGAGGAAGTAGGTTTAGACGCCGACTATTACAACCGGTATCCGCATCAATTATCTGGCGGACAACGCCAGCGTATTGGCATTGCCAGAGCAATTGCTTTAAAGCCTAAGTTGCTCATCTGCGATGAATCCGTCTCTGCCCTGGACATCAGTGTTCAAGCTCAAGTGCTCAACTTGCTCAATCGCTTAAAAGATAACTACGGCTTTACCTATATATTTATTTCACACGATTTAGCCGTTGTCAAGTATATGGCAGATCAATTGGTGGTTATGAATGCCGGGCTGATTGAAGAGATTGGAGATGCCGATGAAATCTACGCTAACCCTAAAAAAGAGTACACCAAACGCCTTATTGATGCCATCCCAAAAGGCTTAAAATAGGGCAAAAAAAACCCGCTCTAACCTCACAAAGAACGGGTAAAACCTGTATCTGATCGTTGCACAGATTTGGGGTTTGTATTTTACATTAACAAAAAAACTTTTTTAGCTAAATACAGGAAGGTTGTTATTAACCGTAGTGTATTTTTAATCGCCATTAGCATAGTAGGTTATGTTACTTTAATTAGGGACTGCTAAGATGCGCGAAAAATTTAAAATTCGCGATAAAGTGCCTTTTTATTAGATTAAATACGCTTTATTTTAACATTTTAACATCTATATACGTAATTTCTTACTTTTTAAGGCAATAAAAATCAAATGTTCATTTCAGGTACGGTATCCGGAACATGAAGTTTTCCGGCCGTTGCGTTTACAATTTCCTCCACAGAAACCCCTGGCGCACGCTCGCGCAGTACAAAGCCATCTTCTGTGATATCCAGGACTGCTAGGTTGGTCACTACTTTCTTTACACAGCCCACGCCAGTGATTGGCAGGGAACAACGCTCGAGCAATTTGGATTCTCCGCGTTTGTTAGTGTGCATCATAGCAACAATGATGTTTTCTGCGCTGGCTACCAAATCCATAGCGCCTCCCATGCCCTTTACCATCTTTCCGGGGATCTTCCAGTTGGCAATATCTCCGTTCTCTGCAACCTCCATAGCACCAAGAATTGTTAAATGGACGTGTTTTCCTCGAATCATAGAAAAACTCATTGCAGAGTCAAAGAATGAGGCTCCAGGCAAAGTAGTAATGGTTTGTTTACCAGCGTTAATGATATCCGGATCCTCTTCTCCCTCAAAGGGAAAAGGCCCCATACCTAAAACTCCATTCTCACTTTGGAATTCTACGCTAATATCATCTCGAACATAATTGGCCACCAGCGTTGGAATACCAATTCCCAGATTTACATAATAGCCGTCATTGACTTCTTGCGCAATACGTTTTGCAATTCCGTTCTTATCTAATGCCATTATTCTCTAGGTCTTACGGTTCGTTGTTCAATACGTTTCTCATAGACAGCGCCTTGAAAGATGCGCTGTACAAATATTCCGGGGATATGGATTTGATTCGGATCCAGTTCCCCTACAGGTACTAAGTGCTCCACCTCAGCCACGGTGATCTTAGCCGCTCCACAAATGTTCGGATTGAAGTTTCTCGCAGTTCCTTTAAAGATCAAATTCCCGGCGGTGTCTCCTTTCCAGGCTTTTACAAAACCAAAGTCGGCGTCAAAAGCATACTCTAAGATGTGCATCTTGCCGTTGAATTCGCGTACTTCTTTGCCTTCCGCGACCTCTGTTCCATAACCCGCAGGCGTATAAAATGCCGGAAATCCTGCCTGAGCAGCTCGGCAACGTTCTGCCAGAGTCCCTTGCGGGATCAATTCAACGTCTAACTCTCCGCTGAGCATCTGTCGCTCGAACTCGGCATTCTCTCCCACATAAGAAGAGATCATTTTCTTGATCTGCTTGCGCTGTAGTAACAGTCCTAAACCAAAATCATCTACCCCTGCGTTATTGGACACGCAAGTAAGTCCGTAAATATCTTGTTTAGATAAATAGCCAATGGCATTCTCGGGAATACCACTCAGGCCAAAGCCTCCAAACATAAAGGTCATGTCTGATGCTACGCCTTGGCAGGCTTCTTCTACATTGGCAACCGTTTTGTTGATCATAGGGTCTCGATTAAAACTCGAATTCGTTAGGCACTTCTTCTTCAGGCTTGTTGTTTTCAGCCCATTTTTCGCAGTCAGTTTCTATGGTGATGTCCTCTGGCTTTTCAAATTCTCCATCGGATACATCCAATCCTTCATCGTAACATTTTCTCATATAAATGGCCCAGATAGGGAGTGCCATAGTTGCTCCTTCTCCATAGGCGGTTGAGGCAAAGTGCGTCGCGCGGTCATCACCACCAACCCAAACTCCTGTGACCAGATTAGGGACAATTCCCATAAACCAACCGTCACTATTGTTTTGTGTGGTTCCTGTCTTTCCTGCGATAGGATTTGTAAATTCATAGGGATAACCCGTAACAGCCGCTTTGTACTTGGCTGTATTGACTGCCCATTTATGTCTCAAACGCTGTCCAGAACCGGCTTGAGTCACTCCTTCCATCAAACTCAAGGTTACATAAGCGGTCTCTTCAGAGATCACGTCCTTGGCCTCTGGAGTAGCCTGGTCCAAAACAGTACCGTTCTTATCCTCGATGCGTGTGATCAAGATCGGCTTAATGTATACCCCTTGATTCGCAAAGGTTCCATAAGCCCCAACCATCTCATAAAGGGTCACGTCTGGTGTTCCTAGGGCAATAGAGGGAACTTCTGGAATATCTTCAGGGTCTACTCCCATACGCTCCACCAATTCAATAACTGGTTTAGGTCCTACGCGATCTATGAGTCGCGCCGTAACGGTATTGACAGAGTTTGCCAAGGCATTTCGTAAACTCATTGTTCCGCCGTAGTCAGCGTTGGAGTTCTTTGGACACCATTCTTTCATGTTTCCATGCTTGCCCTGCGGAATACAATACGGTGTGTTTGGCAGGGTATCACAAGGAGACATATGCATTTGGTCAATAGCCGTAGCGTATACGAAAGGCTTAAAGGTTGACCCGATCTGTCTTTGTCCGGTACGGACCATATCGTATTTGAAATGCTTATAATCAATTCCTCCAACCCAAGCTTTGATCTCACCAGTTTGTGGAGTCATGGAAAGCAGTCCAGCTCTTAAGAAGCCTTTGTAATAACGGATGGAATCCATCGGGGTCATTAAGGTGTCAATGTCGCCTCCCCAAGAGAAGATGCGCATGTCTGTTTTTTCATTAAAAGAGGCAATAATCTCCTTCTCTGATTTCCCTTGACGTTTCATGGTGCGCCATCGGTCTGAGCGACGCATAGCAGCATTCATGATTCCATCAATTTGATCTTGAGTAATGTCTCTAAAAGGAGCCGTATTGTTCTTGGCGCCTTGCTTGTCAAATTCTGCCTGCAGATTGGACATATGCATATCCACAGCTGCTTCTGCAAACTCTTGCATGCGCGAGTCAATGGTCACATAAACTTTGAGTCCGTCTCGATCTATGTCGTAAGTGGTTCCGTCTGTTTTAGGATTATCCTTGGCCCACTGCTTCATATAGTTGCGGACATACTCTCTAAAGTAAGTTCCTATTCCTTCGTCATGACCTTGAGGCGTGTAGTTGATCTTTAATGGCAAGGCCGTCAAAGAGTCCCGGGTTTGCTCATCGATATACTCGTATTTGGCCATCTGGCTGATCACCACATTGCGTCGTGCCAGCGATTTTGCTTTAGAGATCTCACGTTTGGGATTGTATTGGCGCGGATTTTTAAGCATTCCCACCAAAATTGCACTCTCTTCAATGTTTAGATCTCTGGGCTCTTTTCCAAAGTAGATGTTTGAGGCTGATCTAATCCCCACCGCCTGGAAAATAAAGTCCATTTCATTGAGATACATCGCAACAATCTCTTCCTTGGTGTATCGTTTTTCCAAACGCACCGCGATGATCCATTCTTTCATCTTCTGGATCACACGTTCAACGGTATTGCTAGCCACATCGTCAGTAAAGAACAGCTTGGCCAATTGTTGGGTAATGGTACTTGCCCCTCCGCGTTTGCCTAAAAAGGCTGCGGCACGCACAAATCCTCTGGCGTCGATTCCTGAGTGGTCGTAAAAGCGGGCGTCTTCTGTTGCGATCAAGGCCTCGACCAAATGTGGTGGGAGCTCATCAAAGGTTATCGGTGTTCGGTTCTCTTTGTAGAATTTTCCGATGGTCTTCCCATCAGAAGAGATGATCTCTGTAGCGAGATCTTTTTCTGGATTTTCTAATGCCGTCTCATCTGGGAGTTTTCCAAAAACGCCCCAAGAGGCCAATAGGAACATCAGGATAATGAATAAAAAGCCACCAGCTACCAACTTCCAAAATAGAAAGATGTACTTTCTAAGCTGAGACTTTTCCATAGCTTCTTTTTTTGCTGCTTGTTTTGCCATAGTTAGTCTGTTTGGGGAAGCTCTGCACTGATTCCCACGTCCGTAATGCCTGTTAATCGTTCAACGCCATCTACCGCCCCATTATTGCGGACCGCATGAACTATGCTCAATTTATATTCGCCTTGTTCTGCAAAGCGCACGCCTTGTTTGTACCAAAGCTTGTTCTCTTTTACACTTCCCAGACCACTTCCCATCCAAGTTCCGTCAGGGTTTGCCATTCGATATTCCAAGGTGTCTGTGATGACTTTCCCTTGGGGAAACTCCATGCGCGCAATCAGAAATAAATTATTGAAGGGATAATCATTGGTATTGCGCACATTGATGAAAAGGTCATATGCCGCCGTAGAATCCATTTCAGGAAGACTGACCTGAACCGTATCTGTTAGGTCCCATCCGTCAGAAAAAGAAGTAGTACTGCTAATTACGGCATCGCCAGTACAACTACTCAAAAGCAGTGCCAACACTATTGCTATGCCTGTAATTCGGATCACTTTTGTTTTGATTTTGGAGCGTTATTGCGCTTTTGATTGCGGTTTTTGTTTCTTCGTTTTTTACGACGTTTTTTAGGCTGATCGAATCGCGTTAAACTATCCTGACCGGCGCCGTCATTGAACTCAAAAGTGCTTAAGTTGACCTCTATTTTATAGTCCTCGAGGCTCGTTACTTTCTTACCCTTTTTATTCACCGTCATGATTTCACGGACCTGTGTGGCTGAAAGCTCAAACCACTGCATCCAGTCGCCTTCATAGGCATACCACAAACGCTCTTTAAAGATGTCAATCTTTTGACAGACTCCAGTTCCTTTGTTGGTTTGCAGACGAACATCACTTTTAGGAAAGTTCTCTAAAGCATCCAAATAGGTATCGAGTTCATAGTTCAAACAACACTTGAGTTTCCCACATTGACCTGCTAATTTCTGCGGATTTAAGGAGAGCTGCTGATAACGTGCGGCTGCCGTATTAACTGATCTGAAATCGGTAAGCCAGGTAGAACAACAGAGTTCGCGTCCACAAGATCCAATTCCACCCAAACGAGCAGCTTCTTGCCTAAAGCCAACTTGCTTCATCTCAATACGCGTGTTGAATGCGCGGGCAAAATCTTTGATGAGTTGTCTAAAATCTACGCGGTCTTCTGCAGTGTAATAAAAGATGGCCTTAGATCCATCTCCCTGAAATTCCACATCTGAGATCTTCATCTGTAAGCCCAAACGGATCGCGATCTCGCGCGATTCTTTTTTGATGGCCTCTTCCCGATCTCTTGCTTTTTGCCAAATATCAATATCTCGCTGTCCTGCCTTGCGATATACTTTGGGTAATTCTTCTAGCGGTTCTTTGATGCGTTTTTTCTTCATTTGCACCCGAACCAACTCTCCGGTAAGGGTGACTTGTCCGATGTCGTGACCGGGATTCGCTTCTGTGGCGACAATATCTCCTATGGAAAGGGTGAGTCCTTCGGTGTTTTTGTAATAGTTCTTTCGACCATTTTTAAAACGTACCTCAACGGCATTAAAAGGAGTCATTTCTGCAGGCAAGGCCATATTGCCCAACCAGTCAAACACGGTGAGTTTGTTGCAGCCATCAGTGCCGCAGGTCCCGTTATTTTTACAGCCTTTTGGCAGGCCATCCGCAGCGGAGGCACAAGAAGAACAGGCCATAGAGTGTTATATATATTGCTCGAAAAGTGACCGATTCGAGTCGGAAGTTAGTACTAAATTCTGTCCTTAAAGATAGTCATAAATACGATATCTGTTTACTTTATCGTGACAGAATAAGCAATGCGCTTAAGGGCCTGATTCACAGAAATTATTTCTTGTATTTCAGTTTAACCGAGCGGCCTTTTTTAAAGATATTATTACTGTTGTGCTTCCCCGCTCGAAGCTTTTTCTGCACATCATAGGGCAGGTGGATTATATCTTGGCACTCGGTACTGCAACAACCTTCCATTTTTTTGGCGCAATCATCACATTGTATAAATAATAGATGGCAGGCCTCATTGGCACAGTTCACGTGAGTATCACAAGGCTTTCCGCACTGATGGCACTTGGCGATGATTACATCGCTAATACGTTCACTACGTCTGTGATCAAACACAAAATTTTTACCCAAGAATTTATTCTCCAACTCTTGCGCTTTTACCTGTCGGGTGTACTCAATGATCCCACCTTCTAATTGGTATACCTGCTGGAATCCCTTATGCTTATAGTAGGCGCTGGCCTTCTCACAACGGATTCCTCCGGTACAATACATGACCAACTTCTTGTCTTCTTTATTGTCTTTTAGGTCTTCTTCTATAATGTCCAAGGAATCTCTAAAGGTGTCAACATCTGGCGTAACGGCGCCTTTAAAATGTCCTATTTCACTCTCGTAATGATTGCGCATATCCACCACCACTGCATTTGGATCTTCCAAAAGTTCATTGAAAGTTTGAGCATCTACGTGGACTCCTTTATTGGTAACATCAAAGGTTTCGTCGTTAAGGCCGTCGGCAACGATCTTGTGTCTAACCTTTACCTTGAGCTTTAAAAAGGATTTTAAATCCTGTTCCACGGCGATATTGAGCCTACAACCCTCTAAAAAGTAGATTCCATCTAAGAAATTCTTGAATTCTTCAAAGCGTTTGGCTGGTACAGAAAGTTGGGCGTTGATCCCTTCATGGGCCACATAGATTCTTCCCAGAACCTCCATATCGTTCCAGGCAATGAATAAGTGATTGCGAAATAATTCGGGATTGCCAATTTTGGCGTATTGATAGAAAGAAAGGGTCAAACGGTCTTCACCAGCTTGTTCAAGTAACTCTGCCCTTTCAATCGCACTTAATTTGTTGTACAGTTGCATGCTATACTTGCGTTTAAGTTGAATGAAAAAGTAATTGAGCGCAAAGGTAGCTTAATTAAAGAAACGACCAAAAAAAGCGCCAGAGTGGAATTTCCGGCGCTTTTTTTCGAATGGCTAATTCGTTAATACTTTTTAATTTTTTAAGAGTGACTACAGGCGTAGCTAGCCGCCGTCGAGGCGGCAGTTGAAAATGACTACTTGGGTAACTGCCAGTCCTTTTTTATTTACCATTTCGGTTTGTTTAACATATTTCACAGCAATGAATTTTCCCTTTGTATCTGATAGACTGTAAATTCATAAATGGTTGCGTGATTTGATTGAAATTAAGTAAAAGAAGTAGTATTTTAGCCTTCTATCTTCAACCACATTATACTGCCGATATGAGTAACGAAAAAGACGCCAAATTAAAAGCCTTAAAATTAACTTTAGACAAGCTTGATAAGACCTACGGAAAAGGAACGGTCATGAAAATGGGAGACGCTGCTGTTCAGCAAGTTGACGCCGTTTCAACAGGCTCATTAGGGTTAGATTTAGCGCTTGGTGTTGGTGGATTACCTAAGGGAAGAATCATCGAGATTTACGGTCCGGAATCCTCCGGTAAAACCACGCTTACTTTGCACGCAATTGCAGAGGCTCAAAAAGATGGTGGAATTGCTGCATTTATTGATGCAGAACACGCCTTTGATCGTTACTATGCAGAAAAGCTCGGAGTAGATATTGAGAACCTGATCATCTCTCAACCAGACAATGGAGAACAAGCTTTGGAGATCGCCGATAATTTGATCCGTTCCGGTGCTATTGACATTATTGTTATTGACTCTGTAGCGGCATTGACGCCAAAAAGTGAGATTGAAGGAGAAATGGGTGAGTCTAAAGTCGGACTGCACGCCCGACTGATGTCTCAAGCTTTGAGAAAACTCACCGGATCCATCAGCAAAACCAACTGTACGGTGATCTTTATCAACCAGCTGCGTGAAAAGATCGGGGTAATGTTTGGCAACCCAGAGACCACAACGGGTGGTAATGCCTTGAAATTCTATTCTTCGGTACGTATTGATATCCGTAGATCTACTCAGATCAAAGATTCTAACAGTTCGGTTATTGGAAACAAAACTCGTGTTAAAGTGGTGAAGAACAAGGTGGCTCCACCGTTTAGAACTGCAGAGTTTGACATCATGTACGGGACTGGAGTTTCTAAAGCTGGAGAGATCATTGACCTAGGCGTGGATTACGAAATCGTGAAGAAAAGCGGTTCATGGTTCAGCTATGATGGAACCAAATTGGGTCAAGGTCGAGACGCCGTAAAAACACTTCTCAAAGACAATCCAGATCTTATGGATGAACTCGAGGCCAAAATCAAAGAGGCCATCGCGATCATCAATGAATAAAATTTTATACTTTCATACGCAACCTTAGCGGAGTTTTATCATCTACACATTGACTCCGTGACTATGGTTGCTCACTGTGCAGCAGGGGAACTTAGTTGCACCATGCTTACATGTTAGTAATAAAATTCGCGGATCAAAGTGGCTCTGGAAGCACTTATAGACAGATGTAAAAACAACGAAGCCAAAGCTCAGGGTGAGCTTTATCAGTTGTATTCTGCCAAATTGTTTTCGGTTTGTTTGAAGTACTCGCGAAATTATACTGAGGCTCAAGACAACCTGCAAGATGCTTTCATAACCATTTTTAGGACCATTGGTCAATTTAAACACAAAGGTTCTTTTGAAGGTTGGTTAAAGCGTGTAACTGTAAACACAGTGCTCCAGAAATACCGCAAGCAGCGGGTTTTTGACTTAGTCAACGAGCAGCAAATTGAAGCAGTAGACGAACAAGTAGAGGACACAACAGTTCCCTTGGATTATCTTTTAAAGATCATTCAAGAACTGCCAGACAGATACCGTTTGGTTTTTAACCTCTATGCGATGGATGGATACTCGCACAACGATATTGCAGAAATGCTAGATATTTCTGCTGGAACCTCAAAATCAAACCTAGCGCGGGCTAGGATGATTCTAAAAACTAAGATTACGGCCTACAACAGTAACAGTTCGGCCGAAGGATATTAAAATGAGCGATAAAAAGCACATAGATAGAATTTTTCAAGAGGGCTTCAAAGACTTTGAAGCGACCCCTCCACCAGAGGTGTGGGAGGGCATTCAAGCTGCTCTTAAAAAAGAAGAAAAAGAGGACCGCAAGGTCATCCCGATCTGGTGGCGTGCTGGTGGTGTTGCTGCCTTACTTGCCTTACTTTTGACCGTTGGAGGTGTGTTCTGGCCGGATTCAGATCCTGCAAATTCCTTTTCTACGGAAGATACTATCCCTGTAGAGCAAACTGATAGTGATGCTGATGATGATCAGAAACCATCTAAAGATTTATTGCTAGACAATGGATCCATTGATGCCGTTGCAGATGGACCAAATGATGGTACTACTGAAGGTGCTAAGAATCAATCTACAGAAGCGGATGCGAAACGATTGGTGTCAGACCAAAAAGATGCAGTGGCTACTCAAACCAATCAAAGCACTCAGCAAACCAACATTCAAAAAGGAATAGACAAAACTGCCATAGATACTGCTTTTGACACCCAAACCACGGGTGTTGCCACTACAGATAGTACTAAAGATGCTGACGATAACAAACAAGATACTGGGCAAACCACTACAGCAGTAGCGGGAAGCTCAGATACCCAAACCACCGTTGTGGATGATAAAACGGCTGATGCCTTGCTAGAGAGTCAAACCGAAGATGCCACAACTACTGCAGTGACCGTTGATGAAGAAATTTCCAAAGACCCAGAGGTCAGTGATGACCAAACGGGCAAGATTTCCATCTTTGACGCCATTGAAGACCAAAAAGATACCGAAACAGCGCTTGAGCTCAATGATCAAGATAACCTTGATCAACGCTGGAGTGTTGTGCCACAGGCGGCTCCTGTGGTTTACGGTTCTTTTGGGGAAGGATCTACTGTAGGTTCAGAATTTGCGGATAACAGTACCTCAGCAGACGCCAATTTGAGCTATGGAGTGCAAGTACAGTATCAGGTAAATAATAGACTGGCTGTACGTTCTGGAGTGAATCGTGTGAATCTCAGTGTAAACACCAACGATATTGAGTTTGCCGTTGCTCCTGCAGCCTTTAATGTGGGGTCAAAATTTGTAAACGGACAGATAGCTTATTCTGTAGGTGATAAAGGAACTTTAGCAAATCGTTTTGCCCAAGCGGCACCAACAGAAGGTCTAGACATCCCTCCTATTGACGCTTTTGAAGGTTTCCTAAATCAGCAGTTTGAGTATTGGGAAGTTCCTTTGGAATTGTCTTATGCGGTAGTGAACAATCGTTTTAAGGTCAATGTCTTTGGTGGATTCAGTACCCTTTTCTTGCAAGACAATTCAATTACGGCTGTGAGCGGCCAACGCGAAACCGCATTGGGAAGTGTTGGAAATTTGAATAGTTTGAGCTTTACCACCAATGTGGGGATGGGCTTACAATATGACATTAGCAAGCGCTTTGCGATCAACGTAGAGCCTGTATTTAAATATCAACTCAATCCGTATTCGGATTCCAGTATAGGTTCTCAACCATACTATATGGGAGTCTACAGCGGCTTGAGATTCAGCTTTTAGGTTAGTTTTTTAGTTGGTTAGGTTAGTTATTGCGCTCGCAATAATGCCTTAAGGCCGCTCTCCGCTACGAGGGCGGCTATTTTTTTAGCAATTTTTGACCTTTGAGTTCTTCTAAGATCAAATTTCGAGTCTGATTTCTGAGTTCTTGTTTTTGGCGAAGTTCCATGCCACTGGTAGGTATTGTTGGAAGTACAAGTGCCCTCATTCTTCCAGGAACGCCTCCGAAAAATCGAAAGGGAAAACGCTTTTTATTGTCGTAAAAGACCAGCGGGGCAATAGGAATCTGATGTTCTATAGCCAAACGGAAAGCTCCGTCTTTAAAGCTGTCCAAAACAATGGATTCATCATCCGGGACTCCTCCCTCAGGAAAAATACAAACGCTCAAACCATTACGGAGACGCTCTTGCGCCTGCTCAAAAACAGCCTTTCTACTTTGGGCATTACTGCGATCCACCAAAATACAGGTACGCTTGTAAAAGAATCCAAAAACCGGGATAGCAGCCAATTCCTTTTTCCCAACGAATACAAAAGGACGCCCAACAGCGTGCAGCATAAGCATGATATCGGTCATGGACTGATGATTGGCCACAAACATATAGCTCTGCTCTTTCCTGTGACGTTCCAAACGTTTTACGCTCGGCCAAAAACCCATTCCTGTAAGAACAAATCGGCCCCATCCGCGGGCGATTTTAAAATACAGTGGATACCATGCATCTCTGGAAATAAGAATCAGCAATACCGGAAAAAGCACTACGATAGGCAGGGCGACCAGAAGGTAAAACCAAATCCGCCATAAAATCTTAAAAGGGGCGCTGATCCAATGCATGAGGCTCAAAAATAAAAATTCCAATTCAGTTCTAATTCATTAGAGCAAACTTTGTAAAAAAAGTAACTTTGCCAAAAACATCACTATGGCTCGAATTTTAACCGGCGTTCAAAGTACAGGCACTCCACATTTGGGGAACTTACTCGGTGCTATTTTGCCAGCGATTCAAATGGCAGAATCGCCAGAGAACGAATCTTTTCTTTTCATTGCAGACATGCACTCATTGACACAGATCAAAGATGCTGCAACCCTAAGAGACAACACTTATCGTACTGCTGCAGCTTGGCTGGCTTGCGGATTGGACATTGAGAAGACGGTTTTTTACAGACAAAGTGATGTTCCACAAGTGACCGAGTTGGCTTGGTATCTGGGATGCTTTTTCCCGTACCAACGTTTAACCTTGGCACATTCTTTTAAAGACAAAGCAGATCGTTTAGAAGATGTAAATTCCGGGATCTTTACCTATCCTATGTTGATGGCTGCAGATATTTTAGCCTATGATGCCGAGATTGTTCCTGTGGGGAAAGATCAGCAACAGCATTTGGAATTCACTCGTGATGTTGCCAGCAGATTCCACGCCAAAATGGGCGAATGTTTTGTGTTACCTGAAACGGAATTGCAAAAAGACACCATGTACGTTCCAGGTACAGACGGCAATAAGATGAGCAAGTCCAGAGAGAATACGATCAATATCTTTTTGGCCGACAAGAAATTACGCAAACAGATCATGGGTATTCAAACAGACAGTACGCCTTTAGAAGACCCAAAAGATCCGGATACTTGTAATGTTTTTGCACTGTATTCCTTGATGGCAACTGTAGAGCAAACCGAAGAAATGGCGGCAAAATACCGCGCTGGTGGTTTTGGATATGGTCATGCTAAACAAGCACTTTACGAGCTGATCATTGATAAATTTGCGGCGGTTCGCGAGCGGTTCAATTACTATATGGACAATCTAGACGAGATCGATGCAGCCTTAGCCGTAGGTGCAGCCAAAGCGAGCAAGGTGGCCAATGAGGTCATTGGTCGCGTTCGAGAAAAGACCGGTTACTAGACTTTCCTAAAAAGCTGACCCGGAAGGGGCTTGATCCATCCTTTGAGCTCCATGGACAAAAGCACGGCAGCTAGGTTAGCATTAGGTACGCCCCAAAGGCTTCTTAACTGTTCAATATGCATATTCGAAGCTCCTTCAAAAAGCGACAAAAGATGTTGTTCTTCTGGCTTAAGGGCTTCTAAAATCCGTAATGGCAATTCTGTTTGGGTCTTTAAATGGTCTTGATCCCAACCCAGATCGCTAACTAAATCTTCAGCAGAAGTGTAAACCCGTGCAAGCTGACGAGCGATAAGACTGTTACAACCCACGCTTTGGGAATCAGTTAATCGACCTGGAATAGCATACACATCTCGATTATAGGAAAAAGCCATTTCCGCAGTGCTTAAACTCCCACCTCTCTGAGCTGATTCTACCACAATGGTCGCCGCAGACAATCCAGCGATAATTCTGTTACGCCTAATGAAATAACGGTTATGAAAACCGCTATTGATCAAAGTCTCTGAGAGTAATCCGCCTTGTTGCTGTATTTGTTTTGCAATCTTGGCATGTCTTTTTGGGTAAACTTGATCCAAGCCTTGTGCCATGCAAGCAACAGTTTGCAACCCATTAGCTAAAGCAGCTTTATGTGCAGTAACATCAATCCCAAAGGCCAAGCCAGAAACTATCACTGGGTCGTAAGGACGTAACGCTCGAATGAATGACTCACACTGTTGTTGACCATAAGTGGTCATTTTACGGGTACCTACAACAGATAACCAACGTCGCTTTTGCCAAGGCGGTTGTCCTTTGTAAAAGAGCAGAAGCGGTCCGTCAATACAGTGTTTTAACAGCTCTGGGTATTGAGGTTCCTTAAAAAGAAGAGCCTGAACACCATGCAGATGCATGTGTTCAATTTGCTCAGAGGCCATTTCAATAGAAGCTTCCCAATTCCAATTGGGCAACAACCGTTGTGGAAACCAAGATATTGCGCTGAGTTCAGCCTTAGAGGCTTCCAACACCTCCTGTGGATCCTTAAAGTGATGCAATAATTTTTTGGCCAAGGCATTACTCACCCCTTTCTGGCAATACAAGGCCATAACTGGCAGCAGATCAGCAGTATTCAAATTCGATAAAATTGCAGGGGAGGCTCGTTAAAAATACGACATTATTGCTAGTGTTAATAAGTTCTTAGGTCAGGTACTTTGTGGGATTCAAAAAATGCTAAATTTGTTTTTATGCGGCTTGATCAATACATCAGCGATTTACTCTACAGATACGAATGCGTTATTCTGCCCGGATTTGGTGCTTTTCTTACACAGTATCAGCCAGCAAGAATTCATGAATCTACGGATGCTTTTTATCCGCCGAGTAAATTATTGTCTTTCAACAGACAGCTGCAAAGCAATGATGGCTTGCTCGCTGATCATATTGCCAAAGCAAAAGACATTAGTTATGAAGAAGCCTTGGACAGCATCCGCAGCTATACACGCTTTTTAGAGCATGAGTTAGAAGCCGGGAAAAACATTCTCATTGAAGCTGTTGGTTCCCTTTCTATGGATCAAAACAAGATCAGCTTTGAACCTACGGGACAAAACAACTACCTCACGGAATCCTTTGGTTTGTCGCATTTTGTGCAACAGGCTGTGAATCGCTCCCCTGAGCAGGTTGAACAAGCTATCACCTTAGAGCCAGAGCCACTGCTTTTCACCCCTACAAAACAACGTCCGGTGTATTTGAGATATGCGGCAATTGGTCTTGTAGCCATTGGACTTGCTAGTTTTGGAGGTCTTAAGATTTATGAATCTGGAGTAAAACAGCACAACTACGTGCAAACTCAAGACGCTAAGGACCGCGTTCAAAACAGTATCCAAGAAGCTACTTTTGTGATCAACCCCTTGCCGAGCTTAGAAGTCAATCTTCCTAAATACCAAGGCAAATACCATATCATTGCTGGAGCATTCCGTGAAGAAGCTAATGCACATAAAAAAGTATCTCAACTTCAAGCTCAGGGCTTTGAAGCGCGTCTTTTAGGAAAGAACAAATACGGCTTACACCAAGTGAGCTATGAAAGCCACAGTGAACGTTTAGATGCTTTGCGCGCCCTCAGAATTATCAAGAACAGCAACAATAAAGATGCTTGGCTCTTGGTAAAACAGTTCAACTAGTACCCTATTCTTTTTTTCACCAAGTAAATTGGTCTTAACTTTGCCAAAATTCTAGTTATGGAGGCGAAGACACCTAAAGATTCCTGCACCATCATTACCGATTTGGTATTGCCTAGTGAAACCAATCCCTTAGGAAATATGTTTGGAGGCGAGCTACTTGCACGTATGGATCGCGCGGCAAGCATAGCCGCTAGAAGACACAGCAGGCGTATTGTTGTTACCGCCTCCGTGAACCATGTCGCCTTTAACCGAGTCATCCCTTTAGGCAGTGTGGTAACTGTTGAAGCCCGTGTTTCTCGAGCCTTCACCTCTTCTATGGAGATCTTTTTGGATGTATGGATTGAAGATCGCGAAAGCGGCCACCGCTCTAAGGCCAACGAAGCAATTTATACTTTTGTGGCTGTTGATGACACCAACAACCCTGTTCCTGTTCCTGCATTAAAGCCAGAATCAAACTTGGAGAAAGAACGCTATGCTGCGGCCCTAAGACGCCGGCAGCTCAGCCTGCTTTTGGCCGGAAAAATGAAACCGGAGCAAGCCTCAGAGTTAAAAGCTTTGTTTGACGAATAGGCAATTATCTTCAACTTTTTTGAAAATTAGATTCTCTGAGCTATTTTTAAGTGCTTTTAAAAGAGCCCATTAAAAAAATTGCGAATCAAGCCGGGTACTAGTAGAATACTTCCAGGACAGAAAATGGTCCCTTTTCCCGGCTGATAATCACTAACCAACTATGAGATATATTACTTCTAAATTTGTTGTGGTAAGAGCAGCAATGGTTTCAATAACCTTACTGTTTTTTGCTTTCACGAGTTTAGCTCAAAACCCTTTTTCATTTGTCTTTAATGGAGAATTAGTAACGCTAGAAGAGAACATCACTACTTTTGAATGGAACCAGATGCCCGAAAGCTCTAAATTGGCCGAAGGTTACTTTGGATGGGTCCAATTCATAGAGACTCCTGATCAGCAAACTCAAAATTACTTTAAAAGCAATGATCTTCTTCTCTTAGATTACGTGGGCCAAGGAACCTATTTGTTCTATATGCCTGAAACCACCCCGATAAGCGTTCTTTCAGAACGAAAAGTTCGGGCCATTGCCCCCGTAGAGGGTCGATTCAAGTTAGAACCGAAACTCTTAAATTTGGAGATTCCTGATTACGCCCGACAAGGGGAGCGCATTTTGGTTCAATTGGAATACCACAATATTGTTTCTCAGGAATACATTATCAATGATCTTGCCAATCAACAGATCGAAGTAAAGCAGGTATATGATTCTGCTAACTTTATGGACCTGATTATCCCAGACAACTGTCTTGAGTCTTTATCTAATTCATCTTATGTGAGATATGTGGCCCTTGTTCCTCCTCCTCCAGTAAAGGAAGATGTGCAAGGAAAGAGTATTCATCGTTCCAATGGTCTTGATACGCAAATGAGCAGCGGCTGGAATTATACCGGAGCCGGTGTTGGCGTTTTGGTACGTGACGATGGTGTTGTTGGCCCTCATATCGACTTCCAAGGAAGAATAGACAATATCCCTACCTCCTCTGGAGGTTCTCACGGTGATGGTGTCGCTGGTATTTTTGCTGGAGCTGGCAACCTCAACCCGCGTTATCGCGGAATGGCAGCTGGTTCTGATCTCTATGTATCCAATTATGTTTCTACCTTCCTTGATAGTCCCACGACCAGTCTGATTGCAGATGGTTCTGTAATGATCACTAATTCTTCTTATGGAGACGGTTGTAATGGAGGTTATACATTCAATGCCCGAACAGTAGACCAACAAACTAACGATCACCCAAACGTGATGCATGTATTCTCCTGTGGAAATTCTAATGGGAATGACTGTGGTTACGGAGCAGGAAACCAGTGGGGAAATATCACAGGAGGACACAAACAAGGTAAGAATGTCATTGCAACGGCGAATGTCTTCTATGACGGTACGCTTGTGTCAAGCAGTAGCCACGGGCCTGCGCGTGATGGCCGAATCAAACCAGACATCACTGCGCATGGACAAGGACATATTTCGACTGGAGCGAATAACACGTACAGCGCTTTTGGGGGAACTTCTGGCGCCGCTCCCGGTGTCGCAGGAGTTTCTGCGCAATTGTATGAATTGTATGCGGATACCCACGCAGGAGTAATGCCTGAATCAGGTTTGGTTAAAGCTGCGCTATTAAACACGGCAAATGATGCCGGAAATGTAGGGCCAGACTTTAAGTTTGGTTGGGGTATTGTCAATGGACTTCGCGCAGGTAAATTATTGAGCGAAGATCGTTTCATTGTAGAATCCATAAGCAACGGAGAACTCAACACAAATACCTTGACGGTTCCTTCAGGAACTACTCAAATGAGAATCATGGTGTATTGGACAGATCCTGCTGCTGCTTCCGGTGCATCAACAGCGCTTATTAATGACCTCGACTTGGTTGTTAAAGACCCTTCGGACACCCCCTACCTGCCTTGGATACTGGATCCAACTCCAGATCCAGTTACCTTAGATTTACCTGCAACCAACGGTGCAGACCATCTCAATAATATGGAACAGGTATTGATCAACAATCCAGCGGCTGGAGATTACGTTGTTGAAATAAGTGGTTTTGATGTTCCTTTTGGGCCGCAGACATACTATATCGTTTATGAATTTATTCAGGAAAACTTGACCTTAGTATATCCCAACTATGCAGAATCAGTAGTAGCTGGTCAGACAGAAGTAATTCACTGGGATGCTATCAATACCACTGCTGACTTTGTTCTTGAATACACCGCAGATGATGGGGCCAATTGGAATACCATTGCCACGGTTCCTGCAGACGAGTTCAACTATACTTGGACGGTGCCTGAAGTGGTAAGCGGTCAAGTACGCGTACGCGCAACGAGTGGCAGTTTTAGTGACGAAAGTGATCATAATTTTTCCATTGCACCCCAAACAGACAATATTTTGGTAACCCAGGTTTGTGATACCCAGACTACCCTCACCTGGGATGAAGTTCCAGGTGCTGAATCTTACGATATTTATGTATTGGGTACTAAGTATATGGAATTGGTTGGAACCTCTGCAGACAACTTAGCTACGGTCCCAATTGAAAGTGCTGATAATCCATTGTGGGTTGCCATAGCTGCGAGAAATGATTCAGAAGGCTGGTTAGGCCGAAGAACCGTAGCGTACAACCATCCGGGTACGGGCTTATTCAATTGTAGCTTTACCAATGATCTTTCGGTTTGGGAAATTGATACGGAAGTTTCTGAATTCAATTTAGTCTGTGATGCCTCTCCAATTACTATCAAGGCTACCTATTTGAATTCTGGGTTAGCTCCTCAAACGGACTTTGAAATAAGCTATCAATTTGGTTCCGATGCTGCTGTAACAGAAACCTATTCAGGAACCTTAGAAGCGGGTCAATTGCTTGAGTATGAATTCTCCACCCCATTGACCATTACTGAGGCTGGAGACAATACCCTTACCTTATCCATTAGCGCTGCTTCCGATGAAGACAGTACCAACAACAGTGAAGTTTTGAATGTTGTAGTCGCTTTGGAAGGCACTGCACTTGACTCCATAGAGACCTTTGAAGAAACTGGCTTCCCGTCTGATGGCTGGCAGATAGAAAATCCAGATGGCGATACGGGTTGGGCTCAGCGAAGCATCCCCGTAGGAAGTGATGGTGCTGCAACTACTGTAGGTTGGGTGAACAACTACATCTACAATGCCCCAGGAGAAGAAGATATATTCATTACTGAAGTTTTTGAGATAAACGCCTCTGCTGCTGCACCTGCTATGGTGTTTGACTTGGCAAAAGCACAGTATTCGACGACGCTTTCTGATCGATTACGGGTTGAAATCTCTACCGATTGTGGATTAAGCTTTACCCCTGTTTATGACAAGGCCGGCATACCTCTTAGTACTGTTGGAATCGTTACAGCCAATTGGACTCCTGCTAATGCAGACGATTGGCGCAGAGAGGAAATAGACCTAAGCCCATATTTAGGTGAAAATGTCCTGTTCCGATTCATAAATATCAACGGTTATGGCAACAGTACCTATGTAGACAATGTAAACGTTGTGGGGAACGTATTAGGCACTCCAGAGAACCAAATAAGCGGTTTGGTTATGTATCCGAACCCAACCGATGGCGTGGTTAATCTTACCATTCAAGACGCAGGCTTTGGCGATATGTCTGTTAAAGTTATTAATGCGCTCGGTCAAATGGTATGGCAACAAAATAATATAAGCCCGACCAGTGATAGAGCATTGACTATGGATCTTTCTGGATTAAACACGGGGATTTATTTCGTCAAAATAAGCATTGACGGAAATAGCATGACTAAGAAGTTGGTGGTGCGATAAGTTTTAAATGAAAGAGCAAAGCCCGGATCAACGTCCGGGCTTTTTTATTTACATCCGATAAACCCAATCCGCAGGATTCAATCGTGTGGTATTCTTGTAAATCAACAGCTTAATAATCGTCTTTCCACTGGCGGGGTTCTTCGCTATAGTGCCTATTTGCTGCTTGGTGGTCACCTTGTCCCCTGGACTTACTGAGACCGAACTCAGATTGTAATAAACGCTGATATAACTCCCGTGCTGAATCTGAACAAGCTTATTAGCGCCCTTGATCTGTTTGACATCCAGTACCACTCCATCAAAAATTGAACGAGCGTCGGCTCCAGTTGACGTAGCGATCTCAACCCCACTACAAAAGGTCTCTACATTGGGCAATTGCGGGTGTCTGTGTTTCCCGAAACGCTTAACTACCACTCCATTGGTCACTGGCCATGGCAGTTTACCTTTATTACTTGTGAAACTATTACCCAAGGCCTTTGCCTCTGCTGTTAAAGCAAAGGTACTTGAGCTACCTCCTGTCGCATCAGCTCCAGTATTGTTATTGGAATTCACAATAGCAGCCCTTACCAAAGCATCGATCTGCCGGTCAATCTCATCGGCTTGCTTTTGTTTGCTTCGAATTTGACTAGCAAACTTAGACTCATCCTTTTTGAGTTCAGCCACTAAAGCTTCTTGCTGCTCTTTTTCTTTGCGAAGGGCTTCTTTAGTCTTTTTGTTTTCAGCAATCAAGGCTTGCTTCTGCTTTTGCTGTTCCAAAAGGGACTTGTTGAGTTCTTGCAATTCAACTGTTTTACGCTGAATACTCTCTCCCTGTTCTTTTCGGTATTTAGCGTATTGATTCATATACTGAACCCGTTTATAGGCTTGTAAAAAATCTCTAGAAGAAAGCAGGAACATGATGCGGCTTTTGCGGGATTTGCTCTTGTAGCTTTTGACCACCATTTCTGCGTAATCCTCCTTGATCTGAGCCAGTTCTTCCCGAAGCTGATCGATCTTTTTGAGATTCACATTGATCTCGCGAGTCAATAAATTGGCCTGTCTGTTAGTGATTCTGATGAGGTTTTCCTGAGCGCGGATGCGCTTATCGATATCCTCTACTTCTGAGAGTACAGAGCGTTCTTTTTTCTGGGTATCAAAAAGCAAAAGATTGATCTGTTTGATCTCTTGTAGAATCTCTTGGCGTTTTTCTTCCAGAACAGTGCGTTCATCTTTTTGGGCCTGAGCCTGATTGCTAAACAAAAGCAAAGTCAGTAGGCTGATAAAAAGCAGTCGTAAAGTCATTAATCCAGTTGAATTTCAGTAAGTCCGTCTGGCATTGTAAACGGAAATCGAATCGGAATATTTAAATCTACGGAACGAAAATCAATTTCCAAAGTGGTGATGGCGTCATTTTCTGAGGCTTTAATCACAACCTTTTTAGGCAAAACTTGATTGTCAACCTTTTGATAGTTAGGATAATACATTCTCAATTTACGTCCTTCTGTTTCTTGATCGATCCCCTGACTGGCGATTTTGAAGAAATCTGGATTTAGCGATAGGAAGTGCGTGAATAAGGCCAATTCTTGTTTGGGAGCAAGTTTATACTGATTGTTCTCCAAACTCTTTTTATAGCCTTGAGATTCCAATTTGAAAATGGATTGGCCCAAAAGAATGTTTTGCGCTTTTTCAAAATCGATCTCTGTACCTAACCAATCACTGATCAAGGCAAAGTCACCATCAAAATAAGTGCCTCCAATCCTTTCGTAATACTGCACTCTGTCTGGCGTGATCATGGCCTTGGAAAGCGTGATTCCCAAAATGGAAGCTTTGATCCAAATAACTTTATTTTTCTCCATCCGCAGACTTACGGTGATATTCTGGGACGATTTTTCATCCTCATAATCCACATTGACCCGTGCCGCCAAGGTCTCAAACTGCGGCTCTGCCGCTTGATGTGTTTTGATGATATCCTTAACTGAAAAGCCTGGATTGGCATCTTTAGAGCCATTGACCAACTTTGCGCTTCCGCAAGAACTCAACAGAAAGGTTAAAACAAAGGCGATATGTAGTTTCAATTTTTGCATGCTTATGGGGTTCCCAGATCTTGTGCTTTTTTGGCGTATTCCGCCGCTTTCGAGGCATTTCCTTTCTGGTTATACGCCTTGCTGAGTTGATCGTAAAAGTCTTTTTCTAATGCGGGATCATCAATGACGTAATCCACACCTTCCTCCAAAACAGCTATGGCTGCATCTGCCTTGTCTAGACCCATCAGACTAACTCCTTGAAGTAAATAAAGCAGTGACTGGGCAGGATAGATCTCTAGCGCAGTCTCACTCAGGTCAAATGCCTCTTGATAGGACTCTGCGTCTATTTGCAGTAATAGTGTGTTTTTTAGGAGATTGTAATCTGTATTGTTAGCTGAAACACCTTTCTGATAAAATGCTAAGGCCTTTTCCCGTTTGTCTTGACTTAAAAAATAATCCCCCAATTGTTGCCATAAAGCCGAACTGTTCACCGAACTTGAAAAAGTGGTTATGGCCTCATCCAAGGCGTTTTCATAATTCGGATTGTCCGACACAAAATCCATAAAGTCTGCCAGTACTTTATACTTGCTGGAAGCATCTATCGCATCAGCAGCTAGAACACGTTGCATAGAAGCTACAGCCTTTTGCTGGTCGCCATCACGCAAGGCAAATTTATAAAGTGCCAAATGCACCAATTCCGACTCTGGAAAACGAGCCAAAAGCATATTTGCAGCTTCTTGAGCTTTATCCGTATCACCTTCAGTGCTGTAACGGTAAATGAGCTCCAAATAGTCCTGTTCTGTGGCCGTATCGCTGGTTGTGATTCCTTCCAATCGAGTAATCTCTGAAGATACATCACCGGTAATACTGATGACGCGCTTGCGCAATTCGTCCCGCTTTGCGTTGCGCCCTACAGTTTGGTCCAACTCATTGATTAGCGCGATGGCCTCATCAAATCGAGCAGTAAGGACATATAAATTGGCAAGGTCCTCTTTGTATACGGGATCAAAACCGATCAGTTTCTCCACCACTGGAATGGCCTTCTCATAATCTTGGGTCTTGTGATAGACCTCATAAAGCAGCTCTTGGACGTCTTTTCTGCCCGAGAGATAGGAATCGCTTTCAATCAAGGCATTCTCTGCCGATTCGTACTGTTTTAGGGCGATATAATTCTTGGCCATTTCATAATAGACCACAGCTCGCTGATCAGAAACCGATCCAGCAGCGCTCATGGCGCTTTCAAGAG
Organism: Gilvibacter sp.; assembly: GCF_013214815.1. Classification (GTDB taxonomy): domain Bacteria; phylum Bacteroidota; class Bacteroidia; order Flavobacteriales; family Flavobacteriaceae; genus Gilvibacter. The sequence goes on from NZ_JABSPU010000002.1 coordinate 99,051, forward strand.
CTTCTAAGGCCTTTTCGTAGTTCTGAATACCCTTTTGCTTAAGCGCTTCAAAAAAGCTCTCCTGGAAGGCGTCAGTTACATTACCGAGATCGTCGGTGAGGATATCGTCATCTTGTGCAAAACTGGGCGCTACTAATCCAAAGATCAGTAGTAAGTAAATCAGCATATGCCCGCCCGTTTTCACTATCTGCTATTTTAATTCTGAGTAGTCGCCAAGGCTTATCGCCTTAAATTGGCCGTTGAAATGGACTTTGTTTCCAATCATAGCCTCTTCTAAAGTAGCGTTTTTAATGGTGGTCTCAGATTGTATTATGCTATTTTTAACGTTGGAGTTCTCTATGGTAGTATCTGCACCAATGCTTACATGTGGGCCTACAACCGTGTCCTTTAATACTACTCCCGGGGCAATACTGCAAGGAGGAATGATCTCCGCATTCTCTAAAGTCACATCCTCGGCAACCAATTCTGCTCCTTCCTCGTGCAAGAAGTTGAGCATCTTAGCATTGGTTTCTACGGTAATGGTTTTGTTTCCGCAATCCATCCAATGATCCACGGTCCCGGTCTTAAAGATCTTACCTTGTGCCATCATGCGCTTAATACCGTCATTGATCTGGTATTCACCGCCATTAATGATCTGGTTCTCCAACACATATTGCAGCTCCGCTTTGAGCTCACCCACATTCTTGAAATAGTAGATTCCAATAACCGCTTGATCACTTACAAACTCTTCTGGCTTTTCTACCAATTCCACTATATGGTCTTCACTGTTTAGTTTGACCACCCCATAGGCTTCAGGATTGGCCACTTTCTTAGTCCAAATGACGCTATCCGCTTCTGGATCCAACTCAAAGCTCGCGCGTATCAAGGTATCCGCATACGCTATAACCGCAGGTCCTTCTAAAGACGGCTCTGCGCACATAATGGCATGACCCGTTCCTAAGGGCTTGTCTTGACGGTAAATGGTTCCTTTAGCTCCTAAACTAGTGGCCAACTCCTTCAAACTCTCCTCTACATCCGTACCAAAAAAGGCAGGATCTCCAATCACAAAAGCAACTTCTTCTATTGGTTGCTTTAGAATTCCTGCAATATCGCGCACCAAACGGTGAACAATTGGCATACCTGCAACAGGCACCAATGGTTTTGGAACGGTTAAAGTATGTGGTCTAAGACGAGAACCTCTTCCCGCCATTGGAACAATGATCTTCATAGTTTAAGCTTGATTTTTTCTTTGATTATTTTGACTGAGGCTACTGTTTTCCGGTACTGCCAAATCCTCCTGCTCCACGCTCGGTTTCACTCAAGGATTGACCTGTATTCCATTGCGCTTGTTCGCACTTGGCAATGACCATTTGTGCAACACGCTCCCCATTGGTGATCTTGAATTCTTGATCGGAAAGATTCACCAAAATAACACCAATCTCTCCACGGTAGTCGGCGTCAATAGTTCCTGGAGCATTTAGAACGGTAATGCCGTGTTTGGCAGCCAAACCGCTCCGAGGTCTTACTTGCGCCTCGTAGCCTTCAGGCAATTCCATAAATAGGCCTGTAGGCACAATGGTGCGTTGTAAAGGCTTTAAAACAATAGGTGATTCCAAGTTGGCTCTGAGGTCCATTCCCGCAGAACCACTGGTTTCATAGGCCGGCAATTGATGCGTGGACTTGTTGATTATCTTAACTGATACCATAGTAATTGGAGGTTGGTTAAGCGTACCGATTAGTGGCCGCCGTCTGGGTTGGGTGCGCTGGGATAATTGAGCTGTTCGCGCTCTGGAATCCCACCTAGTTTGGTATAATGTGTCTTTCCACCTTGCTGATATTGAATGACGCACTCGTCTGCCATTAGCTTAAAGATGTCGTTGAGCTCTGGCACGGGATTTCCGTACTCGCCATTAGGCGCATCACTCATGGTCATGTCTGGTTTTTCTGGGTTAACCCAATGCGCCACATAGACGTTATCATCACCAGGCTTTGTCGCTAGTTCTAACAATTGTCCGCGGTAGTATACGGAGTCGATCTTTACATCCGCAGCCATTTCAGACACTGGAATGATCAAATAAACGCCAGATCCTCCCATTTCTACACCAGCCATCCATTTTTGTGAATAAGCATCCGTGATCGTAAATGGTGGATCGTTCTCTAATTTTTTATTACTACAGTCTGAATTCGCCATAAAAACTAGGGCTAACAGCCAAATTCCAAAGGTTCGTAGTTGATTCATAGTATTGTTTTTAGACTCAACTTCAAAAGTCTTGCCATAAAAGTAAGTCTTTAAAATCTTGATTCGAAGTGAAAATTAGAGGTTTTGTTCACTATTGCAGGGTTTTTTGAGATTCATAGCAGCGCTACGAAGCGAGAAAAAGACAATAAAAGGGGACAAAAAGTCAATTTTTTAACTTTAGTATCTAGATTGAAAAAGACTTACCTATTACAAAAAAGGCTTCCCGTTTCCGAGAAGCCTTAGTTATAATAGCTTTATCAGTGATTATCCGTTCAAGGCTTCTGCACCACCAACGATCTCCAAGATCTCTGCGGTAATAGCAGCCTGACGGGCTTTGTTGTATTCCAAAGTCAAGGAAGCCTTAAGCTCACCAGCGTTGTCTGTCGCTTTGTGCATTGCAGTCATACGTGCTCCGTGCTCACTGGCTACAGAATCGCGAATGGCTTTGAACAATTGCGTTTTTAAGCTTTTAGGGATCAATTGCTCCACGATATACTCTTTGTTTGGTTCAAAGATATAATCGGCAGCTCCGCTAGAAGCATCTTCAGACGCTTGTTGTATAGGCAAGAATTGCTCGTGCATCACGATCTGTGTTGCCGCATTCTTAAACTTGTTGTATACCAACACAATCTGATCGAAATCTCCATTAGTGAAGATATCCATGAGCTGTTGTGCAATAGCAGCACTGTTCTCAAAGTTTAGATCGTCAAAGATCTCGCTGTTGAAATTGACAATGTTCTCTGTCTTACTCAGGATGTCATTCCCTTTCTTACCAATGGTCATAAAAGCGATCTCTTTTCCGGCATAAGTAGTCTCTTTCAACTCCTTACACGCCTTAACAATGTTACTGTTAAAGGCTCCGGCCAAACCTCTGTTGGAAGTAATAGCAACCACCAACACTTTGTTCACCTCGCGTTGCTCAGCGAATGCGCTTCCGCTGTCGCCTTCTAAACTGGCACTCAGGTTCTGAAGCAATTCAGTAAGCTTATCAGCATATGGACGCATCGCAGTGATCGCATCCTGAGCTTTCTTCAACTTGGCTGCAGATACCATTTTCATGGCACTGGTAATCTGCATCGTAGAAGACACTGAGGAGATCCTGTTGCGTATTTCTTTTAAGTTTGCCATGTTGCTTTATTCATTGAAGGCTGGCATCCCTTTAAAAGAGATGCCGACCTTGATTATGCTTGATATTTAGCCGAGATCTCTTTGGCAGCAGTTGTCAAAGTGTCGATAACCTCGTCTGTCAATTTTCCTGCTTTAAGCGTATCCAAAGTACCGCGGTGCTTGGTGTTCAAGTATTCGATATAATCGCGCTCGAATTCTTTTACTTTCTCTACAGGAACTTCGCGTAGTAAGTTCTTAGAACCTGCGTAGATGATCGCAACCTGATCCTCAACAGTGTAAGGGTCATTCTGAGCTTGCTTCAAGATCTCTACGTTACGCTTACCTTTTTCAATTACGTTCAATGTAGCCGCATCTAAGTCAGATCCGAACTTCGCGAAAGCTTCTAGTTCACGGAACTGCGCTTGGTCAAGCTTCAAAGTACCTGCTACCTTCTTCATGGATTTGATCTGTGCAGATCCACCCACACGAGATACAGAGATACCTACGTTAATCGCTGGACGTACACCCGAGTTAAAGAGGTCAGACTCCAAGAAGATCTGTCCGTCAGTAATCGAAATTACGTTTGTTGGAATATATGCAGATACGTCACCCGCTTGTGTTTCAATAATTGGCAATGCAGTTAAGGAACCACCACCTTTTACCTTGTCTTTCAAAGAAGCAGGAAGGTCATTCATATCCTTAGCGATATCATCATCGTTGATCACCTTAGCCGCACGCTCTAGTAGACGCGAGTGTAGGTAGAAAACGTCTCCAGGATATGCCTCACGTCCCGGTGGACGACGTAGCAAAAGAGATACCTCACGGTAAGCTACTGCTTGCTTAGATAGATCGTCATAAATAATTAGAGCAGGACGTCCTGTATCGCGGAAGTACTCTCCAATCGCAGCTCCGGCAAATGGAGCATATACCTGCATCGGTGCAGGGTCAGAAGCGTTTGCAGCAACGATAGTTGTATAAGCAAGAGCTCCTTTTTCTTCTAGTGTACGAGCAATGTTAGCTACTGTAGATGCCTTTTGTCCAACGGCTACATAGATACAGTATACTGGCTCACCAGCATCGTAAAATTCTTTCTGGTTGATGATGGTATCGATACAAACAGTAGTCTTACCTGTTTGACGGTCACCAATTACCAACTCACGCTGACCACGTCCTACTGGGATCATGGCATCAACAGCTTTTACTCCAGTTTGAAGTGGCTCGTTTACCGGCTGACGGAAGATTACCCCAGGAGCCTTGCGCTCTAGTGGCATCTCGAAAGTCTCTCCTGCAATTGCACCTTTACCGTCGATTGGTTCACCCAAGGTGTTTACCACACGACCAACGATTCCTTCTCCTACGTTGATAGAAGCGATTCGTTGCGTACGTTTTACAGTAGCTCCTTCTTTAATACCTTTTGATGGGCCTAAAAGTACAACCCCTACGTTGTCTTCTTCCAGGTTCAGTACAATTCCTTCTAATCCGTTTTCGAATTCTACCAATTCCCCATATTGAGAATTAGACAATCCGTATACGCGGGCAATACCATCACCTACGGTAAGTACGGTTCCAACTTCGTCTAACGAAGCAGTAGCCTCGAAGCCGGAAAGTTGTTGTTTTAAGATCGCTGAAACTTCAGCTGGATTTACTTGTGCCATATCACTGTTTATTACCGGAGCTCAGCTCCGAAAGCGTAATTATTATATGCTATTACTAAATTCTTTTCTAAGTGTACTCAATTGGTTAGAGATGCTTGCATTGTACTGCATATCTCCAACACGCAATACGAAACCGCCAATGATCTCTGGATCGATCTCGTTCTCCAGGCTCACGTTATCGCTACCTGTAAGGGACTTTGCTTTAGCCAATACCTGATCTTTCAAGGCACCGTCTAAGGCAACAGCAGTAGTTACTTTAACCACTTTTACTCCCTGAGTGTCGTTGTAAAGTCCAATGAAACCTGCGGCAACATCGCCTAAGTATTGGGTGCGCTCATTGGCAGCCATTACTTTGATCAGGTTTTGAGTTGTCTTTTGAGTACCCTTGAACAACTCCAACAAAACAGCTTCTTTGTCACTGCTTTTGATAACCGGACTCTGTAGCGCCAATCGCAGCTCTTTGCTATCTGCTACAGTAGCGTGAACGCCTTGCATGTCTTCAAAGACCGCTTTAACGTTGTTGTCTTCTATAGCTTGCTGCAGGGCAGCTTTTGCATATCGCAATCCTACTTTGCTGCTTTTCATCAATTTATAAATTTTTATTTCCGTTAATCAAACAAATAAAAATTTATTTGCTTTGATCAACCGCTTTGCTTTCACACAAAAAATTTAATTATCGCTGGTTTTATGCTGATAAGTAAATTTGTTTGTGCTCATTTCATAGCTCTAGTTTAGTTTAGCGTCACCTAAAAGGTCCTCAACTAATTTTTGCTGCTTACCAGCATCGGCCAACTCGGCGCGTACCACTTTTTCTGCGATATCCACAGAAAGGGAAGCAACCTGGTTTTTAAGATCGGCAACGGCAGCTTTCTTTTCGCTTTCGATGGCAGCTTGTGCTTGAGCGATCATTTGATCCGCAGCAACTTTGGCTTCATCTTTCGCGTCAGCGATCATTTTAGCTTTCATATCACGAGCTTCCTTGAGCATAGCGTCACGCTCTGCACGTGCTTCGTTCAACAATTTCTTGTTGTCAGCCTGAAGATTCTCCATCTCCATTTTGGCTTTCTCTGCAGCGTCAAGGGCTCCTTGAATATTGTCTTCGCGCTCGTTAAGTGCGTTTAGGATAGGTTTCCATGCAAACTTTACCATTAAAAAGATCAACAGTAAGAACAAGATGGTCTGCTTAACGAATAAATCGAGCGAAAAATTTTCTAATAATTGTTCCATAATACTTTATAGTGCTTTAAAACTGTGCGTTAACAAACACTTTCCTGCAACCAACCGTTGCAGGAAAAGTGTAGTTCTTAAGGTTCTTATTTTCCTAAGAAAATAGCCGCGAATGCCAAACCTTCTAAAAGAGCCGCGATAATAATCATCGCAGTTTGGATCTTGTTAGTAGCTTCTGGCTGACGAGCGATACCTTCCATTGCACCTCTACCGATTTGACCTAGACCAATACCAGCACCGATTACGATTAAACCAGCACCTACAAGGTTAGGAACCAATGAAGTAGCTTCTTGAAGAATTGCTAAAGACATAATTGAAATATATAATTAAACAAATAAAATTCTCTCTTAGTGGTGATCGTGCTCTTCTACCGCCATCCCAATAAACAAAGCCGAAAGCATTGTAAAGATGTAGGCCTGAAGAAAAGCTACAAGCACCTCGATCAATGTGATGAACATCGACAATACTAAAGACAAGGTTGTTGACCCTACCGCTGTCATATCGTTCTGCATATTGATCCCGATGGCAATCAAACTCATTACCACGATGTGTCCCGCTGTGATGTTCGCAAACAAACGAACCATAAGCGAGAATGGCTTAATGATCAACGTTCCCGCCAATTCAATTACAGCCAATAAAGGACGTAGCAAATAAGGTACTCCTGGCATCCACAATTGGTGGCTCCAGAAATGCTTGTTACTGCTCGCCAAGTAAATTACCAAAGTAAAGATGGCCAGTGCAGCAGTTACTGCTAATTGTCCTGTTACGTTAAATCCAAAAGGAGCAAGTCCTAATAGGTTCAAAATCCAAACAAAGAAGAATACTGTTAATAGGTAACCGGTAAACTTGCGGTACTTAGCACCAATGTTTGGTTTTGCAATTTCGTCTCTCACGTAGATCACTAGGGGCTCTAATACACGAGCAAACCCTGTAGGGATCTTTTGAGTTTTATATTGTTTGGCCAGACGACCAAATAAGAATAACATTAATAGACCGATCAAAAGAATACCTAAAACACTCTTGGTAATTGAAAGGTCAAAGGGTGCAGTAGCGTTTGTTGGGTGATGCGCATCATCAAACTCAACGGTTGATGCTCCTGCGTTTAATTCGTAGATCTTTCCGTGGATCTTTACAAAACGGCTTCCGCCTTTTTCAACGATCTCTTTTCCGGCATCATCGTGGTGGAAAGCAGAAGACATAAAAGCAGTCAAACCGTTCTCTCCCCATAGAATTACAGGAAGTGGGAATCCAACGTGGCTTTCTTCACCATCAGGGTAATGTGTAAATAGGTGGAAATCGTGAGAATCTTTGGTGTGGTGTACGATGTATTCTTCGATCTCTTCTGGGGTGTTAACCGGGTCGGAATGACCGTCCTTCTTAGCGTCAGGATCACCCTTTGCAAATGCAGTTAACGAGATAAGAAAAACAAGACTAAAGGTCGTTACTGTTTTTGATAGTAGCTTCATTCTAAATTGCTTCCTTTTGAAGTTAGTATAACAACTCCCAAATTTTGGCGCAAAGGTAGGCTTTATTTTCTGTTTAAAACAGCATCATTCTTCATTTTTTGCAACTCTTTTTTCACTGAGCAATCTCGAAATAAAAAAGACTTCAAAAATTAAAGACAAAAACAACGGAATTAGCAAACTGACTGCTTCCGAATTTGTAAACGATTCTCCGTTAAATAAATAGGGATTAAAGACAATCAAAAACACTAAGGCTTTAAGCACAACACTAGCCAGGTAAAGGAATCCCAGCTGGTCGGCAAATTTTTGAGTTCTGTTCAAAGCTGCCAAAACGAAACACAAGACTAGTGAAAAAACAGTGTTGAAAATGTAAATGTCCTGAAGCGGAAAAGGCAATTGGCTACCCGAGTTAGTTAAGAAATTAGTGTGTAAAAAAAATGCACCTATTAGAACCGCTACGAAGACCGCACATGAAATTCCTAGTTTTTTGCCCATTTAATTGTCTTTATTGAACCGATTTACACGATGGATCACGGAAAACATCGAGGCAAAAATAGCAACTAAAGTGATGGTGGTTTCTAAGAAGGTGGTATTAAATTTTGTGTCGAGCCAACTGCCGAGCAAATTTCCCAGCCAAATGATCAGGCCCATTTGCAGACCAATACTTGAAAAGACGGCCCAATTTTTAAGCGCTCCGTTCCCTTTTTGTTTTGGCATTCTTTGTACAGTATATATGCGCCGTGAATTTGGCGCCCTAAGATCCTTAGTTGGATACAGATACGTCCTTGCCCTTTTTGGCAGCACGTACTCCAGCCACTGCAGCAGAATCGCTCAAGGCGTTCTCTATGGCATCTTTGGTCAATCCACCCATAACGCAAGTCGCATTGAAACTGGCTCCGGGCTCCACAGCCAATTTATTGGCAAAAACCTCTCCTTCAATGACGGCTGTAGCACGAAGCGTTAAGGTTCCGGCCACGGTAAGTGTTCCAGAGATCTTTCCTTCGACATCAGCGTTTTCACAGTGTAGAGAACCTTGAAGTGAGCCCGTTTTGCCAACCACAACCTTTGATGGCGTGGTAAGATTTCCTTCTACAGAGCCTTCTAATCTAAATCCGCCTTTAGACTTGATATCACCCACAAGGTGAGTGCCTTCGCTGATCTTATTCTGGTTGGTTCTGGTTTCCATTCCGGGGCGTGATTTTTTATCAGAAAACATAAGTTTTGTTTTGGGGATTAATCGGGATTCTCTGTAGACTCTTGCTCAATATAGGCAGCGAGGTTTTTATGTATTTGGATTACTTTATAGTTGTCTCTACTGATGCTGAAGTATTCCGGCTTCACCTTGTAGCGCTTGTTGTCTCTCAAGAG
>NZ_JABSPU010000020.1 GCF_013214815.1 Gilvibacter sp.
GCTAAGAGTGATCCAAGCATCACACAGTCTGCTCCTGCAGCCAAGGCTTTAGGAATATCACCGGTGTAACGGATTCCTCCGTCAGCAATAACAGGCACTCCACTACCCTTAATAGCGGCAGCAACTTCCAATACGGCAGAGAATTGTGGGAACCCAACTCCTGCAACCACTCGTGTGGTACAAATGGATCCTGGACCAATTCCAACTTTTACAGCATCAGCCCCTGCGTCTACCAAGTACTTAGCAGCCTCAGCAGTTGCAATATTACCTACAACGACTTCCAATTCTGGAAAGCGCTTCTTAATGTCTTTAAGAACAGTGACAACACCTTGAGTATGTCCGTGTGCTGTATCAATTACGATTGCATCCACATCTGCATTGACCAAGGCGGCAGCGCGTTCAACAGCATCTCCAGTAACACCAACGGCAGCGGCAACGCGTAAACGTCCGTAACTGTCTTTATTGGCAATTGGCTTTAAAGATAACTTAGTGATGTCCCTAAAGGTGATCAATCCAATTAAGGTGTTTTCTTTAGTCACTACAGGCAACTTTTCAATTTTGTTGTCTTGCAGGATCTCTTCGGCATCCATAAGGGAAGTTCCTTCATGCGTGGTCACCAAGTTCTCACTGGTCATTACCTCAACGATAGGACGCTCATTGTTCTTTTCAAAACGAAGGTCGCGGTTGGTAACAATACCCTTGAGCTTGCCCTGGCCATCTACGATTGGAATACCTCCAATGCTGTGCTCGCGCATGCTGTTCTTAGCATCAATTACTTTGGCATCTAGCGGCAAGGTAACCGGATCGATGATCATTCCACTTTCTGCTCGCTTTACACGACGCACCTTAGTGGCTTGTTGCTCAATGGTCATGTTCTTGTGCAAAACACCAATTCCACCTTCTCTGGCCATAGCAATGGCCATACGCGCCTCTGTTACCGTATCCATAGCTGCGGATACAATAGGAACGTTAAGCGTGATATTACGCGTAAACTTGGATTGAATAGAAACGTCTCTGGGAAGTACCTGTGAATAGGCTGGAACAAGTAGAACGTCGTCGTAAGTAAGACCTTCTCCTACTATTTTGTTTTGATGTGCTGTCATTGCAATTAAATCTGATGCCCGTAACCGAACGTTAAATTTTATTTAATTGCATGCAAATATACCAAAAATCGGCGAGAGCGAATGTAAAGAATTCCTTAATAAATCTGTGGACGCTTAAAAGCGGAACTCCAAACCAGCGTACCAGGTTCTGGGCTGACTTGGAATGATTCCTGGGCCAGGATAACCGGTAGCTCTGCGGACAAAGTAACTGTTGTCTAATACGTTGTTGATTCCAGCTTCTAGTTGCAACCAAGATTTGAATCGGTAGCGGGCAGAAAAGTCCAAAATATCATAAGAAGGAATCTCTCCCACTATTCCACTTTGGCTGTTGAGGTCTGCTCTCGAATTGGTCGCATCTGTAAATTGTTCGCTCAAATAGGTGTACTGCAAACTGGCTAAAAAGTTCTTGTAACCGAGACTCAAACCTGTTTTTAGGTTTACATCAGGAACAAATTCTACCTGATTCCCCACTACATTGTTGAGTTCGCTACGGGTATATTCGGAGCACGTAAGCGCTAAATTGGCAAAAACACTCAAACGATACTCTGGAGTCAGTCCCAATGCTGGAACTAAATTATATTCTCCAAATCCTTCAAATCCATAGGTAATGGCATCTCCAATGTTTCCGCGGAACTGTTCCTGCTGAATATCACTAACAGCACGCAGGACCAAGCCCAATCGATCTTGATAACTCAGAAAGAAGAAACCGGCATCAAAACTGAAGTTGTTCTTGAGGCGACCGCGAACACCAATATCTGCCGTAAAGCCAGATTCATCGCTGATGTCTGGATCAATGGTCAAGGAAGGGTTGGTGATTCTAATATCGCTAAAAGTTACCGAGCGGTAGTTCTGACTGATGTTTCCATAGAATTCTAAAGCCGGACTGCTCTTATAACTTGCCCCGAGACCAAGCAACACAAAGCTGCGGTCCACACTGCGCATGTCAGGAACGGTTTCTTGTAAAATGGGATTGCCTGCCAAGTCAAAGTTGATGCGTTCAAAGCTCCCGTCAATTTCTGTTTTGATGTATTCAAAACGCGCTCCCGGGGTAATACTCAAGCGGTCGGTGAGTTTTAAAATATGTTCAGCAAACAAGGCTATATTCAAATTCGGGAGATCAAAATCACTTTGACGAGCATAATTCGGGAATTGATCATCTGCAAAATTGAAATCTGCATCTAGGCCATTGGTGCCCGGCCCTTGTCGTTCTGCATTGTTGGACTGATAGTACTTCCCGCCTATTAAAAAGGTCTGCTCCTGCCCCAACGCATCGTATCTGCTCAAAAAGCGCGCCTCAGCGCCCCAGTTTCTAAAATTCCCAACGATGAGTTCTCTGGGCGATTCTAAATCATCCACCTGAGACACGCGGTTCTCTCTAAAACCAACAGATTTACGAGATGCATCTAAAGCAAAAAGGTTCAAGCTGAACTGACTGCGCTGCGCAATAGCTTGCTCCCACTTTAAACTGTAGAGTTTCCAATCGACTTTAAAATAATTACGCGTACGGTTACTAAAAGTAGGATCTTCTTGAAACTGACTGTCTGTAAGCCCTCCAGCTTGCTGCGCTAAATAATTCAAATAACTGAATTCTGCGGTGATGGTTGTTCTCTCAGAGGGTTTATAGCGCAACAAACCAAAAGCGTTATAGGACTCAAAATCAGAATTGGGTCTAAAGTCTTCTCCAGATTTAAAGTTGAAATAGGTGTAATAGCTCAACTTGCCAACTGTCCCGCTCAAGCTATTGAAACTGGTAAACAAATTATAAGCTCCCAGAGTCTGCCGACTCACCAAGGCAATGGGTTTGTCCTTTACAGGCTCGCGCATTTTAAAGTTCACCAAACCACCAAACTGTGTTCCGTATTGCAAGGAAGCCGCTCCGCGTACAATCTGAATTTCTTGCACTGCCTCTGGCGGTGGAGAATAATAACTCTCGGGATACCCCAACACATCTGCAGAGATATCATAACCGTTCTGGCGCGTGTTGAAATTAGAAGTTCGGTTCGGATTCAAACCGCGGCCACCAATATTGAGTTGCAAACCGGCATCATTGTTCTCATAAATATTCAAACCGACTATGCGTGAGTAGATCTGTCTCGCATTTGCTGTGGCCAAATTAGCCGTCACATTATCCAAAAGGATGACTTCACTTTTCTTTCCCGAATATATCGCAGTTCCCTCTACGGGTCTGAGTTGCCTCAAGGCCAAGACGCGCTCCCTCTGAGCCGTTATGATTACTTCAGAAAGCGCTTCTCCCAAAGGTTGCAGCGTATAATCCAAACGCGTATTTGCAGTTAGCTCGATGGAAGCTTCTAAAATCTCATAATCTAAAGCAAAGATGTACACCTGATAGGTTCCAGAATCCAAATTCTCAAAGACGGCCAATCCTGAAGCATTAGTCTGGGTGCTCTGAGCTATTGGATTCAGATACACCTCAGCTTCATTTACGGGCTGTCCCTCTGAATCAGTTATCTGGAATTCCAACTTGCTTTGGCTCCAAGCTGTATTCAAGCTTAAAAGACCCAAAAGGATCAATAAATAGGTTTTAAAGGATTTACAGTCCATCAATGGTATCGTTAAAAGGAAGTATCCAGGTTTTGTGTTTAAAGGAATCGCGCTCAGCTACCAGGTTAACTTTGGGGTCGATATAGGCTTGACTCAGTCTGCCGTTCAAGGCCACATAGCTCTCCACATAGACCTCCACCTGCTCATAACCCTGCTGCTCGTAATGATCGGCCAAATAATGCGCGTACTCCACTATGAAATCAGGCTGAAAGCTCATTTGCTTTTCCTGTAGTGGCGTTAAAAAGTCGGCATTGTCTATCAAAAATGATTTTCCACTCTGCCCATCCACAACTTTGAATTGGGCATATCCTGCTTTCTCCATCAGCATGACGCGCCACGAGAATCGATAGCCCTCCTCGGTCCAAAAAAGCTCCCCAGGATACAAAGTATAACGCCAAGGAAAAAGCAACTGGATTGCAAAGAAGACCATTATAATAGGAAGCACCACGGTTTTGGGTTTCCAAGAAAAATTTGAAGCCGAGCCAATAGCGCGATAGATATTCAATTTGATCAACAATTTGCGCAAGCCATGCAGGATGCGCTCGTGGAAGTCCGGAGTAAAGAAGATGAGCGAAGAAACGATCATGATATACGGAAACATTCCAATTGGAAACAGCACTCGCGTTAATACGTGAAAGACTACAACCAAACCAAAGGCAAACCAACGCGTTCTTGCAAAAAGCAGCAAAAAGGGAATGAAAAGATCGTAAAGCGCTCCTCCATAACTGAAGGCGTAATGCACCCACTCTTGCTGCATGAGGTCTCCCAAAATCGGCAGATCGTATTTAGAAGGCAACCAGATCTTTAAAGGCATGGCTTCTAAGAGCCAATCGCTGTTGAGTTTGGCCAAGCCTGCGTAGAAATAAACAATTCCCAACAGAAGCTTAAGGGAATCAACCGTCCAACGCGGAACTTCCTTCAAGGCAAAACCAGGTCGGAGTGCATCTAATGAATACCAACGGTTTGCAGGTAGAAAGATCATAGAAAGCTGAGCACACTCACAAAATAGTAGTGGTTGAGATAGGTGGTCTTATCCATGAGCTCGATATAGGTAAAGCTCAAAAAGAACAGCACTATGGCCAGTCGGTATTTATAACCTAAGGCCACGGCAAGCGCCGCAAGACCACAAATCAGAAAAATCAGATAGGTCCAATTTCCCAAAGGTTTGACCCACTCAAAGCCATAATAGCTAAAATGGAACTCGGGTTCTAAGTATAATTTACTGATCCACCCGTTAGCCCAAAAGCGAATCAGACTCAATAGCATCATCGCACCAAATAAAACACGAAAGACCGCCAAAGGAGCGGTCTTAATCGTGCGATTAAAATAAGCGTGATTTACTAATGAGAACATTTAGTCGCCGTCTGTGTCAACAAAGTCTACATCAATGCTTAAGGCTTGCAGCATATCTACTTTTATGAGAATTACATTGCGCTGCAATTCATCATAAGCCTCTAGCATGGCTGTATTGTTTGTTTGAATTTGATTGACAAAATTATCATCAAGAGCGTTGATGGCCAATCGGGCTAGATCAAACTGATCGTTGATCAAAGTACTTAAGTCCTCGCCATTTTTTATAGTATTCAAAAAGTCGAGATAAGACTTAAACCCGTTTCCATTTCCGCCAGACTGTCCATTTCCATTGAAGAAATTTTGGGTAGCCTGTAAAGCCTCAAGGGCTAATTCTTTTGAAATTTCTTTATTGTAAAACCCTTCTACATTTTCTGGTAACGGATCTGTAGAAAACACCCCTGCAGGGATGCCAAACTTTCCGGCACGTAAGGCCTTTTCGTAATAGAAGATGAAGTCATTAGTGAATTTATCAATAGAGCCCGTTGCAGATGCATCTGTATTGGCCTTGAAACTAGCTGCAAACTCCGCAACCCAATTATCACGAACCTCTGTAGTCAGTGTTTTGATAATTGACGCTAAATCCACCAAATAATTTAAGTTATTGGCGGCATTGGCATCTGTAGTATAAAACGCAAGAATGTCGGTATCGTTATCCGCAAGGCCATATAGAAGATAATCCATTGCAGGAAAACCTTGAGCGTCTATAGTTGAAGGCAATTCTAAGTTGTAAGAGCTTGCCGCTCTGAATTCATCAATGGTAGCCTTATCTGCTGGATAGGTGTTCAAACGTACGCGATAGCGCGCGTCTTCTGCAGGTCCAATCTCAAACATAGAAACCCACTGAAAGGCTCTGTAAGCAGATAACCAATCTGCACGAACTTGATCAAGACCCGCCAGATCAGGACTGGCCGCAAAAGCCATGACGCTTGCCTCTAAAGTTTCCGTTATTGGTAAAAAATCCTCGTAGGCAGGAACAATGATATTATCTGTCCAGTTGGTCAACAAAGCAGCTCGGTCAAAGCTCGCAGTGTCTCCTCCTCCATTATTACCATCACCATCACCTCCATTGTTATTATCAGGTGCTGGATCGTCTGATGAACAAGCCAATACAAATCCAGATAATAAAATAAGCAACATCTTCTTAATCATGATCAATTTTTTAAGGATTATCAAAAAATTCAGGCTGCCTTTTATGACAGCCTGAAATAATTAATTCTAGTTTAGTCAGTGCTACCCGCTTGGGCAACAGTAAAGCTGAACTTCGCAGCAATTTGCTCCGATAGTGTATCGAGTGTAGCTGGAGTCACGTCCCAAAGTCCGTTTGCTCCATCAGCAAGAAGTGCTTCTAAGATACCATCCACCTCTGCGCGAGTGAAATAAGTGTCATCTGTACTCGGGTTTCTTGTAAAACGCAAGCTGTAGATGAAACCCCAACCTTCTGAGATGTCGTGGAAAGCAGCTCCAAAGTCTTCCGCTTCAATACCGTTCTTACCTTGTTGTAGGTAGTATACCGCACGGATAGCGATGATTTCAGATACTTTTTGTTGAATGATATCCGCTTGCTCGTCACGAAGGTCATAATCTCCTCCAACAATCGCAGCACGTCCTAATTTAAAAGCGTCATAGATCTCTTGTGCGATTCCAGCGAAATCTGCATCGCCTTCAACACGTCCTAAATACTTATTCAAAAAGCTGTCATCATCACCAACGGTAGGTAGTGGATTAGCCAAATTTTGCGATGTACCAAAAAGGTATCCGTAGGCTTCATCCCATTTATGCTCCATGGTGGTGTAGTTCTTCCCTTCTGCTAAAACGCCTTCGTCATTGTTAGCACGGTTATCTCCTTCATCCAATACGGCTTCTCCCAAGTAGTTGTTTAGCATTTGGTCTGCCATAAGTGCTCCCATAAGTCCTTTAGTAAAGGCTTGGTCCATTTCAAGACCTTGTCCAGTTACGTAACGGGTAGAAGAACCGTCCGCAATTTGCCCTGCAACACCTGGCGCCGCAGCAACCAATTCGTTAGGGAAAACTTCTGTGATCTGCACATTGATATACTGTTCAAACTGATCCTTAATTGCAGTTGCTTCCGTGGCGTTAGCACTAAAGTAGTCGCGAGAAGCTGCAGTTTTACTCCTGATGTTTTTGTCAGAGGCATTCAAATCAGCGTTTTCAAAGTTATCTTGACCTTCTTCATGCGTGTATTTTGCAAGCATAGCAGCTTCTGTAGCATTGTCAAAGTCTTTAAAATCATCTACAAGCTCTTCAGCCATTAAGATTCGAGTAGTCTGTCCGCTGAACGAAACAGTGGTTTCACCATTTCTTTCAAAGTTGTAGGTTAAAGGCGCTTCGATCATTGGGTCCATACCCTGATCGTCATCGGTCATCGGTGTTGTATTGTCGTCATCATTTGAACAACTTGCAAAAACAACAGCTGTAGCTAGTAATAGTTTTGGAAAATGTTTCATATCAGTTTTATGTTGAGCTAGGCGTCTCAAACCAGCTGAATATTTAAGAGTTTTAAACGGTACACGGTTGTAGTTAAAGTCAAGGCTATTCTACTTAAAAGAAGAATGTAATATCCAAATTATCAGCTGGTAACAAGGGTATGAATTACCTTTAGATTTTATTTAGACTAACTTTAAATAACTGCGCAAAATTATAACGCAATTAAACGCCAGTCAAGTTTATTTAGAATAATTTTAAATAAAATTTAGGTTAAGAAATTCAAGAGCTGATTATCAGCATTTTCCTGAACTATCCCTTTAGAAATTCAATCACAGCACGGCGAATGTCCCCAGCTCTATCTGATGCTTGCGGCGTGTAAACCCCTAGCACTTCCGGGTGTTCAGCAGTTAAAAAAGGTATGTCATAACCCTTAAGCAAAAAGTCGCTCAAGGCTATGCTATAAACGCCTTCGGGGTCAATCTCAGAAGGACCGAGCATCCACTCCCCTCTGGCATTACGATCTATATTGAAGCGCTGCAGATAAGCGCCTTTGCCGCGTTTATCTAAACCGTAATTCAAGGTTTTGATCAATAATGCTCCGGTCATATCTACTTTTACGATATGCCCGCCGAAAGGGAGCACTCTAAAGATATCCTGACTACTTACATTGCCCGCAAGCTCATCATCTATTCGAATAGAACCTCCATTGACCAAGGCAGCTTGCGCAGGTTTGTCAAAAGCCACTGCCATGGCCTCCGTGATGATCCCACCCAAATTGGTTTGGATTCCACGACTGGCACTATCGGTACCGTCTAAAGGAGTCGTCGCCGTATAAATGATCTCGTTAGGATCCGCGACCACTTCTTTGAGTTTAGTTTGTAAAATGGCATCCCATTTGTCCACCACGGCTTGCGTTACAGCCTGATTTGGCATAGAATCATCTATTGGCACCAACTCAGAATCTATGATCAAGGCATCGGTAGCTTTGTTGTAGGTAAAGCGATGTACATAAACCGTTTTGGCATTAGCATCTGCTTTTACCACAGTAGCATTATTGGTAGGCACAGACATATTGTTGTGTTCATGCCCCCCCATGATTAAGCGTAAAGCAGGAAACTTATTGGCAACTTCTTTGTCTTGCTCCAAAGCTAAATGGGTTAATCCCAGTTGGATATCTGACTGCGGAATCAATTCCGCCAGATCACGCTCTAAGGTTGAAAATACAGGCTCATAAGACACAAAGTCTTTAGGATTAGAGTCGATACAAGAACTTGCAAACCCTATATTTAGTCTGGTCCCATCTGAATCTTTAATGGACCAGATGTAGTAAGGTTTTAGGGCGATATTACCAATGTTTCTGTTCTTGTTGAAATAGGTCTTCCGATCTTCATTGACCTCAAACACATTCCCAGAGGTCCAAGCAAATTCAGATTCATTAATGCGCGCCTGCAGGGCTTCTCGTCCAATATCGAACTCATGATTCCCAAAGGTAGCCAAGTCCAATCCCATGGCATTAAGGGTCTCTACCATTTGTTTACCATAGATACGCTGACCGTCGATCTTTAATGTTCCGATCAAAGAAGGGTTTAACAAATCTCCCGCCATGACCAGAAAGGTATTCGGATTGATGGCAGATAAAGAGTCTTTTAAATGAGCTACTCGAGCCAATCCACCATATTTACCACCGCCCAAAGGAGCAATTTCATAAACGTCATTCATTTGAATGATCACAAACTCAATTTGACCATCATCCTTGGGAGTTTGTGTCTTTTTGGAACTGCTACAGCTCCAAGCCAGAATCACAATAAGAACTACACTGAAAAAACGCATGCTAGTGGTATTTATGGAAGATTTTAGAAGCTTCATTGAATGCACTTTCAAAGCTCATGGTGCTGATATTGGTATCGGCTTTAACCGTTGTAAAGTAAGATACCAAACGTTCTGTGGGCATATTGCCCGTCAATTCATCTTTGGCCATAGGACAACCACCAAACCCTTGAATAGCGCCGTCAAATCGGTGACAGCCAGCTTTAAAGGCAGCATCTACTTTTTCATGCCAACTGGTGGGTGTAGTGTGTAAATGTGCGCCGAATTCGATCTGCGGATAACGTGGAATCAAATTGGCAAAAAGGTAGTCGATCACTTCTGGAGTTGAAGAACCAATGGTGTCTGACAGCGAAAGAATTTGAACTCCCATAGCCGCCAAGCGTTCGGTCCACTGACCTACTATATCTACGTTCCAAGGATCTCCGTAAGGATTCCCAAACCCCATGGAGAGGTATGCCACAACTTCTTTATTCTTGGAATCAGCGATATTGAGGATCTCTTGCAAGGTCTCTACCGATTGCGCAATGGTCTTATGAGTATTCCGCATTTGGAAGTTCTCTGAGATTGAAAAAGGGAAACCCAAATAATCGATCTGCTCAAACTGCACCGCATCCTGAGCTCCACGAACATTGGCCACAATGGCCAAAAGTTTAGATTCTGTACTACTCAAGTCAATTGCATTGAGTACTTCTGCAGTGTCTTTCATCTGCGGAATGGCCTTAGGCGAGACAAAACTACCTACATCTATAGTATCAAATCCACAGCGCAATAAAGCCTGAATGTACTGTACCTTGGCTGGAGTTGGAATCCAATCTTTAATGCCTTGCATGGCATCTCTAGGGCACTCAATAAGCTTTACTTTTTGCATCACCCAAATATACAACTCCCAGCCTTATTCGGGGAGTAAAATATACACGGCTATTCCCACAAATACGATTATTTGCAACCACTTGAAGAAGAGTCCACTATTGGGCTTGCTCATGGCATAGCGGTTCAGTTGCCCAGCAAATAAGGCAATACTGCTAAAGATGATAAAAGACAGCAGCATAAAGGTTCCGCCCAAAATGTAGAATTGCTTTACCAAATCTGCATCTGGATTCCAAAGAAAACTCGGAAAGAAGGCTAGAAAAAACAAAATGACTTTGGGATTGAGCAAATTCATGACCACACCTTGCCAGTAAAGCGCAGTCAAACTCTTTTTAGGAACACCAGAATCAGTGACTATATCTCCTTTGGCGCCGTATACCTTATAGGCTAAAAAAAGTAGATAGGCCGCACCGAAGATCTTAATACCCCAAAATACAGTTGGAGAAGCAGTAATTAACGCTGACACTCCAAAGGCCAAAAGCGTAGTGTGCACAATACAACCAGAGATCAGACCTGCTGTAGTAGCTATCCCATAACGACTTCCATGGGCCATGGCTTGTGAAAGCACGTATATATTATCTGGTCCTGGTGAAAACGCCAAACCTGCAGTAGCAATGGCAAATAAGTAGAGGTTTTCTAACACGGGAATAAAAATAATCCAATTTGTGTAATGCGACGACATAAATTCCGACTACAGGGGAAAAACATCAGCTATGCAAAAAATTACACTATCGCTTTTACTACTTATCGCACCGCTTTTGGGCCTGGCGCAATCCACGGCGCAATACAGCGTGACCTTTGAAAGCACTTGGTCTCAAGCCACGCATCCGCATTCTAGCGGGAGCCTGCCGTCTACGGCGCATTGGTCGCGTTTGGTAGGAGCTACGCACAACGAGAATGTCACCTTTTTTGAGGTAGGCGGATTAGCCACTCCCGGAATTGAAGACGTCGCCGAATTGGGCAATAACACCTTGTTCTTTGGAGAAGTTGCAGACGCCATTGCAGACAATTATGCCAATCAAGAAATTAACGGACCAGCGTTAGCCACGGCCGCTGGAACTGTGTCTATTGATCTTATTGAAACGACTTCAGATTTCCCGCTACTGACCCTAGTATCTATGGTGGCTCCCTCTCCAGATTGGATGATCGGAGTGAACAGCTTGTCGCTTTTAGATTCAGAAGGTGCTTGGATTGAAGAGATCACTATAGTGCTTTATCCATACGACGCGGGAACCGACAACGGCCCGGATTATACGTCTCCCAATATGGATACCGATCCGCAGCAACCCATCAGCAATATTCAAGGTGTAGTTCCTTTCTCCTCGGAGCCTTTAGGAACCTTGACCATTTCTTTGAAAGGAATTTTATCTGTTCAGGACAACAGCCTGCAAAGCATCAGCATGAGTCCAAATCCTGCTACGGATCAATTGAATTTGCAAGTACCCAATGCCGATGTAGAAACCGTTTCGGTTTATTCTGCTCTTGGTCAGTTGGTTTACCAACAAAACATGAACGGAAGCACGGCCTTAACTATGGACGTGAGTAATTTTAAAAGCGGCGTTTACCTGGTCAATATGTTGACCACTGATGGACAAACCGTGGTTAGAAAGCTTGTTAAGCGTTAAGTAAGGATTTATGGATGGCCTTTACCAGGGCCGGACCCTCATAGATGAAGCCGG
The DNA here is from genome assembly GCF_013214815.1 of Gilvibacter sp. Classification (GTDB taxonomy): domain Bacteria; phylum Bacteroidota; class Bacteroidia; order Flavobacteriales; family Flavobacteriaceae; genus Gilvibacter. The sequence goes on from NZ_JABSPU010000020.1 coordinate 11,837, forward strand.
TGTAAAGTTGTACCAAACTTGCTCCGGCTTCTATTTTTTCCAAAGCGTCTTCTGCGGAGTGAATCCCTCCCACTCCAATAATTGGAATAGAACCCTCACTTTTTTGGTGCAAGAAGCGAATCACTTCTGTACTTCGACTGGTCAAAGGTTTACCACTTAAGCCTCCGTTTCCGATAGCCTTCACTTTCTCTGCCGATGTGGTCAAAGGTTCGCGTGCAATAGTAGTGTTGGTAGCAATGATACCATCAGTATTAGAATCACGAACAATATCAATGATATCTAAAAGCTGATCTTCATTGAGATCTGGAGCAATTTTAAGCAGAATAGGTTTTGGGTTGGATTTCGCCTGATTCTTGACTTGCAAAGTTTTTAATAGCTCTGTGAGCGGCTCCTTTTCCTGTAATGCTCTCAAATTTGGCGTATTGGGAGAACTCACATTGACCACAAAATAGTCGACATGGTCAAAAAGCGCTTCAAAACATTTGATATAATCTGAGGTAGCCTCCTCATTAGGAGTGACTTTGTTCTTACCGATATTCCCTCCAATGATGATCTGCGTCTTGCGGTTCTTTAAACGGCCTATAGCTGCCTCTACCCCTTGGTTGTTAAAACCCATTCTATTGATAATGGCCTTGTCTTTCTTTAAACGAAACAAACGCTTCTTGGGATTGCCGTCTTGCGGCTTGGGAGTTATGGTGCCAATTTCTACAAAACCAAATCCGAAGTTACTCAGCTCATTATACAGCTTGGCATCTTTATCAAAACCTGCGGCCAATCCCACAGGATTGTCAAAGGTGAGTCCGAATACCTCTCTTTTAAGTTTGGGATCCTTTTTAGCATAAATGGATCTAAAGAGCGGACCCAATCCAATTTTATGCATCAAACGAATAAGTCCAAAGGTAAAGTGATGTACCTGTTCCGGATCGAAACAAAAAAGCAGTGGTCTTAGCAGGAATTTATACACGAGAGAATGTTTGCACAAAAATACATTTTCTTCTCCTTTTGCCACAGTGGATTTGTCAACAAATTTCCACTTGTTCACCTGCCTGCATATCGCTATTTTTGAGAAAGAAAATTACAATCCATGATAGACAGAAAACACCTCATTGATCGCTTTGTAAGCTATGTGACTACAGATACTGAATCTGACGCTTCCAGCCCAACTACTCCCAGTACTGAAAAGCAGTGGGATTTAGCCAATAGACTCTTTGAGGAACTCAAAGCCATTGGCATGAGTGAGGTGACCATTGATGACAAAGCCTATGTGATGGCTACTTTGCCGTCTAATGTGGAGCACGATCTGCCTACCATTGGATTTGTGAGCCATTTTGATACTTCGCCAGATTTTACGGGAGCCAACGTAAAGCCCCAAATCCATAAGAATTACGATGGCGGAGATATTGTCTTAAATGCAGAGAAAGACATTGTACTTTCACCAAGTTATTTTGAAGACCTTTTGCTCTACAAAGGTCAAACCTTGATCACCACAGACGGTACTACCCTTTTAGGTGCCGATGACAAAGCCGGGATCACAGAGATCGTATCGGCCATGGAATACTTGATCAACCATCCGGAGATTCCACACGGACGCATTCGGGTTTGTTTTACTCCGGATGAAGAGATCGGTCGCGGAGCCCATCACTTTGATGTGGAAAAATTCGGAGCAGATTGGGCCTACACCATGGACGGTTCTCAAATTGGAGAATTGGAATACGAGAATTTCAATGCCGCTGGGGCTGAAGTGACCATCAAAGGAAAGATCGTTCACCCGGGTTATGCCAAAGGCAAGATGATAAACTCCATGTATATCGCATCAGAATTCATCAATGCGCTCCCAGCAAATGAAACTCCGGAGACCACAGAAGGCCGTGAAGGATTCTATCACCTTTACGATCAACAAGGTGGCGTAGATCAAACCCAACTCAAATACATCATTCGAGATCACGACCGTGAAAAATTTGAAGCTCGTAAAGCAACCGTTTTAGAAATTGCTCGTCTATTGAATGAAAAGCATGGAGCAGATACTGTTACGGTGGTGCTTAATGATCAGTATTTCAATATGCGGGAAAAAATTGAGCCCGTGATGCATATTGTGGAACTGGCTAAAGCTGCAATGCAAGAAGCTGGAATTACTCCAATCATCAAGCCGATCCGCGGTGGTACAGACGGATCTCAATTGAGTTTTATGGGGCTGCCTTGTCCAAATATTTTTGCAGGGGGTCACAATTTTCACGGGCGCTACGAATACGTACCTGTGGAAAGCATGGAAAAAGCCATTGAAGTCATTGTCAACATTGCTCGCAGGCTGGCCACCAAGTAATTAATAACAACACATTACGCTATGAAAAAGAAAATGCTAACAGCCCTTTTGGGCCTGTTTACTGCTGCCCTATGAGCACAAGATGATCAATCAGAACCACCAAAACCCATTGACGAAAGAAAACACGAACTGCGACTGGATGCGCTAGAAGCCCTAGCCATTCCCAATATTGAGATAAACTACGAATACGTTTTAAGTCGGTACTCCGGTGTCGGCGCCGCGGTTAGTTTTAGTTTGGATAATGAATTCGATGAGTATCAAGCCTGGGCATTGACGCCTTTCTACCGACAGTACTTTTTCAATAAGAAAGATTTTGGCGCTCGTGGCTTTTTTGTAGAAGGAATGCTTAAGATCGCTGGAGGAAGCGAAGAGATCTTCGATTATTTAGTCACCATTGATGGACCGACAACAGAAATTGTAACCCGCGAGAATTGGTTTAACGCAGGTAGTGGTGTAGCCATTGGACAGAAATGGGTAAGCAACAACGGGTTTGTCTTTGAACTCAGCTTAGGAGGAGGTCGTTATTTAATTGATGATCAGGACGGTCCAGGAGGATTCTTTAGAGGCGGACTCTTGGTTGGTTACCGATTCTAATTGATTTATGGTTGCAATGAATTTGCACCAATAAAAAAGCCGCTCGATTGAGCGGCTTTTTTAATTGCCCGAAAGCAACTTATTTTTTCGCAGGTTCGTTCAAGCGTTTGCTTTTTTCCATTGAAATGGCTGCGCGATCAAATTTGATCTTACCAGCTCCTGTCTCAATAATGCAAGTACCGTCATCGTTTAGATCCAATACCTTGCCATGCATGCCGCTAATGGTAACCACGCGATCTCCCTTTTTTAATTCTTCAATGAACTTGCGTTCTTGCTTTTGCTTCTTGCGCTGTGGAGCTATCAAAAACAGATAGAATACAGCAAAGAGCAGTAATAAGGGAACAAACTGTTGAATACCTTCCATGAATTACTTTCCTGAAGGATTAGCTTGGATTGGAGATCCACCTGCAGCTCCAGCCTTAGGAGTTACAAAAGCTTTGATCTTGATAGTTTCTTTACCATTACGTGTGTTTGCAGTAATAGTCACTGTCTTGCTAACTTGGTTCTGTCCAGATCCGTTAAATTTAACAAGCATTTCTCCTTCTCCACCTGGAGGGATAGACTCACGTGACCAAGTAGGTACTGTACATCCACAGCTTGATTTAGCATCTACTACTACCAATGGAGCGTTTCCAGTGTTAGTAAATTTGAACAAGTGCTCTACGTTTGTTCCTTGATCAATTGTTCCAAAGTCATGCTCTACAGCTTCAAACTGCATTACCGGGAACTTAGCCTCATCTCCACTTGTGCTTGTAGCAGCTCCTGCATTAGCAGATACATCAGTGGTTCCGTCTACTTTGTCAGCAGCGTTTTCCTTACAAGAAGTAAAGGAAAAAGCAACAAAGGCTGCCAATATTAATGCTGATTTTCTCATCTTTTTAGGTTTAATTTTTTTAAGAGTGGCTAAAATAACCAAATTTTCAATTCTATCTAAGCCCGCGTCCTATTTTGTTCAGGCTGTCATTGTCGCGGTATTGCTGAACTAGTTTGTCCAAAATACCGTTGATAAAAATACTGCTTTTAGGAGTAGAATACTCCTTGGCGATTTCTAAATATTCGTTAATTGTCACTTTAACAGGAATGCTCGGAAAGTGTAAAAACTCCGCGATTCCCATTTTGATCATAATCATGTCTAAGTCAGCAATTCTGTCTTTATCCCAATTAGGGGTCTTTCCAATGATGTCTTTGGTGTATTTTTCGTCGTGAAGAACCACTTTTCTAAATAGGTCGACACCAAAATCCAGATCTTCCTTGTTCTTAAAAGCTGGAGGCATAAGTTTGCCGTCTGAGGGGTTAGGCCCCATTTGATTCAGCAACTTGACAATACCAGTATTCACAACGGGGTAGTCATCCAACCAAGTCAAACGCTTGTCTTCAAAATAGTCGTAGAGTTTGTCGTTTGGAGCAATGATCTGCTTGTAAAGTTGAATCACAAAGTCCTTATCGGCTTTGAAGTCAGACTCAGGCCCATTCATATACTGCTCAAAGATCTCTGAGACCATTACTTCTTTATGCAACAGACTGATGTACTCGTCATCTAATTGCCAGAAATCCAGTTTGCGCTCTGAGATCAGGTTATTCAAAGTGACATTCTCCTTGAGAAGCAGAAGTACCTTATTGTCAATAAATCGGGTGTTGGGATTGAGATCTTCCTGAGTTACGAGGTGTTTCTTTTTGCGTTTTTCCAGTTGAACCTCCGCATAATCACGCAAGTTTACCAACAGACCTAACATTACTAAATGCAAGTCACGCATTTGTTCCATACTGTAGACCAGGAATTTTTCACTCTTTTTGAGCTCATCAAGTTCTGCCTTATCAAAGGCATAGATGGTCTGCAATACTTTAATACGTATATGTCTTCGGGTCAACATGGATAAGAACTTTACACAGGAATACTTCTTTGTACCCTGCAAATGTAATTAAAAAACGTCTTGTATTTTCTGCGGATTAATTATCCTTTTTACGCGCGTCGATTCTGGCCTGAGCAATATCAAAAGCCGCCTGATGCGTAGTGATGTCTTGCTGCTCTGCTTTCTCTAGGATCTCCAAAGTAGTATTGTAGATGTTCTCGGTCTTGCGCATGATGTCTGCCTTCCCGTAGTTCTCCAATTCTGCATACACATTGATGATTCCACCAGCGTTGATCAAGAAATCAGGAGCGTAAACGATTCCACGCTCACGCAAGCGCTTTCCGTGGATGTTCTCATCGGCCAATTGGTTGTTGGCAGCACCCGCAATAACAGGAGCTTGCAATTGCTCAATGGTCTGATCGTTCACAGTAGCACCCAAAGCACAAGGAGCATAGATATCCATAGGTTCTGCATACAGGTTATCACCGCGGTAGATCTCTGCACCGTATTTCTGGCTTACCTCTTGCAAACGCTCTTCATTGATATCGCTTAAAACCACTTTTGCCCCTTCATTGGTTAAATGCTCTACAAGCGATTCACCCACATTTCCGATCCCTTGCACAAAGACACGCTTGTCTTCTAACATTTCAGAACCAAAACGGTATTTAGCAGCTGCTTTCATTCCCATGAAAACACCATAGGCTGTAATTGGAGATGGATTACCTGCTCCTCCTTTTGCTTCGGAGATTCCAGTTACATAAGGAGTAACCGTACGCACTAGATCCATATCAGAAGTAGCCATACCAACATCTTCAGCAGTAATATACTTTCCACCTAATGAGTGTACAAACTCTCCAAATCGCAACATAAGCTCAGGAGTCTTTTGCGTCTTGGCATCACCAATGATAACCGCCTTACCTCCACCGAGATTCAAACCGGTGATAGCAGATTTATAGGTCATACCACGAGACAAACGAAGTACATCGTTCAAGGCCTCCCATTCGGTCTTATACGACCACATTCGGGTACCTCCCAAAGCGGGTCCCATCACGGTATTGTGGATACCAATTATTGCTTTTAAACCTGTATCTTTGTCATTACAAAAGACCACTTGCTCGTGGTTATCGAAAGAAAGTTGACCAAAAACGGGGTCCATTTTTTTCAGGTCTTCAAAAGGTATGGTTTCTGCCATCATAAAAGTAATAGGTTAAGAATCCTTTAAAAAGGACGGGCAAAAGTAACGGTTAATTGAATTATTAACAACTAAATAGGGGTATAAATAAGAATAATTTATTAACCATCCGCTTAGGGAATGAAGGAACTTAGGTATCTCAACAAATTTTTTATCAAGTATCGTGGCCGATTGGTTTTGGGCTTACTCATCACTGTTGTGGCGCGAATCTTTGCCTTATTCATTCCGATCTTCATCGGGAACATAATTGATACCGTCAGCGCCTTCTACGATGCAACTGAAGATCAAATTGCGGCCCTGACCTCCGAACTAAACACCAACATTCTGATCATCGTTGGAGCAGCAGTTTTGTCTGCCTTTTTCACCTTTTTGATGCGACAGACCTTAATTGTGATCTCCAGATATATTGAGTTCGACCTAAAGAACGAAGTCTTCTTACAATACGAGAGACTCTCTTTGGCTTTCTACAAACAAAACCGTACGGGTGACTTGATGAGTCGTATCAGTGAAGATGTCTCTAAGGTTCGCATGTATGTGGGCCCAGCTGTGATGTATAGTGCTACTACTGTAACGACCTTTGTGGTGACCATCAGTTATATGATCTATACCGCGCCGCTCCTTACGCTCTACGCGGTTACTCCATTACCCATACTTTCCGTCGCGATCTATAAACTGAGTCGGGCCATTCATAAAAGAAGTACTGTGGTTCAAGAGTACTTGGCCAAACTCACCACGTTTACCCAAGAGTCATTTAGCGGAATTTCTGTGATCAAGGCATACGGTATTGAACCGCCTACCAATTCCAATTTTATTGAATTGGCAGAAGGCAGCAAAGACAAGAACATTGACCTGGTCAAAGTACAGGCCTTATTCTTTCCTTTAATGATCCTACTGATCGGTATTAGTAATACCTTGGTAGTTTACATCGGAGGGCAGCAATACATCAACGGGCAGATTGATCTGGGAACCATTGTTGAATTCTTAGTTTATGTCAATATGCTGACTTGGCCTGTGGCAATCGTTGGCTGGGTTACCTCTATGATCCAACAAGCGGAAGCTTCTCAAAAGCGAATCAACGAATTTCTTAACCAACAACCGGAGATAGAGAATCCAACACTGGAACCTTTAAATCTGCAAGGAACGATTCATTTTAAAGACGTCTATTTCACCTATCCGGATACTGGAATCACTGCCTTAAAAGGAGTAAGTTTTAGTCTAAAACCTGGTGAAAAGCTTGCCATTCTAGGAAATACGGGCGCAGGGAAGTCTACAGTGTTAGAACTGTTAGGCAGACTCTATGACGTCAAAGAGGGCCAGATAGAAATTGATGGAAAAGATCTTCGCGAACTCAACCTTGAAGCTTTTAGGCAGCAAATGGGTTATGTACCGCAAGATGCCTTCTTGTTTAGTGACACCATTGCCAACAACATTAAGTTTGGTAAAGAGTCAGCCCAAGAAGCAGAAATTCAACAAGCAGCTAAAATGGCTGTAGTCCATGACAATATTGTAGACTTTAGCAAAGGCTACGACACCATCTTAGGAGAACGGGGAATCACACTCTCCGGAGGACAAAAGCAACGTGTTTCAATTGCAAGAGCATTGATCAAAGCTCCAAAATTGTTGTTATTAGACGATTGCCTTTCCGCAGTAGACACAGAAACAGAAGAGGCTATTTTGAGTAATTTAGAGCTCGCTACTCAGGATTGCACCACCCTAATTGTAAGTCACCGGGTTTCATCTGCAAAGACTGCAGATCAGATCATCGTGCTGGATGAAGGTCAAATTTTACAACAAGGAACCCACCAAGAATTACTTTCTCAAGAAGGCTATTACAAGGAGCTTTACCAAAAACAATTGGCTGAAAAAGAAATATAGACTCCCTATTGTTTGCTATGGATTTTTTTTAGATTTTTGGCTAACGCAAAAACTAAACTAAACATGAGTGATCACATGCTGGAGAAAGAAGAAATCTACTCCAAAGTCCTAAGAGCAGGGCGCCGGACGTATTTCTTCGATGTTCGATCGACCAAAGCAGGAGACTATTATTTGACCATCACAGAGAGTAAAAAATTCACTAATGAAGATGGTTCTTTCCACTACAAAAAACACAAGATCTACTTATATAAAGAAGATTTTTCTAGCTTCAGAGAGCATGTTAATGAAATGATCGATTTCATCATCGCTGAAAAAGGAGAAGAAGTGATCAGTGAACGTCATCAAAAAGACTACAAAAAAGAATACCATAACGGACAGCCGCAAACAGCAGAGGTAAGTTCGGATGCAACTACCCAGTCCTTTACCGATATTGACTTTGACGATATTTAAATCTTAAAGTTTCCCTAAATGAAAAACCGCTTGACTTCTTTGCTAGCGGTTTTTTTTATCTTTAAGACTTATAGATTACTCGATTAATCCAACCACAACACTCAAACCAACCATGTTAAGAATCGCCTTTAGCCTGGCTGTATTTTTCTCACTAACAGCAACGGCACAAGACTATCACGTAGATCTAAATTATTATCTTCCATCAGACGTCACTTACGACCCAAACATCCCAACACCAGAAAGTGTAATTGGACATCAAGTTGGAGATTGGCACATCACCCACGACAAGCTTGCTATGTATATGCAGGCCTTGGCTGCGGCGAGTGATCGCATGACCATTGAGTCTCGAGGGACGAGTTTTGAAGGGCGACCGCTCTTTTTACTAACAGTTACCAGTCCAGAAAATCATCAAAAAATAGATCAAATTCAAGCCGACCACATGGCCTTAACGGATTCCGGTAGCGGAGACACTTCTCAAATGCCTGTGATTGTTTACCAAGGTTTTTCCATCCACGGAAACGAACCCAGCGGATCCAATGCGGCTCTTCTCTACGCTTACTATTTGGCAGCAGCGCAAGGCCCGGTCATTGAAGAAAAATTAAAAAACGCTGTGATTCTTTTAGACCCGGCGTTAAACCCTGACGGACTGCAGCGTTTTGCCTATTGGGCCAACGTACACAAAAGCATCAATATCAATCCAGATCCAAACGATCGCGAGTACAGCGAGGTATGGCCTGGAGGAAGAACCAACCACTATTGGTTTGATATGAACCGCGACTGGTTACCAGTACAACTGCCAGAATCCAGAGCGCGTATTGAAACTTTTCACAATTGGTATCCGAATGTATTGACAGACCATCACGAGATGGGCACCAATGCAACCTTCTTTTTCCAGCCGGGAATTCCATCCAGAACGCATCCGTTAACACCACAGCGCAATCAGGATTTGACAGGAGACATTGCTGAATTCCACGTAAAGGCCTTGGATCAGATTGGCAGTTTGTATTACACAGAAGAGAGCTTTGATGATTTTTACTACGGAAAGGGTTCTACCTTCCCAGACATCAATGGTGGAATTGGAATCTTGTTTGAACAGGCTTCTTCTCGTGGACACGCTCAAGAAAGTGTCAATGGCATTTTGACCTTTCCATTTACTATTCGAAATCAGTTGACTGCTTCATTAAGTACCTTGGAGGCGAGTGTTGATATGCGCACCACTCTTTTAGATTATCAAAAGCAATTTTTTAGTGATGCGAGAGGCGAAGCTTCAAAAGGAGGTGCTTATATCTTTGGAGACCCTAAGGATGCCGCTCGAGTATATCATTTTGCGGAGATCTTGGATCGACATAAAATCAAATTCCACGAACTCAAGAATGACGTGAATGTAGGCGGAAAATCTTATAAGAAAGGCTTTAGTTACATCATTCCAAAGAACCAAAAGAATCACCGCCTGCTCAACGCCATGTTTGATGTGCGCACCACATTCCAAGACAGCCTGTTCTATGACATTTCTGCTTGGACCTTCCCAATGGCATTCAACCTCAACTACAGCGACAAAGCTTCTTTGAGTGCAGCGGGAGACGAGGTGACTGACCTAAAACCCAAAGAGACTATTCTGACCAATACCGGTGGTTACGCCTATTTGATGGAATGGCACGAATACTATTCGCCTAAAGCTCTTAATATGATCCTTGAGGAGGGCATTCGCGCTAAAGTGGGCATGAAACCATTTACACTTACAGGGAAACAGTACGACTACGGGACCATAATGATCCCGGCGCAAAATCAAAAGCTCGGCCCGCGAGATCTGGCAAAATTCCTAAACGATGTTGCTCGCGAGAGTCATATTGAGATCACAGGAGTAGGCACGGGTTATACCCAAGGAATTGATTTGGGTAGTAATCAGTTTAGAGCCATTGAAAAACAGGAAGTGGCTTTGATTATTGGAAACGGGATGAATCCTTATGATGCGGGTGAGATCTGGCATTTATTTGACACGCGTTACGCCATGAAGATCACTAAAATTGATACGGATGATTTTGGACGAGCTGATCTGAGCCGATACACAGACATCATTGTTCCCAACACTTGGGGCAGTGCCCTAGACAAATCCGATGCTGAAAAGCTGGAGGAGTGGATCCGCGATGGGGGAACCTTGATCGCCTACAAGAATATGGGACGTTGGTTGGATCGCAATGAACTCATGAAGATCGAATTCAAGTCTGAACAAGACACGGCGACTAACATCAGCTTTGAACAGCGCAGCAATTATTTTGGAGCTCAGGTTATTGGTGGAGCCATTTTCAACACCAAACTAGACCTCTCCCACCCGATCGCTTTTGGGTACACTAAGGAGAATATGCCGACTTTTAGAAACAGTACGTTGTTTATGGAGGCCGACAAGCAGAGTTATAACAACCCGGTACAGTATACCGAGAATCCACTTTTGAGTGGGTATATTTCTGAGGAGAACTTGGAACTGCTCGGAGGAACCTCTATGGTGAAGATCCAAGGTAAGGGCCGCGGACAGATCATTTACTTTACAGACAATACGAATTTTAGAGCCTTTTGGTACGGAACCAACAAGCTCTTGATGAACGCCGTTTTCTTTGGAGATGAAATGTAGTAACTATTTACTAGCACTTGTTGGCTTTTTTCTTTTCAGTTCTAGCGCGCTGGGACAGGAAGAGAAAGAGCAGCAATCACCCTATAATGTCTTACAAGGGAAAGACAGTTTCACTTGGGTAGACAATACCCAATCGGCTTTTGTGACCATAACTGTTCCCGGATCAGAAATTGAACCAGAAACAGAAGTGCTCGGATTTACTGTAGATCGGGATTATTATCAATTTTTGCCCCGTCGGTATGAAAGAGCAATGTACACGAACGCATCAGACACCATTAAGGAAATTGAATTACTGAATTTCTTTAAGGACGATGAGATAAAGTACATGGAAGCAGAGACCATGAATACTTCCTTAGAGGTCACTACTGAGGTCTTTAAAAATAGTGATGGTAAGAAGTTTCAGTTGTGGTATTATCCCACACCCAAGGCGATATTGGACACCCTGTCTAATTTTGAATCAGCAACACGGTATCATTATCATTTGGACTTTGTAGCTAATGATCACCTGTATGGTTTGTACACCATCTCTTATGAGGAGGAACCCATAGAAGAAGCACTTGCCCGAGTAAAATGGATCAGCGAAAAAATCGAGGTATTTGGCTACTTTGTTGACTTGAATGCGCTCAATTATCGCGTCTCGCTCGATGAACCCGATGAGGCTATGGAGTTTGTAGATCCAGTGGCCAACTACGCCTTGACAGTACCCGAGTGGTTAAACATAACGCGTTCGGAGTATGAAGATGTTTTCTTTGCGTCATTTCCAGATAATTACAATATCAAGAATGCGATGTCCATCTCTTTCTATGCCAAAGAAGATTTTGAGTCCTTTGAAGTCTTTAACCAAGAAAAGTTAGTCGGACTCAAAATGGGAGACCCCATTGGCCGAACCACGGTAATGATCAAAAACGAGTTGGAACCCCCAGCGAATTCTACGGGCGTTTCTTATAAGATTCAGCAGGTATTTGGTAAAGCAATGTATGAGATGCAATACGTAACCTATGAAACACCAACAGGTTACCTATTAATCAACTTTACTGCTACTCCCGAAACCTATGATATCAATGCTCCAAAATTCAGAGAAGTATTAGATGGGCTCTCTTTTGATATTGAGGAAGATGAAGAATCAGACGATTAAGCGATTCGCAATCCATTTGGAGTTTCTTTGGATGGCGATAAGATCGTGACGGCTTTACCGTCTACGGCACCCAAAACTAAACATTGGCTCATAAATGGGCCAATTTGTTTTTCCGGAAAGTTCACCACAGCAATTACCTGAGTTCCCAAAAGTTCTTCTTTGGTATACTTCACGGTGATCTGAGCAGAACTTTTAAGGATACCCAGTTCGCCAAAGTCAATGCGAAGTTTATAAGCTGGATTTCTGGCTTCGGGAAAATCGGTTACTTCTACGACAGTTCCCACGCGCATATCTACTTTGGTAAAATCGTTCCAACTCAGTTCCATAGTGTTAAAATTTATGTCGCTTAAAAATAGGCAATCTTGACGTATCTTTGCTGTAACGATCACTGCGGATTTCCGACAGATATTGCACACCAAAACTTTACAATTGCATGGCTAGAACTGAATCAAAAATGATCCCTTTGGGCACGGTTGCCCCAGACTTTTTCTTGGATGACGTAATGAGCACCGGTTTTAAGAATTTGGAGCAGGTCAAAGGAGATAAAGGCACGGTGATCATGTTCATTTGTAACCACTGCCCTTTTGTAAAGCACGTCAATGAGGAATTGGTGCGCATTGCGAATGATTATACTGTTCCCGGTTTTGGTTTTGCCGCTATTAGCAGCAATGATGTAGAGACTTATCCACAAGACGGCCCGGAAGAAATGTATGAAACCGGACGCAAGCACAAGTATCCGTTTGCTTACCTCTACGATAAAACGCAAGAAGTTGCCATAGCCTATGGCGCTACTTGCACTCCAGATTTTTTTGTCTTTGATGCCGATCTAAAATTGGTCTACCGCGGTCAAATGGACGACTCTCGCCCATCTAATGGAATTCCTGTGAACGGACGAGACCTGCGTGAGGCCTTAGATAACATCCTAAACAACCATCCGCAGCGCAAAGATCAAAAGCCGAGCATTGGTTGCAACATTAAGTGGAAACCAAATTCTCAAGATGGTTTAGAATTCTAAACTTCCCTAGCTAGTTGAGCGAATAGTGTATATTTGCGGCTTTTTAGCGAAGCAGCCATGAAGACCCTATTACGCAACTTTACCCAAAATCCTAAAAACGACATCCTCTCTGGACTAACCGTGGCTTTAGCCTTGGTCCCAGAAGCGGTAGCTTTTGCTTTTGTAGCAGGTGTTGACCCGCTGGTTGGACTCTATGGCGCCTTTATGATGGGGCTCATCACAGCAGTCTTTGGCGGACGCCCCGGAATGATCTCTGGAGCTACGGGAGCTATGGCTGTGGTCATGGTACATTTGGTGAGCAAAGGAAACGAAGTTGGCCTGACCTTAGACCAACCCGTAGAACAACTTGGGCTCCAGTGGCTCTTTATCACGCTTCTGCTGGTTGGAGTCATTCAAATGAGCGCCGGCTTTTTAAGACTGGGAAAATTTGTTCGTTTGATTCCGCATCCTGTAATGTTGGGCTTTGTCAACGGTTTGGCTATTGTGATCTTTTTGTCTCAACTCGGCCTGTTTAAAACCAAGGTCAATGGAGAATTTGAATGGTTAAGTGGCAGTCCATTATACTTAATGCTTGGCCTCGTAGCCTTAACTATGGGTATCATGTGGGGCTTACCTAAACTCACAAAGAAAGTGCCGGCAGCCCTTTTGGCTATTATCGTTGTTGCAGCGATCGCCATCTTAGGCGGTTTGGATGTAAGCACCGTAGGATCTTTTATTCGAGAAGGTGGTGGTTCTGGTCTTGAAGGCGGCCTACCGATGTTCCAATGGCAGATCTTTGATATGTTCTCCACCTTAGACGAACACTGGCTCAGCACCATTGTCCCAACAGCCTTTATTTTGGCAGCGATCGGGCTTATTGAATCTCTGATGACTCTTAACCTCATCGACGAACTTACAGAAACCCGCGGAAGTGGAAACCGAGAATGTGTGGCCCAAGGTGGCGCCAATTTCATCAATGGACTTTTTGGTGGTATGGGTGGTTGTGCTATGATCGGTCAATCCATCATCAACATCAATTCCGGAGGTCGTGGTAGACTTTCCGGAATTATTGCTGCTGTGGCCCTCTTGTGCTTTATTCTCTTCGGAGCAGGTCTTATTGAACAGATACCAATTGCCGCACTAGTTGGGGTAATGTTTATGGTAGTGATCGGAACCTTTGCTTGGAGTAGCTTTAGAATCCTTCATAAAATCCCACTGGCAGATACTGTGGTACTAATTGCCGTTTCTGCCATCACCGTATGGCAAGACTTGGCCATTGCCGTATTGTCTGGGGTTGTTATTTCTGCCTTAGTCTTCGCTTGGAAGAACGCAACTATGATCCGTGCGCGTAAGCAGATCAAAGAAGACGGTACTAAAGTCTATGAGATCTGGGGACCATTGTTCTTCGGATCGGTTCAGAATTTCAATGGGAAGTTTGACGTAAAGAACGATCCTGCTCAAGTTGAGATCGACTTTATGGAATCCAAAGTAAGCGATCACTCCGGTATCGAGGCGCTTAGAGGTATTGCCAACCGATACATCCAACAAGGCAAACAGGTTAAGCTGACGCACCTGAGCCCAGACTGTATCGCCTTACTGCTCAAAGCCAATCCGCGTTTTGAGACCATCATTGAACGCTCCATTGACGATCCTCGTTATTACGTAGTTACCGATATGGTTGACCAAGAGATATAAAAAAAGCGGCCCTTGAGGCCGCTTTTTCATTTACTTTACTTCCATGAGTTCTACATCGAACACCAAGGTTGCATTTGGCGGGATAACGCCTCCTGCTCCGCGGCTTCCGTAGCCCAATTCCGAAGGAATCACCAAGCGCGCCTTATCGCCTACTTTTAAAAGTTGGATCCCTTCATCCCAACCTGGGATCACTTGTCCCATTCCTAATGGAAACTCAATAGGGTTTCCGCGGTTGTATGAAGAATCGAATACCATACCGTCTGCCAGCATTCCTTTGTAGTGCACAGCTACGGTCTTTCCTGCTTCTGCCTTTACACCGTCACCCTCTTGAATAAGTTTGTAGTATAAACCACTATCTGTCTTATCAAAACCAGCAGTTAGGTCTTTCATGGCCTGTTCTGCAGCAGCTTTAGCGGCAGCTTCGCGTTCTGCTTTAGCACCGTTGAACATTCTAAAAGCTTCCACAGCATTCCAGTTCTTGGCATCGTCACCAACGCGAACGATCTCTACTTTGTCCATTACATCGCCTTGAGCGATGGTGTTCACAATATCCTGCCCTTCAGCAACTTTCCCGAATACCGTGTGTTTGTTGTCTAACCAAGGAGTTTCCACGTGAGTGATGAAAAACTGACTTCCGTTAGTTCCAGGACCAGCGTTGGCCATAGAAAGTACTCCAGGTCCGTCGTGCTTAAGTTCCGGGTGGAACTCGTCATCAAAGTTGTAGCCTGGTCCACCAGAACCTGTACCGTTAGGGTCTCCCCCTTGAATCATAAAGTCATTGATCACGCGGTGGAAAGTCAAACCGTCATAATACGGCTGTCCTTGAGGTTTAGCACCGTTCTCTAGGTTTCCCTCTGCCAAAGCGACAAAGTTCCCTACAGTTCCAGGTGTTTTATCATAAGTGAGTTGAACCAAAATTTCACCTTTAGAAGTGGTGAATTTAGCATAGATTCCGTCTTGCATATCTTAGTGTTTAAGGCTGCAAAGATACGGTTTTAAATGGGCTTAGTAAATGCAGATGAGCAACAATCTAATTGGCTACTTCGCTGATGAATTTAAGACGATACAAACGGAGTTCTTCGTCATCGTAATCTCCGTCAAACTCTTCCATAGCCACATCTATCTTGTCCGTTTCTGCCTCCAAGAAATACTCGTGGATCTCTTCCTGCTGGTCCTCGTCCAAAATATCCTCCAAATAATAATCAATATTGAGCTTGGTACCACTAAAAACAATGGCTTCCATCTCTTTGATAAATTCGGGCATTTCAAGGCCTTTAGCAGAGGCAATATCATCCAGCGGCAGCTTGCGATCTATACTTTGGATGATGTATAGTTTTAAAGCGGAGTTGGTTCCGGTGGATTTGACCACAAAGTCATCGGGACGTTCAATATTATTCTCCTCCACATAACGAGCAATGAGGCTCACAAAGGGTTCTCCGTATTTTTTCGCCTTCCCTTCACCCACTCCGTGAACATTTGAGAGTTCACTAACGGTTATAGGATATTTCAAGGCCATGTCCTCCAAAGATGGGTCTTGAAAAATTACAAAAGGTGGTAAACCGAGTTTGCTTGCCACCTTTTTACGCTCATCTTTGAGCAGTTTGAATAGATTCTTGTCTGTCCCTTCTCCATTGGATTTCTTAGCCACTGTGATGGAAGAATCCTCTTCATGATCAAACTTATGATCTTCCGTCATCATAAAGGAAACAGGTTGGTCAATATATTCCAATCCCTTAGGAGTGAGTTTGAGGACTCCATAAGTTTCAATGTCCTTTCTAATATAGCCGGCCACTAAGGATTGACGAATCAGTGCCATCCAAAAGGATTTATCGTGGTGATCTCCAGACCCAAAGAATTCTTGTTGGTCCGTTCTGTGCGATTTAATCAAAGCATTGACATCACCCACCATAACTCTCACCAATTCTTTGGCCTTATATTGCTGATTGGTCTTTCCTAAAACACTGAGCAATAAATGCAATTGTTCTTGCGCCTCGTGTTTCTTTTTAGGATTGCGGACGTTATCATCCATATCGCCGCCCGCGCCAGTTTTTACGTCAAATTCCTCTCCGAAGTAATGCAATAAAAACTTCCGGCGAGACATACTGGTCTCCGCAAAGGCAACCATCTCTTGAAGCAGTGCATGGCCAATCTCCTGTTCTGCAACAGGCTTTCCGCTCATGAACTTCTCCAGCTTTTCAATATCCTTATAAGAGTAAAAGGCCAAACAATGACCTTCTCCTCCATCACGACCGGCACGTCCGGTCTCTTGATAATAACTCTCTATACTTTTAGGAATGTCGTTGTGGATCACAAAACGCACGTCAGGTTTATCAATTCCCATCCCAAAGGCAATGGTAGCAACAACCACATCCGCATCTTCCATCAAAAACATATCCTGATGCTTCACCCGAGTTTTAGGATCTAAACCTGCGTGATAAGGAACCGCAGCGATTCCATTGACTTGCAGCGTTTGCGCAAGCTCTTCCACGCGCTTTCTGCTCAAACAGTAAATGATACCGCTCTTCCCTTGATTTTGTTTTACAAAACGGGTAATGTCTGCATCCACATTTTTGGTCTTGGGACGCACTTCATAAAAGAGATTCGGACGATTAAAGGATGCCTTAAAGGTGTTGGCTTGTTGGATTCCCAGGTTTTTAAGGATGTCCTCTTGCACCTTTGGAGTTGCTGTAGCAGTAAGACCAATGATTGGGATCGCATCCCCTAAACGGTTAATGAGTGTTCTGAGATTGCGGTATTCTGGTCTAAAATCATGGCCCCACTCACTAATACAGTGGGCTTCATCAATGGCCACAAAACTTATGGTAACCGATTTCAGAAACTCAATGTTGTCTTCTTTGGCTAAAGATTCCGGCGCCACATAAAGGAGCTTGGTCACTCCGTCTACAATGTCTTGTTTAACTTGTTTTACTTCTGATTTGTTCAGGGAAGAATTCAGAACATGAGCAATCCCTTTATTTTCAGAGATGGCTCTTAAGGCATCCTCTTGATTCTTCATCAAGGCGATCAAGGGAGAAACCACTATAGCGGTGCCGTCTTTCATCAAGGCTGGGAGCTGGTAACACAAGGATTTACCTCCGCCCGTAGGCATAATGACAAAAGTGTTGTGGTCGGTGACCACACTTTTGATCACCTGTTCCTGTAGCCCCTTAAATTGGTTAAAACCAAAATATTTCTTGAGTGCAGCGTATAACTCGGAATCGTTCACTCTACTAAACGTTTTATAAAATCTGCTTATTCAACGAGTCCCACAAGTCTGTTAAAAATAGCGGTCTCGATAAGAAGTAAAATACCTTTAAACTCTCCACAACTTATCTCCCCTAAGGCATGAAAAATTATGTACTTTTGTATTTACAATATACTAATTTCTTTAGATCTCAGCAAGAAGAATAATTCCCGAGTTTTAATGAATCAAGAGCAGATCATTGCCATAGCCAAACAGACCATAGATACAGAGAGTAAAGCCATTGCTCATCTATCGAGTTTGGTAGATGAGACCTTTGCAGCAGCAGTAGAATATATTTACGCCTCCAACGGGCGCGTTGTGGTGACGGGTATTGGCAAAAGCGCCAATATAGCTACCAAGATAGTTGCCACCCTGAACTCAACAGGAACACCTGCCATTTTTATGCATGCTGCAGATGCAATTCATGGTGACTTAGGAACCATTCAGCAAGAAGATACCGTGATCTGTATTTCTAAAAGTGGAAACACGCCAGAGATCAAAGTTTTGGTACCCTTGATAAAGGCTTTGGGCAATAAACTGGTAGGTATTACTTCTAACAAGGATTCTTTTTTGGGCCAACAAGCCGATTACATTCTCAACGCTTATGTAGAAAAAGAGGCCTGTCCAAACAATTTGGCACCCACTACCAGTACCACAGCACAATTGGTCATTGGAGATGCCTTGGCGGTGTGTCTTTTGGAGATGCGTGGTTTTAAGGCTGCGGATTTTGCCCGATTCCATCCGGGAGGTTCATTGGGAAAACAACTTTACTTGCGTGTTCGTGATTTAACCGCACTGAACACCAAGCCTCAAGTGGAACCAGACACACCGGTAAAAGAAGTGATCATTGAGATCTCTAAAAATATGCTTGGTGCTACTGCAGTAGTTGAAAATGATACTATAGTTGGAATCATTACCGATGGCGACCTGCGTAGAATGCTGACCAAAGTCGACAATATCTCCGGTCTTGTTGCTAAAGATATTATGAGTGCCAATCCAAAGACCATTGAGCAAGACGCCATGGCGGTATCGGCCTATCGCAAGCTCGACTCGCACGGCATTACACAGTTATTGGTTGAAGAAGACGGAAAATACAGTGGTGTGGTTCACATCCATAACCTAACCAATGAAGGAATAATTTAATGAGCGCAGCTACCAATCAAGGCAAGGAGATGTCATTTTTAGGTCACTTGGAGGAACTCCGTTGGCACTTGATCCGTTGTACTCTGGCCATCGTGGCTATGGGTATGGTTGCCTTTTTGGCAAAATCTTTTGTCTTTGACACCTTATTACTCGGCCCTAAGAATGCCGATTTCCCAACTTACCAATTGCTTTGCAAGGTTGCGACGTTTCTTGGCTTTCAAGACAGCTTTTGCTTTGATGAGTTACCCTTTAAGATCCAAAGCATGAAGGTTGCCGGGCAATTCTCTGCGCATATTTGGACCTCGATCACTGCAGGATTCATAGTTGCCTTCCCTTATGTACTTTATGAATTCTGGCGTTTTATTAGCCCAGGACTTAAAGAGAATGAACGCAGAACCTCTCGTGGATTTATTCTGATTGCGTCCTTCCTGTTTTTCTTGGGAGTGCTTTTTGGATACTACGTAGTCACACCACTTTCTATCAATTTCTTGGGATCCTATAAAGTGAGTGAAGAGGTATTCAACCAGTTTACTCTAGAGAGTTATATCGGTTTGGTTCGCTCTGCTACCGTGGCTTGCGGACTCATCTTTGAGCTGCCAATAATCATTTATTTCCTAACCAAGATCGGTTTGGTAACGCCGCAGTTCTTAAGGAAATACAGAAAATATTCGCTGGTATTGGTGTTGATCCTATCAGCAATCATTACCCCTCCGGACATTGCCAGTCAAATTGTAGTGGCTGTGCCAATTCTGGTACTTTATGAAATCAGTATATACATCTCTAAAGCCGTAGTTAAAAAACAGGCCAAAAAGGCCAAAGCTGCCCATGGATAATATTGTCGACTCCTTTAACGACTACCGCGCCAAAATGAACGAGAAGATTTTGGCTGATAACAACAAGATCGTAAAACGTATTTTTAATCTGGACACCAATGCCTTCCAAGAAGGTGCGCTCCCTAAAAAGACCAAAGAACTACTGGGTCTGGGAAACTCCTTAGTGCTGCGTTGTGACGATTGTGTGCGTTACCATTTGGAAGCGTGCTACGACCTGGGTCTCTCTAAAGAAGAAGTAGTAGAAGCCATGAGCGTTTCCCTGCTTATTGGCGGAACTATTGTGATTCCTCACTTACGTCGCGCCTACGAATATTGGGAAGCCCTCGAAGTTAAGAATAGTTGAACCCGAATTTGCAATGGCAAGTCTATTACGTCATGAAATTGCTTCAAAATATTGTTAATACCTCTTTTCGATTTCATCATAGCGCTGCTATGATTACAATCTCCAAAGAGTTCTATTTTTTTGCACTTTCAAGCCTCATGACGACCTCCCATCACAAAGTCGGGTTAATCTTTTTGCGACTCCGTAGATAATCGCCATATTTGTCCCTATGAAGCTCCGTGCAGAAAATTTGATGAAATCCTATAAAGGCCGCCAGGTCGTTAAAGGAATCACCGTAGAAGTAAATCAAGGAGAGATCGTAGGTTTGCTTGGACCCAACGGAGCTGGAAAGACCACCTCGTTCTATATGATCGTTGGGTTGGTTAAACCCAACAGTGGAAACATCTATTTGGAAGGAACAGAGATCACTAAGTTCCCTATGTACAAGCGCGCTCAGAATGGTATTGGCTATTTGGCTCAAGAAGAATCTGTATTTAGAAAGCTGAGTATTGAGGACAATATTTTGAGCGTTTTGCAGCTCACCAAATTGTCTAAAAAGCAGCAGCGGGACAAGATGGAATCACTCATTGAGGAGTTTGGTTTGGGGCATATACGCAAGAACCGCGGAGACCTGCTTTCTGGTGGGGAACGCCGTAGAACGGAGATTGCCCGCGCCTTAGCTACAGATCCTCACTTTATCTTATTGGATGAACCCTTTGCGGGTGTAGACCCTGTGGCTGTAGAGGATATTCAGCGCATCGTAGCGCGTTTGAAGGACAAGAACATCGGAATCCTAATTACCGATCATAACGTGCAAGAGACCTTGGCCATTACCGACCGCACCTACCTGATGTTTGAAGGAAGTATTCTCAAGCACGGTATTCCAGAGGAACTGGCCGCGGATGAGATGGTGCGTAAAGTATATCTAGGCCAAAACTTTGAGCTGCGTAAAAAGAAGCTGAATTTCTAGCTTTCCTTTTCTTCTTTTTTAGCTTCTGATTCCTTGATCGCGATGAGTTTTTTCTGATAGCGACCTTGCACTATATCTACCACTACCAAGATCACGATCACAAAGTAGAAAGTCGTTTTGCTCATAGGTGTAATCGGGTTGTCAAAGAGTTTGAGGTCTGCAATATGACCGCCCTCTGTAAGCAACATGATCCCAACGATAAAAAGTATAAAGAGACCAAGCACCTCATACATGCGGTTGCGCTCTAAGAATTGCGCTACTCTATCAGCCAACCAGATCATCAGTAATCCTCCTAACACAATAGCGGTAGCCATTACCCAAAAGACATCGGTCAAGGCCATGGCGCTCAGAATAGAATCAAAAGAGAACACCAAATTCATAACAATGATAGCCGCAATGACCTTTCCTACAGATTTCTTCTTGACATCTTCCACCTGATCCTCCACATGAGTTACCCCTACCATATGCCAGATCTCTTTCATGGCAGTGTAAATGATAAAGATCCCTCCGGCCAAAACGATCAAACTGTGCAGATTGAATTCACCCGTGGCGACCCCTTCAAAAGGCAATTCAAACCAAGGCTTCTGGAAATAATCAATAACAGAGATCAAAAAGAAGAGCAAAGCGATACGCAATACTATAGCCATCAGGATTCCAACCTTACGGACATAGGCTTGCTTTTCTTTGGGTGCGTTCTTAGATTCTAAAGAGATGTACAGCAAATTGTCAAAACCGAGAACAATTTGCAGCATCAACAACATAAACAAAGTGATGATGTTTTCTGCCATGGTAATTATTTAGTGAGTGTATTTTTTATAATCGATAAGAGTACATAGCCAATAATGATGAATGGAATGGCTATGATCTTAAAAAGCAACAAAGCTGCTATAGTAGCTAGTAAAAACCCGTAGACAAAACCGTTCTCTTTAAGCCCAAAGGACTTGAATTTGAGAGAAAAGAGCGGTATTTCTGCGTGCATTAGCAGACTGAATACAATGGTAATTCCAACTAAGACCCAGGAATTGATTAATAGTTCATAGGCCCAAGCCGGGCTAAAATCTTCAGTTATTAAAATCAGGCTGGCAATAAATATAGCATTGGCTGGGGTGGGTAAACCGATAAATCCAGAGGTCTGTCTTTCATCCACATTGAACTTGGCCAATCGGTAAGCTGCAGAGACCACAACCAGCAACCCTATGACAGGCAACCAACTCGGAAATAAGGCTTCTGGTATTAAAGGATTCTTCTCCACCATTAAGGCATCCAAGTAAGTGCCTATAGTGCCATCCCATTCGGCATTGATCAACAGGTGAACCATCATTAGACTGGGAACCAGACCACTGGTAATGACATCTGCAAGGGAATCCAATTGAACACCAACCTCTGAGGTCACCTTTAGAGCGCGAGCCGCAAGACCGTCAAAAAAGTCGAAAAATATCCCCAAAAACATAAAGATCACTGCCCCTAAAGGTTGTCCTATTATTATGAAAATCGCAGCGATGCATCCGCAGCATAAATTCAAAGAAGTAAATAGGTGAGGAATGTATTTGCGCATGAGTTTTTGACAATTGATTGTAAAAATAATAAAGTATTTTTGTCTGCAGGCGGAGCTGCACAATAACAACGGCTTTTTGCAGTTTTAATAGGCAAAACAGCGTCCGCTTTAGACCGTAAAAAATTACGCTTGAAGAAGAAGTTATTACTCGTACTGCTGGTAGTTTGCCTGGGACTTCAGGCTCAGACCACCAGAAAGTATTCCAACGAATTTATGAACATTGGCGTCGATGCCGCGGCATTTGGTATGGCCAATGCGGTGACTGCATCTACCGCTAACGTGAATTCGGGTTATTGGAACCCTGCGGGCTTGGTGCAATTGGAAGACAACCAATTGGCCTTGATGCACGCTTCTTACTTTGCCAATATTGCCAATTATGATTACGCTGCTTTTGCGATGCCTTTGGACAAGCAATCTGCAGTGGCTTTGTCTGTGATTCGCT
The DNA here is from genome assembly GCF_013214815.1 of Gilvibacter sp. GTDB lineage: Bacteria > Bacteroidota > Bacteroidia > Flavobacteriales > Flavobacteriaceae > Gilvibacter. Next base: position 35,077 of record NZ_JABSPU010000020.1, read on the forward strand.
TTGGAGTGGATGATATTTTGAACACCACTCAGTTAATTGACGAGCAAGGAAATATTGATTACAACAGAATCTCGCTATTCTCTACTGCGGATTATGGGGTGACCTTTTCTTATGCGCGTGCTCTGCCCTTAGACGGGCTGAATATTGGAGTCAACGCTAAAGTGATCCGTCGTGTGATCGGAGATTTTGCCAATTCTTGGGGCTTCGGCTTGGATGCTGGAATTCAGTTTCAGTCTAAATCCAATTGGCGATTCGGTATCATGGCGCGAGACATCACTACGACCTTCAACGCTTGGACCATAGATGAAGATCAGTTTGCGACCATCAGCAATGCGGTTGAGGGTCAAAATCAGGAACTACCAGAAACCACAGAATTAACCTTACCTAAGCTCAATATTGGAATTGCTAAAAAGTTTGTATTCCATTATGATTACTCCCTCTTAGCGGCTGTAGATCTCAATATGCGTTTTGCAGAGACCAACGATATCATCTCCAGTTCCTTTGCCAGCATCACGCCGGCTGTAGGTTTGGAGTTTGGTTATATCGACCTGATCTTTGTTCGCGCGGGAGCGGGTAATTTTCAGAACATTCAACAACTAGATGGCAGTGACAATGTTGGGTTTCAACCCAATATTGGTGTAGGATTCAAATACAAAGGAATTCAACTGGATTACGCCCTGACCGATATCGGTGACCAAAGTGCCGCCTTGTATTCCAACGTGTTCTCATTAACCATTGACTGGAGTTTATTCAGATAGCCTATGCGGAAACTTTTACTTCTTCTCCTTACTCTTATCACCTTTCAACATCAAGCACAAGAGCTTCAACTCTCTAGTGGTGCCGAGGTTTCTATTCTCACCATGGGGCCGGGAAAAGCGCTTTATGATTCCTTCGGACATACGGCGATTAGATTAGAAGACAAAGCCCGTGGAATTGACGTGATTTACAATTACGGGGTTTACGACTTTAGTGATCCAAACTTCTATGCAAAATTCGCCAAAGGGCAAATGCGCTATGTTTTAGACCGTCGTCGCACCGAAGGTTTTCTACGCAACTATATTGAGGACAACCGCTGGATAAAGGAGCAGGCCCTAGCTTTGGACCAGCAAGAAAAGCAGGCGATGTTTATCTTTTTAGAAAACAACCTCAAGCCAGAGAATCGCGCCTATAACTACGATTTTTTCTACGACAATTGCGCCACAAAGATCCCGCTTATCCTTCAAGATATTGTTCCTGAAATGAGCATTGATTCCAGCTTTGTAGAAGAACCCCAGACCTTTAGAACGCTAATCCAGCAGAATGTACATTGGAACACTTGGGGTAGCTTTGGAATGGATCTGGGAATTGGCTCTGTCGTAGATAGAACGGCTCCTATCAAGGATCATATGTTCTTACCAGAGTATGTTTTCAAAGCTTTGGAAAAAGCCAGTCGAGGAACGGGGGAAGAGGCAACGGCTTTAGTGGCTAGCACTAAAGACCTTTTTGAAAACGAGCCCGAAGAGCGTGAAAGTAACTTTTTAACCAGCCCACTTTTGGTAATGCTGCTCCTTGGTTTGGGCTTATTATTTGTTACGTATCGAGATAGCAAGAAGCAAGGCAGAACCAGAGCCGTAGATGCTGTTATACAGATCTTCCTAGGCTTAGTAGGTGTGATCTTGTTACTGCTTTGGTTTGCAACAGATCATTATACTACCGCTTATAACTACAATCTGCTATGGGCTTTCCCATTGAATCTATTATTAGCTTTTCAATTGGGCAAAAAACACCCCAAACGCTGGACAAAAGCCTATTTGAAGTTTTTATTGCTGATGTTGGTATTGATGTCTATGCATTGGATGGTTGGGGTTCAAATATTCCCTAAAGCGCTGATCCCCTTTGTGATCGCCTTGGCAATTCGCTATGTATACTTGTTGAAAGCTGTGGACAAAGACCTACTGCCCGCGGTAGAAGATGATGGTGCTTAGGGTCTTGATCACAATACTGATATCCAAAAACAGACTTCTGCGTTTGATGTAATACAGATCGTATTGCAGTTTCTCCAAAGCATCCGCATGTGATACCCCGTATTTGGCATTCACCTGTGCCCAACCCGTCACTCCCGGTTTTACAATATGCCTGATCTCATAAAAAGGAATGATCTCAGAGAGTTCCTTCACAAACACAGGACGTTCCGGTCGGGGTCCAATGACGCTCATTTCTCCTTTGATCACATTTAAAAATTGAGGGATTTCGTCAAATCGAGTCTTGCGCAAAAAATTACCAAAACGTGTAATGCGGACGTCTTTTGCTGTGGCATACTGCGCGCCATCCTTTTCGGCATCAACCACCATGGTTCTAAGTTTGATGATGCGAAACACCTTGCCGTTGCGTCCAACACGTTCTTGGGTGTAAAAAACAGGGCCTCTATTCCCAACGAGATTACCAGTGATGATCACCGGGGAGATCAGCAAACCAAAAACTAGCCCAATTACAGAAAACAGCAGGTCCAACAAACGGTGGAAGAATAGATAGAGCTTGTTCTGATTGCTTCGACTAAAAGGGAAATAGCGATAAAAGTCCTTGTCAACGTGCTGTACAGGAACCCGTTTGGAAAGTTCCTCATATACTTGGGTATACTCCCGAATAGGAAACCCACCCTCCAATAACTCCAGGAGTTCGTTGTAAATGCGTCTGTTGATCCCTTGGGCTTCTGGCGTACAGACCACAATTTCTGAGATGAAATGATCCGCTACCGCTTCCTTAATGTTTTTACCTTCAAATTCCTCTAAACCACCAATCTCTAGAGGTTTATAGGCTTTTTTTTCTGTATTTATAAAGCCGATGACTTTATAGTTTGGATCCACCTTATGCAAGACAGATGCTACCAATTCTACCTCCGAAGCATCACTTACCAAGAGTACGCGCTTAAAGAAACGCGGTGTTGCGATAAGGGATATATAGGCATAGCGCCAAAGGAACAAGGCTACGTTGATTGCCAGATAGAAATAGACGATCTGAATACGATTCTCCGGCAACTCCGGACTGAAGAAAGGCGTCAATAAGTAAAAGAGAACCGTGACCGAGGAGGTCAAAATGATGTTCTTCACCACGACCTCAAAATTGCTCGCTTTTTGCAGATCATAAAGCTCAAAGATGGTAGCAAACACCGTGAGATAAAGCGCTAACACAATTGACCAAAACCAGTGTTCTGAATTGATCTTAAAGTAGTCAAAGTCAAAGACCAAACCTACCCCGTAAAGTAAAGCCAAGACACAGAAAATATCCAAAATACGCAGCAGCACCTTGCGTTCTGAAATATCAAAGTGAATATTTGATTTTTGTGTCATGTCTGGGGGTTGGTGGTTGTTAAAAATAATAATCTAATTTAAAATAGACTTCCACTTTTCAAGGATTAAAGGCCAATCGTGTTGTTGGGCTCTTGCTAAAGCCTTTTCGCTCATGGACTTATACAAAGATTCGTCCTTCAAAATCTTTAGGACAGCATCTGCCATTGCATCAGGCTCTTGCTGATCAACCAGAAACCCTTCAGCACCGTTATCAATTAAAAAAGGCATCCCTCCCACTGCGGTGGAAACCACGGGAAGTCCCATGGCTTGAGCTTCAAGGACTGATAATGGTTGATTGTCTGTAGTGCTGGTATTTAGAAATACAGTCGCTTTTTGCCCAAAGCCTATCCACTGTTCTTGATTGATCC
>NZ_JABSPU010000021.1 GCF_013214815.1 Gilvibacter sp.
TGGAGGCTCAGAAGCCAGTGATTTACTTTATCATTTAGATGCGGCTGTTCTGCGATTCAAGCCTGTGAAGGTATTTATCTATGAAGGCGATAACGATATCAATTCTGGTAAGACTCCAGAGACTATTTTAAAAACTATGAGTGAGATCGTGGGGAAGATCCGAAGTAGTTTGCCGGAAACAGAGATCTACATCATCGGCACCAAACCAAGTCCTGCGCGTTGGCAGTTTGAGCAAGGGTATCTGGCGGTAAACAAATTGCTTTCTAATTATGCAAAGCAGCAAGAGCAGGTTAGTTATATCGATGTATGGAATCCGATGTTGAACGAAGCAGGCAGACCCAAACCACACATTTTCATTGGTGATAGTCTACATATGAATCCAAAAGGATACGCCATTTGGACCGAGGCTATTTGTCCGAGTATGGATTGATCGTGAAACCTTGAATAATTGAAACAAGGTTAATCTTGTTCTAAACTCAACTAACTCTAAGTCATGAATCGCAAAGAATTTATAAAACTCAGTGCCACAGCGAGTGCTGCTGCTATGCTCCCATGGAGTTGTGCAGGTTTTGGTGATCAGCGCAAATACAAACTCGGCTACCAAGTCTATTCTATTCGAGATCAAATGGTAGACAAACCCATTGAAACGCTTCAAGCACTCAAGGTCATGGGATATGAAGACTTTGAGACTTATGGTTTTGATGCGGATACCAACAAGATCTACGGCTACTCGCCTCAGGATTTTAAAGCGATTCTCAATGATTTGGATCTTACCGTTAGTAGCGGTCATTACGGGCTTTCTGCCTTTATGGAAGCTTCTGATGACGAGCTGCGCCGTTACGTAGATGCTTGTATTAGCGCCGCATCTGTTATGGACAATAAATACATTACCTGGCCCTTTATTGAGGAGGCGTATCGCAACCGAGACGGTTATAGTTTGTTGGCTCAAAAGCTAAAGGTCATTGGGCAGCAGATCAGTGAAACTCCCTTAGGCTTTGCTTTTCACAATCACGGCTATGAATTTGCCGATCTGGGCAATGGAGAAACGGGTTATGATATTATTGCTGATAGAACCGATCCCGAACAGGTAAAGTTCCAAATGGACATGTACTGGGTGATGCATCAAGGCAAGACCACGCCCAAAGAGTTAGTGGCTAAATATCCGGGCCGCTACGTGATGTGGCACTTAAAAGACATGCACAAAGTCAGCAGAGATTATACAGAACTGGGCAATGGCTCTATCAACTATCATGAAATTCTGCCTGATCCTTTGGTTTCTGGTCTGGAGTATTTTTATATAGAACAAGGCGGAAACTTTACCTTAAATTCCACAACCAGCGCAGCATCAAGCGCTGCTTATTTTAAAAAGGAATTACAGCAGTACTTCTAACTATTGCTTGATAAAACGCTTCACCGTGGTGGCTTGTCCATCGCTGAGCGTCGCAAAATAGACGCCAGCCTCTAATTCATCAATTTGGAAACTATTGCTTGTGAAACGTCCTGTTTGAATCCGCTTTCCAGTCACATCATAGACTTCAATAGACAGCTCCAACCCCTTTGGATTGGTAACATACAGCGTTTCTTTTGCGGGTACGGGGTATAAGCTTAGGGCATCCAAGGTAAAATCTTCTACGCTCAAAATACCTGATAAATAATGCACGACATCTCCATCAGGTTTGTAAATGCTTAAGGCATATCCATCAGGATCATCAATGACGGAAATGATGTATTCCAAAGCGTCACCGTCACTTTCAAAGAAAAAATTGAAATAATGGAACTCAAAGATATCGTTCTCTGGAATAGTACAATCAATTAGGGTCATGGCCAAAGAATTGAACGTAATTTGAGAAGGCTCCGAATAGGTAACACTGTCAGCCACTAAAGCATTGCAAACATAGGTCAGCATATCACTAGGGTCTGCGGTATCATTTAAGTGGAAGGGCACTAGATTGACCTCTGTATTACTAGGGGTATAGAAGGTCTCTCCATCATTTGTTACCGAGAGCAGAAACCAATCGTATTCAAAAAGGATAGGATCTTGAGCCTGCATTTGGGACATGCCCAATAGGCCCAAAAAGAAGAGTAGTTTTAGTTTCATAGTTGATTTTATTTCTAAGTTACTAAAAATTAATTACTTATGTTTTGCTAGAATGCACTTTGCTGCTACAGCTGTTCTCCCAGTTTTATTTTAGTGTTGTCTTTGTCTTAAAGAAGGTATAATGTACAGGGCAACTTGCTTCATTTGTGGTAACTTTACACAAAACGTCATCCATGTCTGATTTTTGGCTATATCTGAATCTGGGTTTCAATCATGTTCTTGATTGGGGAGGCCCGGACCACCTTTTATTTTTAGTGGTTTTGGTTTCTGTCTATGAATTTGCCGATTGGAAAAAGGTAGTGGGCTTGGTCACCACCTTCACTCTTGGGCATATGATTTCTCTAGTTGCCGCCACCTTTGGCTGGGTAACCGTTTCACCAACAGCGGTGGAGTTTTTGATTCCTGTAACCATTTTAGCGACGGCTATTTACCACCTTTTGAATACGCGTAAGGGCGCCAAAGAGTTGTCCGTTTATGGGACGTATATCATGACGCTTTTCTTCGGATTGATACACGGGCTTGGTTTTGCTAACTTCTTTAGGAGTTTGGATGAAAGCGCGGCCTTGCCGCTCTTTGAGTTCGCTTTGGGAATTGAATTGGCTCAGCTGGTGATTGTGCTGATTGCTTTGGTCGTTGGTTTTGTCGCTAAGAATATACTCAAAGCGAGTGCCAGAGATTGGACCATAGCACTTTGTTGTATCGCCATTGGATTGCTCTTGCCGATGCTCGCGGATACTTGGCCGTTCTAAGGCTGATTTGGCACTTTTTTGACAAACTTTGTAATAAGATTAACAAGCTACAGTTTAATAGAGGAGCGGAGTTCAATTATCTTCGTTTGGAATTGGCTATCTTGCCTCAACTATGAATACTTCAGTAAAACAACACAAATACGATGTGGCTTATATGCGCATGGCATTGGAGTGGGCTAAACTCTCGTACTGCAAGCGCAAGCAGGTTGGAGCCTTGATCGTTAAAGACAAGATGATCATCTCAGACGGATACAACGGAACCCCAACAGGTTTTGAAAATTTTTGCGAAGATGAAGAAGGCTATACCAAATGGTATGTGCTTCATGCCGAGGCCAACGCCATTTTGAAAGTGGCCGGAAGTAATCAAAGTTGTAGAGGCGCTACGCTTTACGTCACACTTTCGCCTTGTCGTGAGTGTAGTAAATTAATACACCAGGCAGGAATTACCCGAGTAGTTTACAATATTCAATACAAGGATGTTAGCGGTTTGGAATTTATGGAACGCGCTGGAGTTCAAGTAGTACATTTAGCCGATTTGGATTAAATCAATGAACAAATTTAAAGTCTATATACCGCTTATTGTCGGCAGCTGTTTGGCTGTGGGTACCTTTATTGGCGCCAAACTGAATTTTCAGGATGGAGGCGAACAGATCTTTGCTAAGAATTCCAAGAAAGACAAGCTCAATAGACTTATTGATTATATAGACTACGAATACGTTGACCAAGTCAATACGGACAGTATTGTTGATGTCACCGTAAACGGAATTTTGGAAAACCTAGATCCGCATTCTGTTTATATTCCTGTGGATGCCTATGAAGATGCTGCCAATGATATGCGCGGGAATTTTGTGGGTATTGGGGTGAACTTTTACGTCTACAACGATACCATAGCCATCATAAATCCTATAGAAGGAGGGCCCGCGTATGAAGCGGGAATTCGCGGTGGAGATCGTATTGTAGCTGCAGATGACCAAGAGCTCAATGGAGCCGAGATCTCCAGAGACAGCATTGTTTCCTTTTTAAAAGGAAGCAGGAATTCCAAAGTAAAACTCAGCATTTACCGTCGCGGCGAACCGGAACTTTTGGAATTCACCGTGAAGCGTAAAGAGGTTCCTTTGGTCAGTGTGGAAGCTTCTTATTTGATCGATGAGGTTACCGGTTATGTTAAGATAAACCGTTTTGCCGATACCACTTATGATGAATTTAAAGAGGCTATGGATGACCTCCTGGATGAAGGCATGGAGACCTTGATCCTCGATTTGAGAAATAACCCTGGCGGCTATATCAATGCCGCTAACAAGATATTGGATGAGTTTTTAGAAGACGATAAGCTCATGCTCATCACCAAAAACAAAAAAGGTGATGAAGACCTAACCTTTGCCACTGGCAGAGGGGATTTTGAAAAAGGCAAGGTTTACGTTTTGATGAACGAGAATTCGGCCTCTGCTTCTGAGATCGTCGCAGGAGCTTTGCAAGACAATGATCATGGAACCATTGTTGGGCGCCGTTCCTATGGCAAAGGCTTGGTACAACGAGAAATGTCTCTGGGAGATGGTAGCGCCGTTCGTTTGACCATTGCGCGTTATTACACCCCAACGGGTCGCTCCATTCAACGTTCCTATGCCAAAGGCTTAGACGATTATTTTAGCGAATACCAAAACCGTTACAGAAACGGAGAGTTGCGATCAGCAGATAGCATTAAGGTGTCTGACTCGCTCAAGTTTGTCACTCCAGAAGGCCGTGTGGTTTATGGTGGCGGAGGAATTACTCCGGATGTGTTTGTACCTAAGGATACCAGTATTGCCAATGAAACCTTGGAATATGTGATGTCTACAGGCTATATGAACTACTTTGTCTTTGAGCAATTGGAAGACTCTCGTGAGGAGTTTGATGGGATGGACTTTGATACTTTTATGAATGATTACGAGGTGTCTGATGAGTTGGCCAATGCTTTCATTAATTATAATGAGCGCTTCAAATCACCCAATCTGGATTTGGCTTCCCACTTTGATATCTTGAAGCTGGCTATCAAGCAGACGCTCGCAGATCAGCTCTACGGAAGCAATCAGGCCAGACAGGTTGCTAATGGAGAAGACGCTATGATTCAGCGCGTCTTAGATCTGGAACGCGCAAATCTAACCCCAATAGAGGATTAGGAATTCTTTTTCTTCTCTTCGATCTTTTTAGAGAGGAGTAAAATCAGCAGTAAAATAATACAGCTCAATCCTGCCAATATCAAGGAAATGGCAGTCTTGCTTTCTCCTTCCAACAAGGCGTCAAAATTGAGTTGAGTCGCGTTGTAGATCATCAGCACGAGTGCGCCAGCCATTAAGATGTAGATGAGTATTTTCATTGCTTGTGCTTTACGCAAATAATTCTTGAATATTTGAGGTGAACAGCTTCACCGCAATCGCTAGCAAAATTACGCCAAAAACCTTTCTTATAATACCAATTCCGTTTTTTCCTAAGAAGCGTTGGAGTCGGGCAGAGGTTTTCAAAACCGCATAGATCACAATGACATTAATAACAATGGCAATGATGATGTTTTCTATATGATATTCTGCGCGTAGTGATAATAGAGTGGTCAAACTTCCGGGGCCGGCCAACATTGGGAAGGCCAGTGGGAATATGGAGGCTAGCTCTGGAGTACTGCCATCGTCTTTAAATAGAGTAACGCCCAAGATCATCTCCAAAGCAATAAAGAAAAGGATAAAAGCACCCGCAACGGCGAATTCATTGACGTTGATCCCAATGAGCTTTAAAATGCTCTCACCCAAGAACAAAAACAGCACCATCACTGCAGCGGCAATGATAGAGGCTTTTTCTGAATGAATATGTCCCGCACGTTCTCTTAAGGAGATTACAATGGGGATGTTTCCAATAATATCAATAACCGCAAACAAAACCATGGTTGCGGTGAAGATCTCTTTAGTGTTGAACTCCATAACAGCTTGATTTAGGGCGCAAAAGTAGTCAATATTGGCAGTTCGCCACCTAGAATTTCAGCTTTTATTTTTAAGACTATGGATTGGATTTTTAAGTCCAAAGCAAATATCTTTGCCCCATGATCCAATTGGGCAAAACCATAGTATCTACAGACCTTATTGAAAAGGAATTTGTGTGCAATCTAGGCGCTTGTAAAGGCGAGTGCTGTATTGCCGGAGAGGCTGGTGCACCGCTTAGCGCAGAAGAGACCAAAATTCTGGAACAGATCTACCCCAAGGTGGCTCCGCATCTAAGAGAGGAGGGCAAGGCAGCTATTGAGGCACAAGGCACTTGGATAAAGTCAGAAGCTGGAGAATTAGAGACGCCTTTAGTCAACGGAGCAGAGTGTGCCTATGTGACCTTTAAAGAAGGTGGAATTGCCAGTTGCGGAATAGAAGATGCTTACAATGCAGGTGATGTGGATTTTAAAAAACCAATTTCTTGTCATTTGTATCCTGTACGCGTAACCGATTACAGTGAATTTGCTGCAGTAAATTATCACCGTTGGCCCATTTGTGATACTGCTTGTAGTTTAGGAGAGCAGCTCAAAGTTCCTGTCTACAAATTTGTAAAAAATGCCTTGATTCGAAAATTCGGACAAGATTGGTTTGACGGTTTGGATCAAATCGCACAAAAATCACAAGACGCATAATCCCGTTTTTATTCTTCTTAATTCGACTGAGAATTCTTTTGAAGAATTCAGGATGATAAAATCACCATTTTGGTGATTTTTTTCTACAAGTAGAGGGTCATTTGACTTCCAAACCAAAAATTTCTGTTTAAGATTGCTGTTAAAAATCGTGTTACCTAAACCTTAGGGAAATGTTAGGAAAACCCTTTAGAACACTTGGGTTTCACTGGGGTTTCACGAGCTATTAACGGTCTGTTTTCTGTTTGTTAATAACTTCAACAGTAATTTTGTAAAATGCTGATAATAAATTGATTAATCAAATTTGTTAACAAAACTATGTGAACAGTTTGAAAATTTTGATGTTAAAAACTTTGTTGAAAACCAAGCTTGTATTCTCGACTAATTCGTTCTAAAATTTTTCATATTTGTTAGTCCCGAGTAACGAGAAATTTATCGAATTTTAAAAAAAGCAACGGACAATGAGCGCAGTAGAACCGATTTTAGCAGAGAACAAGGACCGATTTGTAATATTCCCTATTCAACACCACGATATTTGGGATTGGTACAAGAAATCTGAAGCCAGTTTTTGGACGGCAGAGGAGATTGACTTACACCAAGATTTGACGGATTGGGCAACCAAATTGAATGATGATGAGCGTTATTTCATCAAACATATCTTGGCCTTCTTTGCAGCTTCGGATGGAATTGTAAATGAAAACCTAGCGGAGAACTTTGTAAATGAGGTTCAATATTCAGAAGCGAAGTTTTTCTACGGATTCCAGATCATGATGGAGAACATCCATTCAGAGACCTATTCGCTACTTATTGATACGTACGTAAAGGACGAAAAAGAGAAGGACAAGCTTTTCAATGCAATTGAAAACTTCCCAGCAATCAAGAAAAAGGCGGATTGGGCATTAAAATGGATTGAAAGTCCAAGTTTTGCTGAGCGCCTTATCGCTTTCGCTGCTGTAGAAGGGATCTTCTTCTCTGGAGCCTTCTGTTCGATTTTCTGGCTCAAAAAACGTGGCTTAATGCCAGGATTGACCTTTTCCAACGAGCTGATCTCAAGAGATGAGGGTGTTCACTGTGATTTCGCAGTACACTTGCACAACCATCACTTGATCAATAAAGTTCCAAAGGAAAGAATCCGTGAAATCATTGTGGATGCGCTTAATATTGAGCGTGAATTTATTACCGAGTCTTTACCGGTAAGTCTAATTGGAATGAACTCCAAACTGATGACACAGTATTTGGAGTTTGTTACAGACCGCCTCTTGGTGGAGTTGGGTTGTGAGAAAGAGTACAGCACCAGCAATCCTTTTGATTTTATGGATATGATCTCGCTTCAAGGTAAAACGAACTTCTTTGAGAAGCGCGTTTCCGAATATCAAAAAGCGGGAGTTACCAACAAAGACAAAGAATCTAACAAGATTAGTTTCGACGCAGATTTCTAAAATCGCTCCAGGGGGCTGCCCCAGGCCCGGAGCTTTTTTAACCAATTGATTATACGCGGGTTACACCTAGCGTACCTACCTATGTTTTGCTAAAAATTAGGCACTAATTAACTAAAGAAGTTGTAGATGAATGTAATTAAAAGAGATGGACGCAAAGAGCCCATCATGTTTGACAAGATCACGGCACGCGTAAGAAAGCTATGCTACGGTCTGAATGAATTAGTAGATCCTGTAAAGGTTGCCATGCGCGTCATTGAAGGTTTGTATGACGGTGTGACCACGAGTGAGTTGGATACATTGGCTGCGGAGATTGCTGCCACCATGACCACCACACACCCAGATTACGCCCGATTGGCGGCGCGTATTTCGGTATCGAACCTGCACAAGAACACCAAGAAGACCTTCTCTGAGGTGATGACGGATCTGTACACTTATGTAAATCCTAGAACGGGGAAGAAAGCGCCACTTTTGAGCGACGAGGTGTATGATATCATCATGAAGAATGCTGAGGAATTGGATTCCACAATCATCTACAACCGTGACTTTGGTTACGACTACTTTGGATTCAAAACTTTAGAGCGTTCTTACCTTCTAAAATTGAACGGACAGATCGCAGAGCGTCCACAGCATATGTTGATGCGTGTATCTGTTGGTATTCATATGGAAGATATGGCCGCGGTAAAAGAAACTTACGAACTCATGAGTAAGAAGTTCTTTACCCACGCAACCCCTACACTCTTTAACTCTGGTACGCCTAAGCCACAAATGTCATCTTGTTTCCTTCTAGCCATGAAGGACGACAGTATTGACGGTATCTACGACACCCTAAAACAAACTGCTAAGATCTCCCAATCTGCGGGAGGAATTGGTCTTTCTATTCACAACATTCGCGCAACGGGTTCTTATATCTCCGGAACTAACGGTACTTCTAACGGAATTGTACCTATGCTACGTGTATTCAATGACACGGCGCGTTATGTAGACCAAGGTGGAGGAAAGCGTAAAGGTTCCTTCGCGATTTATGTGGAGCCATGGCACGCAGATATCTTTGACTTCTTAGACTTGAAAAAGAACCACGGTAAGGAAGAGATGCGTGCGCGTGATTTGTTCTACGCCATGTGGATTCCGGATCTATTCATGAAGCGTGTGCAAGAAGACGCAGAATGGACCTTGATGTGTCCAAACGAATGTCCAGGATTGTTTGACAATCACAGTGAAGAGTTTGAAAAGCTTTACCTCCAATACGAGGCAGAAGATCGCGGACGCAAAACTATTAAAGCACGCGAGCTTTGGGAGAAGATCCTAGAATCTCAAATTGAGACGGGTACTCCTTATATGTTGTACAAGGATGCGGCCAACCGCAAATCGAACCAAAAGAATTTGGGTACTATCCGTTCTTCTAACCTTTGTACAGAGATCTTGGAGTACACCTCTGCTGATGAGGTAGCGGTATGTAACTTGGCGTCAATTGCTTTGCCAATGTTTGTGAAGAACGGCGCTTTTGATCACAAGGAGCTCTTTAGAATCACCAAGCGTGTAACTAAGAACTTGAACCGTGTAATTGATAGAAATTACTACCCAGTGCCAGAGGCGCGTAACAGTAACTTCCGCCACCGTCCGGTTGGTTTGGGTGTTCAAGGATTGGCAGATACCTTCATCAAACTGCGTTTGCCATTTACCAGTGAAGAGGCTAAGAAACTCAACCAAGAGATCTTTGAAACCTTGTACTTCGCTGCAGTAACCGCATCGATGGAAGAGGCTAAGCAAGACGGAGCCTACGAGACCTATAAAGGATCTCCGATCTCTGAAGGCTTGTTCCAACACAACCTTTGGAACATTAAAGATGAAGAGCTTAGTGGTCGTTGGGACTGGGGCAAATTGCGTAAGGATGTGAAGAAGCACGGAGTGAGAAACTCTTTGTTGGTAGCTCCGATGCCAACAGCTTCTACCTCTCAGATCTTAGGAAACAATGAGGCCTTTGAACCGTATACTTCTAACATTTATACGCGTCGTGTATTGTCTGGAGAGTTCATTGTAGTGAACAAGCACCTTTTGGAAGATCTTGTTGCGCTTAACCTTTGGAATGATGATCTAAAAGAAGAGATCATGCGTGCTAACGGATCTATCCAGCACATCGATGTGATCCCTCAAGACCTTAAAGAACTGTATAAAACTGTTTGGGAACTCAGTATGAAAGACATTATTGATATGTCCCGACACAGAGGATACTTTATTGATCAGTCACAGTCACTGAACCTGTTTATGGAGAACGCCAATATGGCGAAGCTTACTTCAATGCACTTCTATGCTTGGAAGAGCGGTCTTAAAACAGGAATGTACTACCTACGTACTAAGAGTGCCGTAGACGCGATCAAATTTACACTTAAGAACACTACAAAGGAAGCTGTTCCTGCACCTCAGGAAGCGGCCGTAGGTACCGTTACTGCAGCAGCAACAGACAAGCCATTGACGCCTCAAGAGTTACGTGAAATGTTGGCTAAGAGTAGAGATGCCGACGAAGACGAAGACTGCTTGATGTGCGGTTCTTAAGATTTGTTTTAAGTGTTGATTGAAAAAAGACTCCTCAAAAGGGAGTCTTTTTTTGTTGCTTTAGTTGGATTTGAATCCCGAGGTGAACAGCAGGTCGGTCCCCAAATACTTATCGCCCTTATTGTAGTACCAGGCCCGATCTTTGGGTATTTTAATGCCAGAGATCTCAACTTCATCAGAAAGTAAGATATACTCTCCAGTGTCTTTGCCCTTGTCTTCTGGGTCACCTTTGTAGAATTGGTAGACTTCCATGGCGAAGGTGGTCGGATCAAAATAAAAGAACCAAATGTCCGTACCTACAGTTTCCTCATAAGTGACTTTTAGCCGCATATAGGTCTTGCCTTTAAAAGCTACCTCGGTGACCGTTGGATCAACATAAGTTCCTGGGTCTTTAAGCTTCATAGGAAGTCCGTATAGGTAGGTGTAGTAGTTTTTGTAAAGTGTAGCGCGCTCGCAGCTTAAGTTGTTTTCTTTGAGCTCCGTTGGGGTCAGGTCCATATCACCGTTAAGTCCAATGGAACAGGCTCCGCGATCAATTTGGTATAAAGTTTCTCGATCCCCTTGCGTAGCGACTACCTTAAAAAACTCCTGCGGCAAGTTAATTTGAATCTCGCTATTGCGAGGATCTGAGTTTGGCGTTTCCATGGTTACATAAAGTATCCCATTAAAGGTTTCCCAATTGCCCTGTGGATCATGATACGCTATGGCACGCTCTAGCAATTGTTCCCCAGTGAGCTGTTGGGCTACACTAAACAGAGGAAGCAATAAAAGAGCAAGCAGTAAACGCATTATAGAATTTCTGGTTTCTTAGTGATCTCCCACTCTTTGTAGTACTGTTCTAAAACAGTCGCAGTGGTCTCTACCAGATCTTTGCATTCTAAAAGAAGACTGAAGTAAAGCGTAGTGTTGCGCGCGCTACTGTCTGGTTGTTTGGTGCGTTGGATCTGTTTCTCGATATCACTAGAGATATACGCGTCAAACTCCTGTTTCTCTGCGATGAGGTTTGGAAGTTCATCCAAGTTCATAGCGTCGAAGTTGGTCTTTACTTTGGCAAACATGTCCAAGAGTCTTTCTTCAATCTGCTTCAAGTCACGAATCTGATTAAAGGTCAATCCTTGGTGATTGTTCTTAACGTGTTTGTGGCTGGTCTTTGCAATAAATCCGATGGACTGCACAAAGTCTTCCAAGGAATCTTGTACCATCAAATAGAAACGCGTGGCTCCAGCAGAACTGCCATCCAAGCCTTTGATGTAAAAGAAGATGTGATTCTTCAGGTCGTCCATCTCATCAGAGAGGCTTTCGGCGTCATTGCGTGCCTTTTTAAGGTCTTTTAAATTTTGTCTCGCTAAAGCATCCAAAGACTTGTTCAAGATCTTGGATCCGCGTTTCATTACTGTGGATACATTATTGGCAGACTCTTCAATCACTCCTTTTACAGAGGTGCTTTCTGCCATTTTGAATTCCAGCTCTTCACGAATCTCTTTAGTGTTTCTGCTGGTACGCAGATAAGATCGCGCAATGAGGATCACGGCTAAGATTAGCAAAGTGATCAAGGCCACCCATTCAAAGTAATAGATAAGTGCAGCCATAATAGCAGCTGCGATAAAGGCTGTAATGGCGGTCATGAACCAACCTGCAATTACATTGATCACCCCAGCAACACGATACACAGCAGAGTCACTTCCCCAAGCGCGGTCAGCCAAAGAAGTACCCATGGCAACCATAAAGGTCACGTAGGTGGTGGAAAGCGGTAATTTCAAGCCTGTGGCAATGGAGATCAACACAGAGGCAACCACTAAGTTGATGGCTGCGCGCACCATATCAAAGGCAGGTGCGTCCTTGTCTAATATTTTACTCTTTACGGTAGGAGCAAAGCGCTTGCTGATGGAATTTCTTGCCGCTTCTGGTAAAGCCATGGTAAAGCCACGGTTCAGGCCAATGGCTAGGCGTACCAGATTTTGAGAGAGCCAGTTCGGTTTAAAGCGTTCCTTAACTTCATCTTGACGGGAAAGATCCACAGAGGTCTTTACCACACGACGCGCCTTTTCACTAAACCAAAGCGTCAATACCATGATGACCCCTGCTAGTAACAGTAGTAAAGGTTCTGTGCGCACTGCCTGAGAAAGGCTGGTCATTGCAAAGGCTTCCGGAGCCACATTAGAATCTCCCCAAACTAGATATGCTTCGTATGCGGCCATTGGAACTCCAATGAAGTTTACCAGGTCATTCCCGGCAAAGGCCATGGCCAGAGCAAAGGTTCCCAGTACAATGATGAATTTATAAACGTTGACCTTAAAGAATCGGGTTAAAGCAAAGGAGACTAGCGTCCATACAACGGCATTGGCGCCAATGAATTGATAGAAGTTATTTTGCGCCCAAGCGTTGAAAGACTCTGGTAAAAGATCAGCTCCTTTTAATCCTTTTACAATAATAAAGTAGGCGATGGAGGTTGTTGCCAATCCACCAAAGATCGCGGCAGCCCAACTCGGGCGCTTTTCAAAATCAAAGGACAACAGAAAGCGCGTGACAAATTGTACCAGCGCACCAATGGTAAAAGCAATGGCTACGGAGAGCAGTATACCTAATATAATGGTGGTTGCCTTGTCAGAAGCGATATAATTACTCAAAGAAGAGAGGTCCTCTCCAGATTTGGAGATCTTGATGATGGACATACACACGGCTGCACCCAGCAGCTCAAACACGATAGAAACCGTAGTTGAGGTAGGCAGTCCGAGGGTATTGAAAAAGTCCAGCAGGAGAATATCAGTGATCATCACGGCCATAAAAATGACCATGATCTCGTCAAAGTAGAATTCCCCAGGGACAAAGATTCCTTTCCGAGCCACTTCCATCATACCGCTAGAGGACAATGCGCCAAAGGCAATACCCACACTGGCAACTATCATGATGGTTTTAAAGGAAATGGCTTTAGAGCCAATGGCGGAGTTTAGAAAGTTAACGGCATCGTTACTAACACCAACTACCAAATCTGCAATGGCAAGAATAGCCAAAGCGATCAGCATGAATAAATAGATATCACCCATAAGGACTTGCGATAATAGAAAACAAAAATGGAATTTATTTTAGAATCAAATGTTATCGCAACGTTATGAGTGGTCTCGGGAGTGCATTCCGTAGTAATTAATCATTCCCCTACTGGTGGGAAAGTATAAAGATGAGATACAATGTCACCAAAAAAGTAGCATTATAAATAACAGAAAATCAAATGAATAGAGCTGTAATGTTACGTAAATGTTACTTAAATGTTGCTTAGAAGTAAAAAAAATGTTATCTTTGTAATGAATTTATTAATCATTTAAAGCCCTAAGATATGAAGAAGATTGCCCTCATGTTAGTTTTAGTATTCCTTGGGACTAACGTATTTGCTCAAGAAGCACCAAAAAATATTTACAAAGAAAAGAAAGGTCTTATTGAGGCCACTTTGTTTCACGATAATGGCGAGATCGCTCAAACCGGTTTCTATACTAAGGACGGTAAGTTACACGGTGAGTGGATTAGTTATGATGCCGATGGGAATCGTACAGCCATCGCACAATATAACAAAGGACAACGTGTTGGTACTTGGATGTTCTACCAAGGAGAAACACTAAAAGAAGTAACCTATAGCAACAATACTATTGCTCAGGTAAATACATGGACCATGCAAGATACTCGTGTGGTTACCACCAATTAATTTTGATTTTAAAACAGTGTAAGAAAAAAGGCTCCCATTGGGAGCCTTTTTTACTTTATTGTTGAAAGGTTGTGGAATTAGTCACGAGCCCAACCTGCACCCCAAGTGGCGAAGTCAGTACCAGTTCCGTTACCGTCTCCAGTTAGGAAATCAGCATCGTCCCATGCAAAACCTGTATCGTTTTTGATCTTAAGACCAACGTTGTTGAAAGTAACATCCATTGCAGCGAGAGTACCATCTAGTACACCTTGTCCTGTTGGGTTGTCAGCGTCATCACCGTCAAGATCGAATCCTTCATCAAAGTCATTGATCACCCAGTTGGTGAAGATTCCTTGAGTTCCAGCACGTAGACGTACAGCCTCTCCAAGAGTTCCAGCGTCACCGTCGATAGTTACGTTAGTTACGTCAGGAGCAGAGAAGTATCCACCTTCGTTAGAGAAATCAGTGTTGTATCCGTCACATTCGAAAGCTTTATCGTGGTCAGCTAGGTGCTTCACGTATACATCAGTCAATGATCCAGTAAATCCTTCAGTCCAGTCGATAGAGTCATCCTCAGATCCAACTACTGCCAAGTGGCTAGCGTTTACAGTTCCTCCAAAGAATTCGAATCCGTCATCAGAACCGATGTAAACTTGTACAAAGTCCATAGTAGTTCCAGAACCTACAGCGTAAAGAGATACCCCGTTTAGCTCAGAGTTACCATCGATAGCACCACCAGCGTACTCAACACGTACATAACGCAATACACCAGAGTTGTCACCAGGAGTGTTTCCTCCGTAAGAAAGACCACCTACTTCAGTAGTAGAAGTGTCTTCAGAACCGTCAGGAGTAGAGTTGATCGGAGCACGTCCGCAGATTACAATACCACCCCAGTCTCCAGAACCAGGAGTAGAAGAGTTAGAAGTAAATACGATAGGAGCATCAGCAGTTCCGTCTGCCATGATCATACCTCCTTGAAGGATCGCGATATAAGCGTTAACTCCTACAGGAGCTACTTCAATAGTAGTACCAGCACAGATAGTGAAAGTAACACCATCAGCAATAAGAACTGGTCCAGTTACACGATACTCCGTATCACAGTCCAAAGTAAGGTCTTCAGTGTAAACTCCAGAAAGGTTTACTACAGCACCTGTAGTACCGTCATCTGTAGTGTCGGTTCCACCGTTGTTGTTGTTTGTCACGCTGTTGTCAACGCGGTTGTCTTCGATGATAATATCAGCGGTGTCATCGCTCTCACAAGAAGCAAGAACTAAACCAAGCAAACCGATTATTAAGAAGAATTTGGTTTTCATCATTTTCAAGTTTTAAAGTAAAAAGATTGTTATAGTTTATATTTAAGAGATAGTCCAAAGTTTACACCGCGTTTCCACTCAAAAAGCGTCACGTCTCCGTTGGCATTTACAAGGTCAAACGGTGTTAAAAGTGGGTTATTAGTACCTGCTCCTTCACGGATCAGGGTTACGTTAGGGTTTAAGATGTTTCCAACGCTTAAGTTGGCTTCAAAGTGATCTCCAAAAGCGTTTCTCCATACAAAGTTCAATTGTGGCACCGCCTTCTCTACAATGTTTCCAAGGTCTCCACTTCCTAAGGCAAAAATTCTGTCAGAGAAGTAAGAGAAGGTGGTCGTGAACTTAGGTTTGTAGTCTCCAAAGGTTGGAGAGTAATTCACATCAGCGTTCGCAATGAACTCAGAAGCTCCTTGCAGTTCTGATTCTGTGCGGTTACCGAAGGAAGTACCAAAGGTGAATCCGTCAGATGTCTGAACTGCTTTCAGATCTTGATTGGTGTTGTTCCAAGCGAGGTTACCTCCAACGCTCAAGAGCGAATCGTCTTCTTCATCCAACAAAATGTTCTTTCTAAATTCGATCTCAGCACCGAATACAGTCGCCTCGTCTCCTGTTCTAAAGAAACGCTGGTTACCAGTAGCGTCTGTTGCTACAACTCGGTTCACTGGATCTTGAATAGACTTGTAGAATACTCCAAAGGCGATCAGCTCGCTGCGGCTTGGGAACCACTCGTATTTGAAATCAGCATTAAAGATCTCAGAGTAAGAAACTCCAGTTCCATCGGCCTTTCCAAGCAAGTCAGGGTTACCACCCACACGTTGGGTTACTCCTTCATAAACAAAGTTTGCAACTTCCTTGAATTCTGGGAAGGATGCTGTCTGACTCGCCGCTATACGCAGGTTCATATCTTCGTTTACAGCGTACTTCAAGTTCAAACTTGGGAAGAATAGATTCTCCTTGGCTTCACGGAAACCAGTATCGGTTGGTACTGGGTTGATCACGTCATAAACAATGGTCTGTTCCCAGTTTTCTATGCGGATACCAGGCACGATCAAAAGGTCACCTACTTGGATATCTGCAGTAAGCAAACCAGCGTGGATATCTAAATTACCGGTGTATGTATTCTCATAAGGTTGCGGACGGTTAACCAGTCCTAAGGTTGCATCCAAACCTAATGGCTGGCGCGCAACATTCAAGTTCCATTGACCACGTCCTTCTGGGATGTTAATGTTCACAGCGCTGAAGAAAGGATCAAAGTTGTTTACATCCGTAACAGGGTTGTTGAGTTTGTCTAAGATCTCATAACCGTATCTCCAGTTGTTAAAACGACGCTCTTTAGTACGCCCGTTATATCCCATGGTGATGTTGATATTGTCATTCACCTTGTAGTTCAAGTTGAAATAGCTGTTCAGCTCATCATCTTCAATACTCTGGAAGTAACGCTGGTTATCAAAGGCAATGTTGTCGTAGAAGATCGGGTTAGTGTTTGGATCGCTATCCAAAGTAAATTGGTAATCTTCTAAAGTGATACGCTTTCTGTCTGGTTCGTCAGAGAACACCTTATTGAATCCAAATCCCCAGTCCAAAAGCCATTTTTTCTCTCCGTTCTCATCAACAGTATCTCCAAATTTGTGTGTACCGTTAATTTGGTTCACAAAGATCATCTCTTGGTTGAACTGTACGTTCATTTGGTAGAATCCACCATCTCCGTTGTTAGAGAAACCGTCACGGTTGAATCCGTTTCCACCAATCCCGTAGTAACTCACCTCATCAGAAGAGGTATTAGAGAATAGCGAAGTGAATTTAAGTTTGTGTCCAGCCTTGTTGTTGTATAAGATAGATCCCATAAGGGCGGTGTTGGTATCGTAGTCAAACCATTCTGCATCTGGGAAACGTACCTTTACGTCATTGGTAAAATCAATTGCTGGCCCTGTAAGGTACTCGTAGCTGTTACTAAAAACTGCAGTTCCAAAGAAACTCAAACGCTGATCGTCATCAATATTAAAGGAGTAGCCTCCTTCGATTGACCCAGCAAAAGGAATGTTAGTTTCTGCATCCTGAGGATCTACCCCGTGAGAAAGTACCACAGCAAAAGGATCATTATCATAACGGTTGTAGAAACCGAAAAGACTAGGTCCTTCTGAACGTACAAAATCCTCACCGATCGCTTGAGAGTTGAATCCGGAGTTGATAGCAACATTAAAGTATCCTGGTCCGCTGTATTCTTTAGAAACGATGTTTACGTTACCGGCACTAAAGTCTCCAAAGAAATAACTGTTATATGCTTTAGATACACCAACACTTTCAATAATCTCCGAAGGGAAAAGGTCTAAGTTGATGTTCTTTTTATTTACGTCGTTTGACGGCAGTGATAAACCATTCATGGTTGTATTCTGATAGCGGTCTCCAAGACCACGTACAAATACATCACTACTTCCTTGTTGCTGTGAAATACCCGAGATCTGGGCAACAGCTTCGGCCGCATTGTCTACCCCTTTTCTGGCTAATTCTTGGGCACCAATGCTTTGTATAATTGTAGTCGCCTTCTTTTGTTCAATCAAAAGGGCAACTTCACTTTCTCTTTTACGTGTGGTGGTGATCACAACCTGCTCTAGGGCTGCAGCACTTGCACCCATAGGAACATTTAAGGTAGTCACCTTACCGCCTTCAACGGTTACGTCAAACTCAAGAGTCTCATAACCTACATAGCTGAACTGGATGGTGTAAGCACCAGGCTCCATATCAGCAAGTTCGTAAAGCCCGTCAATATCAGAGGTGGTTCCTTTAGAAGTACCCTTGATAATCACGTTGGCAAACGGAAGCGGTTCGTTGTTAAAGTCTTTATCAGTTAGTACACCTACTACTGATCCAGTTTGTGCTATTGTTAGGGAGGTAAATAGCAATAATAATATCGAGGTAATTTGTTTCATTACAACTGTAAAATTTCTTGGCACAAAGAAACCGCTGCAGTGTAAAGGTGGCGTTAACCCGCTTTTAAATGTGTGCTACAAAAGCGTTAGCGAAATGTTACCGGAATCTCCAAAATGGAACTTCTTCTTTACGATTAATTAACCTTGCATTTTGTGTATCTTTCGGAGGTCAAATTTTACCGATGAACTGGGAACAATTACTGTCACTAAAACGTTACGGAGATACCAATAAACGCCTTAGAATTGAGCAAGATCCAACCCGTTTGGGCTTTGAGGTGGATTATGATCGCATCATATTTTCAGCACCTTTTAGAAGTTTACAAGACAAAACCCAGGTCATCCCCATGTCTAAGACCGATTTTGTCCACACCCGCTTGACACACTCTTTAGAAGTGTCTGTGGTTGGGCGTTCCCTCGGTCGATTGGCCGGTAGAGCTTTGTTGGAAAAATACCCTGCCTTAGAAAAGGTACACGGCTATACATTCAACGATTTTGGAGCTATAGTGGCTGCTGCAGCTCTGGCACATGATATTGGAAATCCTCCCTTTGGACATTCCGGAGAGAAGGCGATAGGGGAGTTCTTTTCCGTAGGGGCTGGGCTTAAGTATAAGGATCAATTGACTCCTAAGCAGTATCAAGATTTGATAGACTTTGAGGGCAACGCTAACGGCTTTAGAATAATCACAGAAGATTTCCCCGGTCAGGAGGGAGGCCTTAGACTTTCCTATGCCACCTTGGGTGCATTTATGAAATACCCCAAAGAATCGCTCCCTAAAAAACCCACCAAACAGATCAGCGATAAAAAGTATGGCGTATTTCAATCAGACTTGGGCGTGTTCAAGGACGTGACAGCTACTTTAGGCTTGATTGCCAAAGAGGGAGCGGATCTGCGTTTTCACCGCCATCCTTTGGCCTTTTTGGTAGAAGCTGCTGATGATATCTGCTATACCATCATCGATTTTGAAGATGGGATCAATCTCGGGCTCATTGAAGAAGAAATGGCCTTAGAGCTCTTGATCAATTTGGTCAAAGACAATATTCAAACTAAAAAATACGCGGCGCTGCAATCCACCTCCAAGCGTTTGGCTTATTTGCGTGCCTTAGCTATCAATACTTTGATCAGCGAGGCTGTGGCCGTCTTTTTAGACAATGAAGAGGTCATCCTCCGCGGGAAGTTCCACCACGGACTTTTGGATAAAAGCCGTTATGAAGCTCAGATCAGTGATATCATTGACATCAGTATCAAAAAGGTCTACCGCAGTGATGAGGTAGTAGGCAAAGAGATCATGGGTTATTCCATTTTGAATACGCTGCTTCAAAAATATACCGATGCGTTGGTGCGCGATCTAAACGGAGAAGGAACCAATTATGACGGACTTTTATTGAAAGGCCTCAAAGAGGAACACGACTACGTAAGCATGGATTTGTATGAAAGACTGCTTTTGGCCTGTTCTTACGTCGCTTCTCTAACCGATGGTAATGCCCACAATCAGTTCAAAAAAATGACTGGAAACGGTTCGTTTTAAGGGTCTTGACTGTAGGGCGATAAAGCCTTATCTTTATAAACTGTTTCTCTAACGGGAAATACCTAAAAGCTAAAACCTATTAATATGAAAAAGAAATTACTTGTAGTAGGGGCAATTGCCGCCGCTGGCCTGGCTTGGTACGCTTCTACTGAGTTCTCCCCAGAAGGTGAGCAGGTTTCTCAAGAGATTCTTGATCTGCGTAAAAAGCACGAGGATTTTTTGATGAATCACCCTTTTAACGAGACGATGAATTTAGGCAAGAAAGAGCGTCGCGCTCTTGGTTTGCCACCGAATGCCTTTAACGAACAAGACTTTTTATACACCATGGACCCTAGTTTAGGGGTGCCAGTTCCAGAGCGTATGTTCCGCACTTATGATCTATTGGTGGACCAGTTTGGACCAGACCGTTCTCCGGGAAGTGCTGAAGATAACGCTTGGGAAGAGCGTGGACCATTCAATATTTCTGGACGTGTACGTATGATCCTTTGGGATCCAAACGATCCGGATGCTCGACGCGCTTTTGCTGGTGGTGTGAGTGGTGGTCTGTATGTGAATGAAGATGTGACCAGTGGTTCAACCAACTGGGAATTGGTTTCTGGAGTTCCAGGAAACATTGCGGTTTCTTCCATCACCTTTGATCCTACCGATCCACAAGTAATGTATATCGGAACTGGGGAGCAGTATACTCAAGGAGCTGCTAACGGTAACGGAATTTATAAATCTACTGACGGAGGTCAGAACTGGGTACGTCTGAACGTAACTCTAGCCGGTGGTGGTGACACTACTGCGGGCGGAAATGATCTTCGTTCTGGTTTATTCTACATTAATGACATCAAAGCCTGGGAAGATCCAGACGGAGATGTACACATCTACGCAGGTGTAGGATCAACTGGATATGTTGGTTCTGGCGGAGGAGGTTCTTCCAGCCCTGTGAACATTCTCGGCTTACAGAATGCCGGACTTTATGAGTCTACAGACAACGGTGCTACTTGGTCTCGTGTTGAGCAGTCAGTATTTCAATACACCTATTTTGGAAACACCTTCTACGGAATTCCTAATGATTTTGAAGTTGCTACCGATGGGAAACTTTACTTCGGAGGGATTCGTTCTGGATTCACCAATGCTGGTTTAGGAGGACGCATTTTCAGTACTACAGATGGAAATACTTGGGCTCTAGAAACTGTATTGACGGCTTCTAACCGCACACAGATCGCTGTTTCTGGAACCGATCCGGATAAAATGTACGCCGTAGCGCAAGGACTTACTGGAACAACTCCAGTTCGTATTTTCCAAACCACAGACGGTTGGGATACTTTTACTACCACTAACTTGCCTAACGATGCTGACCTAGGTATTCCTGCGTCGGATTATACACGTGGGCAATCTTTCTACGATTTGATGCTTGCTGTAGATCCAACCGATGATGATATCATTTATGTAGGGGGTATTGATATGCACCGTTCTACTGATGGTGGAAACAACTGGGAGCAGATCTCTAAATGGTCTAACAATCCAAACCTAAATACACTTACAGTACCATTCGTACACGCAGATATTCACGAGATGGAGTTCCGTCCTGGATTCCCTAATGAATCTTTGACAGGTACTGATGGAGGAACTTTCTATGCTACTTCCTTGAGTACTGCTGCTGGAAACTCTGGTGCTATTTTACCGCGTTTGAGAAACTTGAACGTGACTCAATTCTACTACGGAACTATCAGTCCAGATGATTCTTCTGGAGATGACCTCGCTGGTGGAACACAAGACAACGGTACCTTGTTTAGAGATAACGCCGCTGCGGGAACTGGAAGTTTCATTGACCGCTTAGGTGGTGATGGTGGATTCACTGACTATGATGATGTACCTAACTACGTGATCACAACCTTCCCAGGGAACTCTCACATTTATGTGCGAATTCCATTTACAGGAGCAGGTTATCAGATCGATAGTGGAGAAGGAGTATTTATCAACCAAGCTGGTTTGGATAGAAACTTAGACATTCTTTATTCTAATGGACAAACCGGAGGTAATGAGCTTATTAAGCGTTATGTTTTAGGAACTACTTCTGCGGTGACTACCAACTTGGATAATGCACTTATCGATAACTCGCCTCCAACAGCTTTCAAAGTATCGCCATTTACTACGGCGTCTTCTACACTTTTCGTAGGAACCGCTACGGGTAAAGTTTTGCGTTTGGACAATGCTGATGCAACTCCAACTTGGAACGAGATCACTGGTCCTGGATTTGTGGGTAGTGTTTCTGATATTGAATTCGGAGAGACTGAGGATGAGCTATTCGTTACCTTCCACAACTACGGTGTGAACAGTGTTTGGTATTCTCCAGATGCTGGTGTGACTTGGGAAAACAAAGAAGGAAACCTACCGGATATCCCAGTAAAATGTATCCTTCAGAACCCATTGGCACCTCAAGAGGTGATCATTGGTACCGAGCTTGGAATCTGGTCTACAGATGACATCACAGCAGCGAGCCCAGTTTGGTTTGCTTCAGATAACGGAATGATGGACATCCGCGTATTGGATCTTGACCTAAGAGAATCAGACAACTTGATCTTGGCTTCTACGCACGGTCGTGGAATGTTTACCAATAAATTTGCTACGCTTTCAACGAACGACTTTGAGAGTCCTCTAGATGCGATCGTAGTATTCCCAACCGTTTCAAACGGTTTGTTTAACCTAGAAAGCAACACAGCTATCGGGGAATCAACCTTAACTGTTTACGGAATGGACGGACGTTTGGTAGATCAAAAGAACGTAACAATCAACGCTGGATCTCCAGTGACTATGGATTACCAAGGCTTGTCTTCGGGCATGTACTTTGTGAAGATCGAGTCACAAGGAACATCAAGTGTTAAACGCTTCGTGGTGCGTTAATCACAAGCGAGAATATAAAAGAAAAGGAGTCCAAATGGGCTCCTTTTTTTTGAGATTATTTTAAGTAGGATTCTATGACAGCCAAAATGGAATCACTGTCATAACCAGCGGCGGCTTTAAGCTCGGCAATGCTGCCGTGTTCCGGGAAATGATCTTGAACACCCAGGCATTCAATAGTCAGTTGGACTTTCTTTAAAGCGGCGAATTCAGTCACTGCGGATCCAAATCCACCGGAGACCACCCCATCTTCTACGGTGATCAGTACATCGTACTTTTCAAAAATGGATTCCAATAACTTATGGTCTAAGGGTGCTAAGAACTGCAGGTCATAAACGCTCACATGTTGCGACGCCATTTTTACTGCTTTTATTACATCAGTCAGCACAGTTCCAAGACTCAGCACTGCAATTTTCCCACCCTCTTGAATGGTTTTTCCTGAGCCAATGGTAAGTTCTTCTAATGGACTTTTCCAGTCCACTACTTCGCCACGTCCTCTAGGGTATCTAATTGCGATTGGGTTTTCTAGTCCTTGAGCTGCTGTATTCATGATATTGCGCAGATCAGCTTCATTGGCTGGGGCATAAATGATCAAGTTCGGAATGCAGCGCAAATAAGCTAAGTCAAAAATACCGTGATGTGTTGGGCCGTCTTCTCCCACAATACCCGCGCGATCCAAACAGAAGATCACTGGGAGTTGTTGCAGACAAACATCGTGGATCACCTGGTCATAAGCCCGTTGTAAAAAGGTCGAATAGATATTACACAAAACCTTAAAACCTTGTGTGGCGAGCCCAGCTGCAAAGGTCACGGCGTGTTGCTCTGCAATCCCGACGTCAAAGGCTCGCTCTGGAAAAGCCTCCATCATATATTTTAGAGAACTTCCGGTAGGCATAGCAGGGGTAATGCCGATGATCTTTTCATCTTTTTCCGCCAACTCCACTAGGGTGTGACCAAATACATCTTGAAATTTTGGAGGAAGTTTTTCTGCGGATTTTGGCAGTAAGTCTCCAGTTTTTCTGTCGAATTTACCCGGAGCGTGATAGGTCACTTGATCGGCTTCTGCCTGCGCCAAACCTTTTCCTTTTTTGGTGATCACGTGCAGAAGCTTTGGTCCTTTGACGTTTTTGAGCTGCTCAAAAGCATCCAACAAAGCATCAAAATCATGTCCGTCAACGGGGCCTTTATAGGTAAAATTTAGGGCTTCAAAAATATTGTCTTGTTCTGGTGTATTGCTCAAAGTGGCTTTGAGTAAATATTCCTTTAACGCCCCTACAGAAGGGTCGATCCCAATAGCATTATCGTTGAGAACTACTAGTAGATTAGCATCTGTAACTCCTGCGTGATTTAGCCCTTCGAAGGCCATCCCGCTAGCAATGGAAGCATCTCCTATGACCACAACGTGCTGACGATCAAGCTCCCCTGAAAGCTTACTGGCTATAGCCATGCCTAAGGCTGCAGAAATTCCTGTGCTGCTGTGGCCTACCCCAAAGGTGTCATAGTTGCTTTCTGAGCGTTTTGGGAAGCCGCTGATACCGTCAAGCTGTCGGTTGGTGTGAAATACATCTCTTCTGCCGGTAAGGATCTTATGACCATAAGCCTGATGCCCCACGTCCCAAACCAATTGGTCGTCTGGCGTATTGAAGCTATAATGTAAAGCAATGGTGAGTTCTACGACTCCCAAACTCGCCCCTAAATGCCCTGCTTTAGCGGCCACCACATCCAGAATAAACTCGCGAAGTTCTTTCGCTAGTTCTGGTAGCTGCTCAGGTTTTAGTGCTCGTAGATCTGCAGTCGTGTCTATATGTGGAAGCAAGGGCTGTTTCACAATTACAAAAATAAGAAAGCTCCTAGAGCTGCTCCCTTTAATTGCTGTGAAATCGTACTTTTGCTATCATGTTACAACCTTTTGACGACACCTATTTCATGAAAAAAGCCTTGCAGGAGGCTCATGAGGCCTATCGAAAAGGCGAAATTCCCGTTGGGGCTGTTGTCGTTGCTGGAGGCACCATCATTGCGCGGGCTCACAATCTTACCGAGACTCTTACTGATGTTACTGCGCATGCGGAAATGCAAGCCATAACGGCCGCATCAAATTATCTGGGTGGCAAATACTTGCACGATTGCACCCTCTATGTCACTTTAGAACCCTGTCAAATGTGTGGAGGAGCGCTCTATTGGAGTCAGATTTCTCGAATCGTTTATGGAGCTCGAGATATGGAACGCGGTTGTATCAACTTAAAGACCAAATTACATCCCAAAACTAAAATTACTGGAGGTATTTTAGAAGAGGAGGCCGCTACGCTGATGAAGCAATTCTTTGTCGAGCGGAGAAATTTGAACTAATTACTCTTCCTCGTCGCCCTGTTGATAGCGGCGCATCCGTTTGATGTTTTCTTCGCTGAGCATATAGCGTGATAGATCCCTTCCGTTGTAGCGGGAATAGATAAAAAGCGGCATCAATACAAAGAATCCGGCAACCAATCCGCAGCCAATCAAAAGATCACCAAAAGCTTCATCGCTGGATTTAAAATAGAATCCAGTGGAAATGGTTGCCACTACAGCCAATAACAGTATGCGCTGAAAAAGCACCATGCAGATTGCTTATTCCTTCAAGTTAAGCGCTAGGCTCAACTCGTCCAGTTGTTCCGGGTCAATCGGTGCCGGAGCATCGATCATCACATCACGACCTGAGTTGTTTTTAGGGAAGGCAATGAAATCACGGATGGTTTCTTGTCCGCCTAGAATAGAAACCAATCGGTCCAATCCAAAGGCAATACCTCCGTGAGGTGGAGCTCCGTATTCAAAGGCATTCATCAAGAATCCGAACTGCGCTTTTGCTTCTTCCGGAGTGAATCCTAAGTAATCGAACATCATGGCCTGAGTGGCCTTGTCGTGGATACGGATAGATCCTCCTCCAATCTCGTTCCCGTTCAACACCAAATCATAGGCGTTGGCTTTTACAGCTCCGGGATCGGTCTTTAACAGCTCTATCTGTTCTGGCTTTGGAGAAGTAAACGGGTGGTGCATGGCGTGGTAACGCTCGGTGTCTTCATCCCATTCCAAAAGTGGGAAGTCAACTACCCAAAGCGGAGCAAATTCGTCAGCTTTACGTAAACCAAGGCGTTCTGCCAGTTCCATACGCAAAGCACTCATTTGAGCGCGTGTTGCGTTGAGGTCTCCAGAAAGCACACCGATCAGATCTCCAGCTTTTGCGCCAGTGCGTTCTGCCCAAGCGGCTAGGTCTGCCTGATCGTAGAACTTGTCTACAGAAGATTTAAAACTTCCGTCTTCGTTGCAACGTACGTAGACCATTCCTTTGGCACCGATCTGCGGACGTTTCACCCAATCGATCAATTTGTCAATCTCTTTACGCGTAAAGGTGTTTGCTCCGGGCACTGCGATTCCAACAACTAATTCCGCGGAATTGAAAACGTTGAATTCTTTATGCTGAGCAATATCGTTAAGTTCGCCAAACTCCATTCCAAAACGAATGTCTGGCTTGTCGTTTCCGTAGCGTTTCATAGCGTCGTCAAAGGTCATGCGTGGGAACGCTCCAACTTCAACCCCGTTGATCTCTTTTAAAAGGTGACGGGTCAAACCTTCAAACGTATTTAGAATATCCTCTTGAGTTACAAAGGACATTTCACAGTCAATCTGAGTGAACTCCGGCTGGCGGTCAGCACGCAGGTCTTCATCTCTAAAACACTTCACAATCTGGAAGTATTTATCCAATCCACCCACCATAAGCAATTGCTTAAAGGTCTGGGGAGATTGTGGCAAGGCGTAAAACTGTCCTTCATTCATACGGCTTGGCACCACAAAGTCACGAGCTCCTTCTGGAGTAGACTTGATGAGATAAGGAGTTTCTACTTCTACAAAATCTTGAGCGGACAAAAAGTTGCGAACCGCGTTAGTCACTCGGTGACGGAAGATCAAATTGTTCTTCACTGGATTTCTGCGGATGTCCAAGTAGCGGTACTTCATGCGCAAGTCCTCACCACCATCGGTTTCATCTTCAATGGTAAATGGAGGTGTTTGTGCATCATTGAGCACAGTCATTTCAGCAACCAAGATCTCGATATCACCTGTAGGCATATCTGGGTTCTTGCTTTCTCTTTCAATCACAGTTCCTTTGATCTGTACTACAAATTCACGACCTAACGTACGCGAAAGTTCCATAAGGGCCTCGGTGCTGCGCTCTTGGTCAAAGATCAGCTGTGTGATTCCATAACGGTCGCGCAAATCTGCCCAAACCATAAACCCTTTGTCACGGATCTTTTGAATCCATCCGGACAAAACAACTTCTTCTCCAATGTGTTGTGCGCGCAAGTCGCCGCATTTGTGTGATCTGTACATTGCTTAAAATTTTGCGCTGCAAAGTTAAGAAGATTAGCCACATTGAAGGCTTTAAAGGGCACAAAAAAGCCAGACCGTTTTTATGCAGTCTGGCTTTTGATAATTTTAAACTTTAGGTTCTTCTAAGCAGCGGTATCTACAGCTACAGTCGTCTTCTTTTGTTTTCTGCCACTTCTCCAATTGGCTAAGCGCGTTTTGATTCTATAGATGATATAGAATAGTAGTGGCACAATGATCAAAGTAAGGAAGGTTGCAATGATCAGTCCGTAGATCACTGCCCAAGCTAGTGGTCCCCAGAAGATCACATTATCTCCTCCTAGATAGAAGTTCGCATCAAAGTTTGCAAAGAGATTAAAGAAGTCAATATTCACCCCAATGGCCAATGGAATCAATCCGAGTACTGTGGTGATCGCAGTCAGGATAACCGGACGCAAACGCGCGCGACCTCCTTGTACAATTAAGTCTTGGACTTCTTTTTTATCTAAGTACTCATTGTCTTCCAGATCTTTTTCAACCATACGGCGGTCAATCAGCAGCTGGGTATAATCCAGCAGTACCACCCCGTTGTTCACTACAATTCCCGCTAGAGAGATAATTCCCATCATGGTCATCATAATTACAAAGGAAGCTCCGGTAATTAAAATACCTCCAAACACGCCAATGAAACTCAAGAAGATCGCGATCATAATTATCGTTGGTTTTGAGATGGAGCTGAATTGGAAGATCAGCAGCAACATGATCAGTCCTAAACCTGCCAAGAAGGCAAAGTTCAAAAAGGCTTGTTGCTTGGCTTGTTCTTCTAGCTGTCCGGTAAAGTCAATTTTGATGTTCTTTGGGATCTCAGCTTCTAAGAAACTCGCACTCTGTGCTTGAATCTCTCCCACAACAGCACCAGCATCTACGAATCCTGGAGCCAAAGCAGAGTAAACAGTTACTACACGTTTGGCATCCTTGTGCTTGATGGCGCTAAAGGATGAAGTGTTGCGTTGTTGCGCAACTGCAGAAACCGGAATCTCCTTAACGCGTCCTGTGCTTTGATCTCTAAAGGTGATGTTCTGATCAAAAAGGGCAGAGGTATTGTAACGGTCGTTCTTGTCAAAACGCACATAGATATCGTAATCCTCACCGTCCTTTTTATAAACACCAGCTTTCTCGCCAAAAAGTGATCGTCTCAACTGATTTCCAACCAAACCAACGGCAACGCCGAGTTCTCCCGCTTTTTCGCGGTCAACGGCCACTTGCATGGAAGGTTTTCCTTTATTTACGTCGATCTTAAGTTCATCAATACCTGCAATGTTTTTGGTATTGATATAGGTACGCAACTTTTCTGCTGCAGCGATTAGCTCCTCATAGTCGTTTCCTTCTAATTCAATATTGATAGGATATCCCGCTGGAGGTCCAACGGCATCTTTCTCTACAGATATCGATACTCCCGGGTAACGTCCTTTAAGAGCTTCCTGCACCTTTTTACGCAAGGCTTCTGAATCTTTATTTCTTCGGAATTTGTACTCGCGCATGGTAGCGGTGATCTTTCCGCGGTGCGGCATTTCTGCGCTACTACCGCCGTCAGTGTTCGGGTTGCCAGCGCCTTCTCCTACTTGAGATACAGCAGATTCTACCAAAAAGTTGTAATCTCCGTCTTGATATTCATCTTCATTGACCACTTGATAAACGACCTTCTCAATGTCTTGAGTGATGGCGTTGGTCTTGTCAATATCCGTTCCTTCTGGATACTCAATGTATACGATGATCTGGTTCGGCGTGTTGTCTGGGAAGAATTCCACAGCCGTACGACCACTTCCAATAGAGGCTCCGAAGCCCATAAAGGTCACGATCAATAGCGCAAAGATCCCAACGATAAACACTACAGGTTTTCTTCCGGTAAGGGCCCAAGACAAGAAGTTTTGGTACTTGCGCTCCAACCATTTCAAGAACGTTTTCTGGAAGGTATTTGCTGCACCTTTTAGTACGTAACGATACACCCAGAACATGGCTGCGGTGAAGATCATTAGCGTTCCAAAGGCTTTGATCGGTGGCGCCATAAAATAAATGATCAGTCCAAGAGGAACCATGATGGCAGTCAAGCGGATCAATTGTTTACGGCTGAGTTTGCGTTCTCCAACTTCCATGAATTTAGAAACCAACATGGAGTTGATGAAGATTGCCACAAAAAGGGAAGATCCCAGTACAACCGATAGCGTGATCGGGAAGTAGATCATGAATTCACCCATGATCCCAGGCCAAGTACCTAGTGGCACGAAGGCTGCAACCGTTGTTGCCGTAGAAATGATGATCGGGAAGGCGATCTCTCCAATACCTTTCTTGGCGGCTTGGATGCGCGACATGCCTTCTTCATCCATCAAACGATACACGTTTTCTACTACCACAATTCCGTTGTCCACTAACATTCCCAGACCCATAATCAGGGCAAAGAGAATCATGGTGTTCATGGTATATCCTAAGGCTGACAGAATCATAAAGGACATGAACATAGACATCGGGATCGCGAATCCTACGAAGAGTGCGTTTCTAAATCCGAGGAAGAACATCAGGACCCCAACCACTAGGATAATACCAAAGATGATGTTGTTTACCAGGTCACTTACCTGGTTTACGGTCTTTTCTGATTGATCGTTGGATTTGCTGATCGATACGTCTCTTGGAATCAAGGTTTCCCCGCGCTTTACGCGTTCCAAAATCTCATCAACCTGCTCAACGGCAGCGATCATATTTTTTCCCGAACGCTTCTTCACGTCCAGCATCACCACATTATCTCCGTATTCACGGGCATAGGTGGTTTTCTCCTCTTCTTTAAAGCGGATATCCGCAATATCGCTTAAGTACACAGGGTTTCCACCTTCTGATTTCACTACGAAGTTTCTCAGTTGAGATGGATTGTCGATCTCCCCAAGAATACGAATGGTTCTACGCTGTCCGCTGGTGATCATGTTTCCGGCAGACATGGTCATATTACCATTTCTAATGGCACCGATCACATTGTCAAAGCTCACTTTGGCAGCCATCATTTTATAGATGTCCACCCCAACTTCTACTTCTTTGTCCTGAGCTCCACGAATGTCGGCGGCTTTGATCTGCTTGATGTCTTCAATTTCATCTTGAAGGTACTCCGCATACTCTTTAAGCTTTTCAACGGTGTAGTTTCCTTTGATGTTCACGTTGAGGATGGGCATCTCTTCTGAAAGACTCAGATCAAAGACATTCGGCTCCACTTTGGCGCCGTTAAAGGTTGGCCAGTCTTCATTGGCAACCTCACTGTCTACTTCATCTTTTACTTTTTGCTTGGCGAGTTCAACTTCAATGTCCTCTTCAAATTCTACAGTAATAATCCCGTAGTCTTCTTGTGAAGTGGAAAGGTATTCTACTACCCCAGAGATGTTCTTGATCTTGTCCTCTAAAGGATCAATGATCAAACGCTCAATATCTTCTGCGGTGTTCCCAGGATAAGGAACCGATACATAGATCTTGGTCTCATTGACTTCTGGGAAATTTTCCCGCGGCATGCTGTTGTATGCCATTCCTCCCAAGACCAGGAAGATCCCGATCATCACATAAATGATCGTTGGGTTGTCAATGGCCCAACTGGAGAGTTTAAACTCCTTGTCGACTTGTTTTTTCTTTTTGGCCCCCATCTTATTGGTTTTCTAGTGTTCTTACTTTTTGGTTGTCTTGTACGGTACGCGCACCTTCAATAACAAGCGCGTCGTTGAGTTCCAAGCCGCTTGTGATCTCAACGATATCTCCTTGTGTCAATCCTGTTTCAATATTCTTACGGATGGCAATGTCTCCGCTGCCGTCCTCTTTAGGTACAACCGTATATACGTACTGTTCTCCATTGGCGTCTTCTGAGATCACGTTGAGCGGAATCAAAATTGCGTTTTCTGCGGTGTAATCATTGATCTTCAAACGCGCGTTGAGGTTTGGTTTTACATCGGCATCCTTAGGAACCGCAACCTCAATTCTAAAGGTGCGGTTGTCTGGGTTGATGTAATTTCCAGTCTGCTTTACTTTAGAGGTAACCGTCTTGCCAAGTACTGGGAAGAAGATCTCTACATCCTTACCTTCAATTACAGTAGGTAAATAGCGCTCTGGAATTTGAGCCTCAATAAACATATCGCCTAAATTCACCACGCGGAACAAACCTTGTCCCGGAGTTACAACAGTTCCTTGATCCGTGATCACCTCATCAACAATTCCGGAGAATGGGGCAGTCACATTGGTTTTAGCCAATTGCTGCTTCAACTGATTTACGGCGTTCTCGCTAGACTCGTAATTGGTCTTGGCTTGCAGGTATTGAATCTCCGATCCGATTTTTTGATCCCACAAACGCTTTTGACGCTCAAAGGTTGTTTTAGCCAATTGTGCTTGTACTTCCAATTGACTCAATTGAGAGGAAAGTCCTCCGTCATCGATCTTTCCAAGGATCTGTCCTTTACGCACGCGCTGTCCTTCTTTTACGTAAACGCGTGTTAGGGTTCCTTGATATTCTGGATACACGATTACATTCTGGTCTGTCTTAACATCCCCTTGAATTTCAATATAGTGCTTGAACAAGGTGTCATTAACTGTGTGTGTGGTGATCAGTGCGCCTTGGTCCGGTTCTAATTTTTGAATAGCGGCATCCAAACTTTGGATCTGTGAAGTCAAAGCTTGTTGATCTGCATTCAAGGCATCACGACGCTCGCGCAGTTTGCCCAGATCGCCTTCTTCAATGAGGTCGGCTACAGGGACCTCGTTCTTATTTCCATTGCCACAGCTCACCAACAAAAGGGCGCTGAGTACTACTGTTAGGAATTTAATATTTTGGGTCATCTGAGTATGTTTTAGTTGTTATTTAGGATGTTCGAATTGATAATGGTGTCCAGCTCCGCTTTGCTATTGATCACATTGAGCATGGCATTGAAGTACTGCTGTTGTGCAGTGTAGAGTTGCAGTTGCGCTTGTCTGAGTTCAAAACTGCTTGAGATTCCCTCGTCAAACTTGGTTTGATTTTTACGCTCGATACGTTCTGCCAAGTTCAAGTTCATCTTGGCATTGTCATAAGACTCTACGCTAAACTTATAGTTGCTCTTGGCGGTATCAAATTGCAGTTGAATATTCTGCACGGTCTCTTCCAATTGCGTTTCTGCCTGATCCAAGGCAATTCGCGCTTGTTGGGTCTTGGCTCCGCGATTTCCACTGGAAAAGATCGGAATGTTCATATTCACGCCAAAAAGCGATTGTTGGAACCAACGCTGGTCAGAATCAAAGAAGCTAAAGTCATCACTAAAGGCTTGCGTACCGTAGTTTACAAAAGCGGTCAATTGCGGCAAGGCACGGCTCTTTTCTAACTTCAGTTCCAAAGATCGCTGCTCAGTGAGGTTATAAGCAATCTTGTAATCGATATTCTCTTCCATGTTCAGGTTGGTCTCTAATGCGCCCAACTGAATGTTTTGATCTGCTAAGTCATCCAAGGTTTCTGTTAAGGTCACGGGAGTATTCACATCGATCCCCAAAGCCACGTTGAACATTTGACGCGCAATGACCGTATAGCGTTCTGCATTGGCCAATTGGGTGCTGATCTCCAATAAGGTGATCTCCAACTGTTCTACCTCCTCTTGTTCATTGAGTCCATTTTCAAAGATCTTTTGAGCTTCAAAAAGGTTCTTCTCTAGTTTCTCTTTGTTGCTTCTAAAGATGTTTGCCAATTCATCCGCTAAAAGGACAGAACCGTAAGCGTTAATCACGCCGCGACGCACTTCCAATTGGGTCTTTTCTGCAGCGTTCTCTGAGAAATCCAAAAAGGCTTTAGCCGCCTGCAAGCCTACCAAATAGCTGCCATCAAAGATCAATTGATTTAAGGTAGCGGTTGCCGTGGCTTGTTGCTGGGTTCCAAAGACCACTGGGATAAATCCTTCTGGGGGAACAGGACTATCGGTTCGGGTCAAGCCAAAGAACTCTTCTACGGTGCTTACCGTGCTTTCACGATTGTCAAAAGCTGCAGCAGGGAGTAGAGAGACCGGCTGTTTAATAAAGTTTTGATATTGGATGTTCGCACTGATCTGCGGCAATCCGGTTGCGGTGGTTTCCCATTTCTGCTTAATGGCACGAGCAATGTCACGACGGGCGTTAATGGCCGTGTAATTGCTGTCCAAAGCAAAGGTGATCGCTTCTTCGAGGGTGAAGCGATACGCTTGCTCTTCTTGAGCATTGACCTGTCCAAGGCCAAAGACTACACAGAGTAGGATCAATAATTTTTGCATTATTCGGTGGTGTTTATAAATTGATGAAGTATGTCCATTCCATTGTCGGTGACGATGGCTCTCAGGTGATACTCCAAATAACTTTCCATGAGGTAGTCTTTGGTGTATTGCGCCGTAGGGAAAATGCCCTCGTCTTTAATACCCGTCATACCGTTGAAGTACATTCGGGCAATAAAATCCACATCAATACTCGGTCTAAAAAGCCCCATATCGATTCCTTTTTGCAAGCTTTCAGACACGGATTCGTGCATTTTTTTGAACTGTGCCTGATGCAACCTGCTGTAGGTTTGTGGATAGTATTTTTTAAGCTGATACTGCGGGGATGCTTTTTCGTTCTTCAGGTGATGCATCACGTACATTTTAATGTCGTAAAGCTCTTTGATAGGGTTGGCCGATTGCTCACAAATGGTATCGATCCCATCACAAATACTGTCGAACAGAAAAAAGGAAACTGCGTCTACCAGTTCCGACTTATTGGAGAAATGCACGTAGATGGTCTTCTTTGAAATGCCCATCGCATTGGCAATATCATCCATAGTCACACTCTTGAACCCAAGGTTCAAAAAGAGCTCCGCAGCTTTATTTACTATAGATTCTTTCACTGTTTTTTAAACGAAACTGATTTTAATTTCGGGGACAAAAGTACAATGGAAACTTTAAAAACATTTTAAGTTTCCTGAGTTTTAAACATTTATTAACACTTTGATAGGCTCTGGTTTACCGTTCGTCGGTTTGAATCACAATTTTTTGATAAGAGGATGCAACAGGTGGGAGTTTTGAAGTATTTTAGCGCAATGATTGCTTTGGATCACTACCGCCAAGCCTTTATGGAGCACCTAGAGGCTGTGGCTCAAGACAGACAACCCGATAACCTTTACGACCCCGTTCGTTATATTCTAACTCTTGGCGGGAAACGCCTGAGACCACTGCTTACCTTGGTGAGTTGTGATTTCTTCGGAACTCCTTTTAAAGAAGCCATGGATGCTGCCGTCGCTGTTGAGGTTTTCCACAACTTCTCTTTGGTTCATGACGATATTATGGACCAAGCGCCATTGCGCAGAGGTAAAGCTACTGTACATACCAAATGGGACCTCAATGCAGGTATTCTCTCTGGAGATGCCATGTTGATTTTGGCCTATCGATACTTTGAGAATTATCCACCTGAGGTATTCCAAAAGTTGGCTAAGCTGTTCAGCCAAACAGCTCTGGAAGTTTGTGAAGGCCAGCAATACGACATTGACTTTGAAACGCGTCAAGATGTACAATTACAGGAGTACATTACCATGATCGAGTACAAAACGGCTGTGCTTTTGGGCGCTGCTATGAAAATGGGAGCTCAGGTTGCCAGAGCTTCGGACTCTTGTTGTGAAGCGATCTATCAATTCGGTAAAAACCTGGGCATTGCCTTCCAATTGCAAGACGATTATTTGGATGCTTTTGGGGATCCGGAAACCTTCGGCAAACAGGTTGGCGGAGATATTCTGACCAATAAAAAGACCTTCCTTTATATTCAAGCATTGGCAAACAGTACCGCTGAACAATCGGAGAAACTCTTGGCTCATTATGCGGTTACTGATATGGAAGACGCCCAAAAGGTAAAGGAGGTCAAAGCACTCTTTGAGGCCACAGGAGCTGTTGATGCGATTAAGCAAGAGATTGCTCGTTATACTGAAATGGCCAACAGTGAACTCGACAGAATTCAACTATCCGATGACAAAAAAGAGGCACTCAGACAGTTTGGTGCCTTGTTAATGAAACGCAGCGTCTAAGTTGATGCCAAAACCACTCACTAAAACCCAAGCAGAAGATACCTTTGTATTTACGGATTTGTTGTACTTTTGTACTTCTGTAGAAGCAATTCTGATGTAGTCTCCAAACTATGGACAAATACTCTTTTCTAAACGCAGTCCACACCTCTTATCTGGCATCGCTTTACGATCAGTATTTACAATTTCCTGACAGTGTTGAACCCAGCTGGCGCGCTTTTTTCCAAGGTTTTGATTTTGGAATGGAAAGCGGATCACTGGAAGCACTAGGAATTGAAGCTGTTCCGGGCGAATTGATCAAAGAATTTCGTGTGGTCAATCTCATTGACGGTTACCGCGGGCGCGGTCACCTATTCACTCGAACCAATCCAGTTCGTGAGCGCCGCAAATACAGCCCATCTTTAGAGCTGTCCAACTTTGACCTTTCCAAGGAGGACCTGGATACAGAGTTTGAAGCGGGATCAATCTTAGGTCTCGGTAAGACCACTTTGAGACAGATCATTGCGCATTTGGAGGCGATCTATTGTGATTCCATTGGAGTGGAATATATGTATATCCGCAAACCGGAAGAGGTAAAGTGGATCCAAAACTGGCTCAACAACAACGACAATCACCCAAAATATTCCGCAGATGAGAAAAAGCATCTGCTTAAAAAATTAAATGAAGCAATCTCCTTTGAATCTTTCTTGCACTCCAAATATGTTGGGCAGAAACGTTTCTCAGTAGAAGGAGTTGACGCTTTAATCCCTGGGCTTGATACTTTAATTGAGCGCGGAGCTGATATGGGTATTGAGCAGTTTGTGGTTGGGATGGCCCACCGCGGACGCTTGAATGTATTGGCCAATATCTTCGGAAAATCTCCGGAAGACATCTTCAGTGAATTCGACAGTAAAGAATACGATGAAGAAGAACTCTTTGACGGAGACGTAAAATATCACATGGGATGGACCAGCTTCCGTTCCACAGATCAAGGCAAACAGATCCGTATGGATTTGGCGCCAAACCCATCGCACTTAGAAACAGTGAACGCTGTGGTGCAAGGAATTGCTCGAGCTAAATTGGACAACCAATTAGACGGCAATGAAAAAGCTATCCTGCCAATCTTGATTCACGGTGATGCTGCGATCGCTGGGCAAGGAGTAGTATACGAGGTGATCCAGATGGCACAATTGGACGGCTACCGCACCGGTGGTACCATTCATATTGTGGCGAATAACCAAGTTGGTTTTACTACCAACTATTTGGACGCGCGATCTTCAACTTATTGTACCGATGTTGGGAAGGTGACTCTTTCTCCGGTGCTTCACGTAAATGCGGATGATGTTGAAGCTGTTGCTCATGCCTTTACTTTTGCCTTAGAGTACCGCATGAAATTTGGTCGCGATGTCTTTTTAGATGTCTTGGGTTACCGCAAGTACGGACACAATGAAGGAGACGAGCCACGTTTCACTCAGCCTAAGTTATACAAAGCGATCTCTAAACATCAGAACCCAAGAGACATTTATGCCGAGCGTTTGATCGGTGAAGGCATTATTGATAATGCCTACGTTAAAAAATTAGAAAGTGATTACAAAAGCGAGCTGGAAGAAGATCTTGAAGCTTCCCGCAAGCGCGAGAAAACTGTGATCACTGAGATCCTTGCCGATGATTGGGAGGATTATATCTTAGGAGATATTGACGATATCAAAAAACCGGTCAATACAAGCTTCAACCAAGAGATTTTGGACAGCTTGGCTACAGGGATTTCCCAATTGCCAGGGGATAAGAAATTCATGCGCAAGATCCAGCGTATCGTTGAGGATCGCAAGAAGCGCTACTTTGAAGGCGATAATCTGGACTGGGCCATGGGAGAACTATTGGCTTATGCGACTTTGATGCACGAAGGCTTGAATGTACGCATTACGGGGCTGGATGTGGAACGCGGAACCTTTTCTCACCGTCATGCGGTCATCAAAACTGAGGACGATGCGGAAGAGAGCAACCTGCACAATGATTTAGATACTGAGGGGAAAATGCATATTTTCAACTCGCTTTTATCG
>NZ_JABSPU010000022.1:0-15339 GCF_013214815.1 Gilvibacter sp.
CGAAAGAAGGTGTTCAGCATGTAGAGCAATATGATCTATCCTCAATCAAAGTACTGGGAACCGTGGGAGAACCCATTTATGAAGAGGCTTGGCATTGGTATGACGACAATATTGGTAAGAAAAAAGCACCTATTGTAGACACTTGGTGGCAGACAGAAACAGGTGGGATATTAATTACGCCTATCCCTTTCTGTACGCCGACAAAACCCACGTACGCCACCCTACCCTTTTTGGGGATCCAACCCGCACTTATGGATGAGAACGGGCAAGAGATACAGGGTAATCAAGCGGAAGGGCGTTTGTGCA
This sequence comes from Gilvibacter sp., assembly GCF_013214815.1. Taxonomy (GTDB): domain Bacteria; phylum Bacteroidota; class Bacteroidia; order Flavobacteriales; family Flavobacteriaceae; genus Gilvibacter. Next base: position 307 of record NZ_JABSPU010000022.1, read on the forward strand.
TCAAATTCCCCTGGCCTTCTATGGCAAGGACCATTTGGGGCAATCACCAACGCTATAAAGACACCTATTTCTCGGCCTATGAGAACAAGTATTTTACAGGCGATGGCGCCCTACGCGATGAAGTCGGTTACTACAGAATTACAGGCCGCGTGGATGATGTGATCATTGTTTCTGGTCACAATATGGGTACCGCCCCGATTGAGGATGCGATCAACGAGCATCCTGCGGTTGCAGAATCAGCTATTGTAGGTTTCCCACATGAGGTTAAAGGAAATGCGCTCTACGGCTATGTGACGCTAAAAGAATCCGGAGAATCCAGAAACCATGACAATTTGCGCAAAGAGATCAACCAAATGATCACCGAACAGATCGGGCCAATTGCCAAGCTGGACAAGATTCAATTCACAGTAGGCTTGCCGAAAACCCGATCGGGAAAGATCATGCGACGCATTCTGCGAAAGATAGCTTCCAAGGACACTTCCAATCTAGGCGACACCAGCACACTGCTCAACCCAGAGGTGGTTCAGGATATTATGGATAATGTAATCTAAAACAAAGTTCGTAGTATAATTTTCAATCCAAATTCAATGTGCAATTAACTACTTACTGAATTCGGATTCTTTTTGGTTAATATTTTACGCTCGAGGAATTGGTATAAAAAGCACGAGCAATTCTCAGTATTTACACCCTTCAGTAAATTGCAATTGAATTGACATAAGTACCTGACCAACTGTACTTTTACGCTAAAAAATACTACAAAACCAATTCCGTTTAACCGCTTGGATTGTTTATTCATCGCTCCAGCCCAACCACCCGTCGACAATCTCCCGTACAAAAGCTATAAAATGCGGATTTTCAGGCCAAATAATGAACATCATGCATTACAAAAAACTATTAATCACCCTATTAACCGCTACCCTTTTAGGTTCATGTACATTAGACAAAGATCTTATAAATGACCAAGAGGAAGTGGTAACTGAAGACCAAGTAACTCAAGATGCTAATCCGGGCAACGACATTAGACAACTTGAGGTTCCTGCGAATTTTGATTTCAGCACTACAGGAAAAGTAGCAACTAACATTACAGTAAATAGTATTGACAATATGCCACTTTCTGGAGTCAAAGTAGGTTTCTACACCGAACATCCCGATTTTGGTGGAAAATTGATAAGCTCGGCAATAACAAATAGTGCCGGAAAAGTTACATCAGACATTCAAGTCCCAACATACTTACAACAGGTATTCGTACAAGTACATGCCACGGGAATGGTCAGTCAACAATACGCAGCTGCTGATCAACCCATTAACTTAAACTTTGGTGGCGCTCCAGATAGCGGTTTTGGTAAAATGGCAAAAAGTGCCTCATCTCCAATCCCAATTTCTGGTAATTACTATTACATGGGCGAATTTACAACTGGTTCTAATGCAGGACTGCCTTTGTATTTAGAAGCCGAACGCGATGATTTAAGCCAAGAGTTTTTAGACGATGTTAATGCATCCTTACCCGAGGGAAGCCCTGTTCCCGATTACAACCCTCAGTACCTCACTACAGGGAACGAACTAGACGTGCAGTTAGAATCTACTAGTGATGTTTGGGTGACCTTTGTACACGAAGGAGCTGGATTCAGAAATGCTCTTGGATACTATGTGTTTGACACCGACAATCCACCTGCAAACACCAGTGAAATTGACTCTATTTACGTAGTGCTACCCAATACCTCATTCAGAACAAGCGGAGGCGAACTCTACTCTGGTGACAAAGTAAAGTTAGGTGCTTTTGAAGGAGGCAAAACCATTTCATGGGTCCTGTTTCAAAATGCATGGAACGGTTCTGGCGTAAATGTAAACGCGACAAAATATTATTCAAGAATTGATTTTAACACCACCGAATCTAATCCAGAAATGAGACAACACACCGTTCAACTTTTGGATGTTGGAAGACAGATTCTGTTGAATGGTTTTGAAGATTTACCGCGCTCTACGGGGCAAAGTGATGAAGACTTTAACGATCTTATTTTTTATGTGTCGGCCAACCCTTGGGAAAGCTTAGTGATTGACGAAGTGCCTCCTGTAACCCCTTCAGAGGATACCGATGAAGATGGAGTTTCTGACGAGAGTGATGAGTTCCCTCTTGATCCGGAACGCGCAGTAAGAAATACCTTTACAGGAACCCTTGCTTATGAAGATCTGTGGCCAGCACAAGGAGATTATGATTTCAATGATTTGGTCATGGACTATGAAATAGATCACATTCTTAACGGAAATAATCTATTAGTAGAAATAGAAGCCGACTGGACTATTAAAGCCGTTGGAGCTGGTTTTCATAACGGATTTGGTATTGAATTCGACGGCCTGAGTTCAAGCGATATCGCTAGTGTAAGTGGCGCCGATCTGCAAGAAGGCCTTATTTCAAACAATGCCAATGGAACTGAATCTGCAACAACAACTGCCACAATTATCTTTGTCGATAATATTTACAACGTCATTCAAAGTTCTGAAGGCGCTTATGTAAATACCATTCCGGGTAACCCATACACAGAGCCTGTTACGCTAAGTACTATGGTTCAATTTAACACCCCTAAAATTCAGAGTAACGTAGGTCTACCCCCATATGACGCATTCATCTTTGCTAACGGAGACCGTTCCAAAGAGATTCATTTACCTGGCCAAGACGGTACTAGTTTAGCGGATCCGGATTTTTATGGCACATATTCTGACGCGACCAATCCGTCTACAGGTTATATGTACAAAACAGAAAATGGATTACCGTGGGCCATCAATTTAAGCGACACCTTTGATCACCCAATTGAGGGAGCTCAAATTACAGATGCCTATCTAAACTTTGCCGCATGGGCAATAAGTGGTGGTGGTGCACATAAGGACTGGTATCTAGACCTACCGGCTAATCGCAACCCTAGTAAAATTTATTAATACGACTTTTCAAGGTGAGAGTTTTTTGATTTGATGATGAATCGAGCGCCGCTTTATGTGGCGCTCGATTGTTTTTAATATAGTCGTATCGGAGGGTGATTTAAGGGGTTGTGGAAAATGATTTACAGATGACTTTTGGGCGCTGGCCTTCAGCACCGCGCTCTCCGCTATATCTCTTCGCACAGCTCAGAGGCTATCGAAATGTAGTTGTACAACAGTAAAACCAAACGTCTAATAGACGTTTGATGAAGATATCTGCGATCGTTCCCCCTGCATAGCTTGAAGCAAAGCAGAGGCTAGTGCGGTGTTGGGAAAATACCCCTTATTGGTTATAGAAATCACGCAAGCAACAATATAGATTTACACAGATGTATTTCAAACATTTACAAAACTTAAGTGAATAATCATGATCACCAATAAATCATCAATTTGGCGCTATTTTTCTAATTTTTTTGTTGCGATAGACCAATTAGGTAATACTGTTGCAGGAGGAAATCCTGACAACACGATCTCTGCCAGGGTGGGATACTATAACGAGCACTACTATAAAGAAAAAAAAAGTGCCATGGTATTGGACCACAATTCAAAAAATAATTGACACTACCTTCTATCCCGTTGACGGTCCAGGTCACTGTCATGAAGCGTATCATAATGACCCTGGTGAAATCTTTGATAATCGATTGACTATTTTCTTTGTAGCATTGGCAGCAACTTTTATCATTATACCTAGCTGTCTACTGATTGCGCTAATTCTTTATCTATTATCAGCATTGAGAATTGTAAAGCAACGTAAGATTGACAGAGGCAAGAATTTAGAAAAGCGAATTGATTCTTGCTTGTATATAACAAACAGTACTGTCCACGAATTAAAAGAACACGGCACGAACTTCCCTAAAGAGACTGCTCAGCAAAAGATCAAAGACCTAAAAGAGGAATTGACTGCGATCGAAGGAATAATAGCCTAGAGGTAAGATTGATTTATTTCACAAATCTTCCTTTTATGCCGATGGTAGGATTCATCTACTTCGTAAATGATCCTTAACAGACAATGCTGAAAGCGCTGACCCCCTATTGCTGCGCAATAGATATCCAATTATTCGTTTTTACAGACAAACAAGTTTGCCTGCAAACTCATAATCGTCTATTTCTCTTTTAGAGCGGGTCAGCGCTTATTTTGGCGGGAGCAGGGTTCATTTTGCTGCGCAAATTGGTCCTGAGTGGGGGTAGCTTTACAAATAAAGCCTCATCGCTTTGCGATGATGGCTTGTTTCTTTGCCTTACAAGCAAATGCCAGGATTCATTTTGCTGCGCAAAATGGTCCTGAGCGGGGGTAGCTTTACCAAGAAAACCACACCGCAAAGCGGTGTTTGGTTTTTTATGCCCTTTGAAGCTTGAACGCGAGCGTTCGCTTCAGGGCATAAAAAAACCAGAAGCGATGCTTCTGGTTTTCTTCGTAGCGGGAGCAGGACTCGAACCTGCGACCTTCGGGTTATGAGCCCGACGAGCTACCTACTGCTCTATCCCGCGGTGTGGACGGCAAATATACAACGCTTTTACAAACTGGCAAAGTGCCGTATCGCCTTTTTTTATTACTGTTCTATGCTGTTGGCCTGAAAGCTGGTAAGCTGCTGATCGTCAAAGCGAACGCTGATCTCTATGGGATTGCAACAAACCTCACAATCTTCAATATAGGTCTGAGAAACGGACGGATCGAGCAACATAGAGATGGTCTCCCAGCAATACGGACATTGAAATAGATGCTCTTCCATAAGGTCTTAGCTTCTTTTGGCTCCTCGATTTTTGGCAGATCGAATCACCAAGAATTCAACAAAGATGGAGAACGCCATAGCGGAGTAGATATACCCCTTGGCTATAGGCTGCTCAATGGACTCGGCCACTAAAGAAATACCGATCAACAATAGGAAGGACAAAGCCAAAATCTTCACACTAGGGTGTTGGTTCACAAACTGACTCACAAAATTCAAACTAAAGACCATAAAGATCATAGATACCACCACAGCGGCAATCATGATCTCCACATCTTCTGCCATTCCTACGGCTGTGATCACAGAATCCAATCCAAAGACAATATCCAAAAGACCAATTTGAATAACAGTCTTTAGAAAGGTGGTGGGCTTTTTGCTCCCAGCCTCACGCTGGGTTTCTCCCTCCACGCTTTCATGGATCTCTTTAATACTTTTATACATCAAAAACAGACCCCCAAGCAGTAGAATCAAGTCGCGTCCAGAGATGGAGAGACGTTCGTGCCATTCTCCAGAAATACCCAACCAATCACCTACATTAAAAAGCGGCGTGGTCAAGGTCATGACCCAGGTAATGGACAGCAGCAAGACCACACGGGTAAACAGCGCGAAGAGCAAACCAATATTACGCCCTTTCTTTTGCTGCTCTGGTGGGAGTTTGTCGGTCTGAATAGAAATAAAGACAATATTGTCAACACCCAAGATGATCTCCATGATCACCAAGGTTAAAAAGGCTGCCCAGGCTTCTGTACTGGTCAATAATTCCCACATAGTTTTCGCTTAAGTCAATTGATCTATTTCCTCGCTGATGTCTTCCCAGCGCTGCATCAAGGTGTCAAGTTCGTCTTTTTTGGATTGATAGGTGTCAAAAAAGCTCGGATCTTTAACCGTTTCGTCATAATTCACTTCTAAGGCGACGTCTGACTCTTTAATTTGTTTTTCCAAGGCAGAGATCTGCGATTCCACCTTGCTGAGCTTGTTTTTAAGCGATTTAAGCTGCTTTTGCTCTTCATAGGTCTTCTTATTGGCTGACTTGTCTACTTTCTGCTTAGCGACCACGCTGCGCTTTTCTGCCTCTCGCATGGATCGCAGGTTACGTTGCTCCAAAAAGAACTCAATGTCACCCAAGTATTCTTTGATCTGATGATCTCTAAATTCGTAGACCTTGTTGGTAAGCCCTTGTAGAAAATCACGGTCGTGAGAAACCAGGATCAGTGTCCCTTCATAATTGGCCAAGGCTTCCTTTAGTACGTTCTTGGATTTTATGTCGAGGTGATTCGTCGGCTCATCCATGATAAGCACGTTGAAAGGCTGCAAAAGCAATTTGGCCAAAGCCAAACGGTTGCGCTCTCCTCCAGAAAGGACCCTCACGTATTTATCGACGGCTTCATCTCTAAAAAGAAAAGCCCCTAAAATATCCCGAACCTTGGTACGATTCTTTTCATTGGCCGCGTCGATCATGGTGTCCAAGACTGTTTTGGAACCGTCTAAATGGTCGGCCTGATCTTGAGCAAAATAACCGAGCTGTACATTATGGCCCAAGTTGACCTTCCCTTGATGTTCAATCTCACCTACAATGATCTTGGCTAAAGTAGTTTTCCCTTGACCATTCTGGCCCACAAAGGCGATCTTGCTATCACGCTCCACCAGCATTTCCAACGGATTTAAAACGCGCTTGTCTCCATAGCTTTTTGCTACTTCGTCAAGCTCCAAAACCACTTTTCCTGGAGTCACAGATACCGGAAAGCGCACGCTCATCACAGCGTTGTCGTCTTGATCCACTTCAATTCTGTCAATCTTATCCAGCTTTTTGATCAGCGACTGCGCCATGGTGGCCTTAGAGGCCTTGGCACGGAACTTCTCAATAAGTTTCTCCGTCTGCGCGATTTGTTTCTGCTGATTTTTTTGGGCTGCCAACTGCTGGGTTCGCAATTCTCCTCGCAGGCTCAAATACTCGCTATAATGCTTGGGGTAATCGTATATACGCCCTAAAGATATTTCAATGGTTCTGTTGGTAATGGTGTCTAGGAAAACACGGTCGTGAGAAACAATGACCACAGCGCCGGTATATTGCTTTAAGAATTCTTCCAACCAGAGAATTGACTCAATGTCCAAGTGGTTGGTGGGCTCATCCAGCAGCAATACATCGTTATCTTGCAAAAGGAGTTTGGCCAATTCTACGCGCATACGCCATCCGCCCGAAAAGGTAGACGTGAGCTTGTCAAAATCCGCAGCAGTAAAACCAAGACCTTTTAATATGCGTTCCGTATCCCCTTGGTAGTTATACCCGCCCAACAATTCATACTGCTGTTGCACCTCATTGAGGTCAATCATGAGTTGGTTGTAACTCTCGCTTTCATAATCTGTACGTTCCGCCAGTTGTTGATTGATGCCTTCTAAGCGCGCTTCCAGCTCTTTGATCTTTACAAAAGCCTTTTGCGCTTCTTCTTTGACGCTACAACCCTTTTCAAAGTCAATGTCTTGCTTTAAGAAACCAATGCGCAGCTCTTTGTCCGTAGCTATTTGGCCCGAATCGTATTCCTGCTCTTGGGCTAAGATTCGCAGCAGGGTAGATTTCCCGGCGCCGTTCTTCCCCACAAGACCCACGCGGTCTCCACCTCCTAATTTGAAGGTGAGTTCGCTAAAGAGATCTTCTCCTTGAAAAGAAACTGATAAATTGTGAACGTTTAACATGAAATGGTGACTTTAGTCACATTTTTAGTAGTGCAAATATCCCTAATTTTGCAGGGTAAATCAAAAACATTTTCAAATGTTGAAAGGCACCAAACTCTACAGCATATTCACGGGCACTTGTCCGGTTTGTCAAAACGAAAGTATGTACCGCAGCAGCAAACTTTATGCGCCTAAGAAAACCTTGGAAATGAACGAACGCTGCTCGCACTGCAACACTAAATACAAGATAGAACCTTCTTTCTTTTACGGGGCTATGTATGTGAGTTATGGCGTGGGTGTAGCCTTTGCCGTGGCTACCTTTATTGTCACTTACTTCTTTTTGGATTTGGACCGACTACAGGCCTTCTTGGCTATCGTAGCGGTGCTGGTTCTTGGTTTACCAGTGATCTTGCGTCTTTCCAGAAACATCTGGATCAACTTCTTTTTTAATTACGATAAAAACGCTTAATGTCTATCTCCTGAGGTAGCGACTCTCCGTTTTCTAAATGCTCATAAAGCTGATGAGCTACTGTGGGTCCAATCATCACTCCACGTGTACCTAGTCCATTCAATAGGGCCATTTGAGTATACTTCGGATGCACGCCAACTAAGGGCCTGCGATCTGCCGTGGTAGGTCTGATCCCAACGCGGTGTTCCAAGACTTGATAATCCAAATCAATGAGCTTTTCAAGGGCTTTGAGTAGTTTTTGCCTGCCTTCTTTGGTTGGTTCAAGTGTCTTGTCTTCCCAATTATAAGTTGCTCCTACAGAGAAACGAGTTCCGCCCAATGGAATGATAAACACATCCGTCTTTAAAACAAAATCAAGTTTGAGATCGGGAACATCAATAATGAGCAGTTCTCCTTTGTTCCCTTTGAGCTTAGAGGAATCAAAGAACGGATTCTGCTTTAGGCCAAAACCTTCTGCGAAGACGATCCTTTTGGCCGTGATCCCTTTATAATTAACTCCAGAATCCAATTCCAGTTGATCATAATCCAATCGCTCTTTGAAAAGTAAACCTCGATCGAACAAGTCTTCTGCATAGGCTTGCATAAGCGCCGAAGTATCTATCTTTCCCGTATTGAGTACTTGTCCCATTCCAAAAGGAACTTTGACACCCTGCGGAGCCTCACTAATGGTAGTTGGGTTCAAATAAGGTTTGAGATGCGGCTTATCACAAGCCACCACCCAGTTGTTGAGATCCTCGTAGGATTGAAACTTCTTGTGTACAGGAATCCTGAGATCAAAACTTTTACCCAGACGCTTTTCAATGCGCTCATAAACAGGAAGTGCTCTTTCCAACTGATCTGCCGCATTCCAAGACAAGGTGAGTCGTTTTAAGATCACAGGGTTGTACAAACCTCCAGAGACCCAAGAGGAATAATTCTCGCCAGTGTCAAAGACTATAAAGGACTTGCCTGTCTGCTGCAACTTTTCTACAAAGTTGATCCCGGCCAAGCCCAATCCAACAACGATATAATCCACCTCGGTTTTCATCCGCAGCAAAAATACTACTTTAAAAAAGGGCAAAAAATAAAAGCGCCCTTCATGTGAAGAGCGCTTTTCCCTAATTTACTAATGGAAATTCTTCTGTTAATAGTTCCACATATCCATTTCCAGGTTGCGGATCCTTTCTTTGATTCTATCCGACTCAAGCAATTGCATGAGTGCGTTATCACTGATATAATCCTTAACCTGACGGTCACCTTGGACGTTGTCCTCGCGATAGATTATACCATTAAAGCGTCTAGAATTTAAGATATGGTCGAACGATATGGGTTGGGAAGTGTTCAAGCGGTTGAACGCCTTAGCTTCGTGTAACACCTTACGTGCACTCGGGAACCAAACCCAAAACAATTCTACTTTGTCTGTTGCTTGATCTGGAAAAGCCAAAGAACGCGCTTCCGGTGCAACCGGAGCCAATCCTAGCAAACGGTACTTCAATTCGCCTTGACGCTTGTCTAGGTACCAGTATCCACGTACGTGCCATTCCAAAATATCTGCTGAACTTAGATCAAACTTACGGATGTATTCATCATCCACACGGCCTTCTGCGTTGAACTGACGGATACCTGCATCGGTAGTGTCTGTGTAACGCAAAGAAGCACTGATATCATCTAGAGTTCTTTTTTCAGTAAAGTAAGAGTCTGCGTAAACATGCTCAATTGTACCGTCCTTGATGTTCTTTACCAATACATCGTATAAAGAACGTCTGTCTGCACCAATGTTGTTGGTGTCAATTGGATAGTACAATGGGAAGTTTACACGCTCGTCCAAGTCAATGATCTCCCAAGTGGTTTTAGACCACAATACATCACGCTCGTCTACGTAACCATAAGGTAGCGGCTCGTCATTATCATAAGCGATCTGTTCTGCTGTCTTCATTCCGATCTCATCGGGAGTCTTGGCATTGAGTATGTTGCGCTGGGCCAAGGTGGTAAAACTTACCATCAAGGTCATTACAAATACCAAAGCGATTCTTGACTTCATCATTTCTATAGCTTTTTTTATTCTAGTTTGTTAACTCTACAAATACAGGAGAGATTCGCTGTAGTTTGTAACCGGAGTTTCCTTGGATCTGAGCTTTGATGTCATAGATCTGTACTGTTTCACCACGCTTAGCTCTACGTAGAGCTGCTTTGGCTCTGTCGTCTAGTTTACGTCCGTTAACTACTACTGTAGGCTGACCGGATACTTTGAAACTAAAGCTGGTTACAGAAAGATTCAAATCAAAGTCAAAGTCTAACAATGCTGCACCAATAGAAGCAATTTCTAAAGATGATCTCGGCATACGTACTGCACCACCGTTTCCATCTTCACCACTAACAGTACCAGTTGGACGTGGAATGTCCTTGATACGGAAAGTAGCAGGAGTGCTGATACGTTGTCCATCAGGCAGCGTACCACTTGCAGTGATAGTAACCTCACGTCCTTGACCAGGCTTCATCATGTACTTGCTTCCAGATACACGGCTTAAACCAGTACCTGAGGCAGATACTTTGTTATCTGGAATACCAGGGATAGAAACCGTCATCGGGTTGTCTACACCGCGGTATACTACATTCATTTTGTCGGCAGAGATTACTGCAGCGTTAGGCTTAGTGATGGTAGCGAAACCAGTGTTCACTTCTACTTCAAATTCTTTACCTTCTTCTCCGTAGATCAATTTACCTTCGATCTTGTGATCTCCAGCTCCACCAGCACCGATCTTCAATTTGATACGACCACCGTCAATGGTGTAATCTCTATCACGTTGAAGTGGTCTACCGTCTAGCGTCAATTCCTCACGCTGTGGTACAGTAGAGGCATCTGTACGTCCTAAAAGGATCTCCCCGTCAAAGGTCTCTCCTACGTAGTACGCAGACTTAGGTGCGTCCATGAAAGTGTTATAGTTATTCATAGAAAGCAGGGTTGCCTGCTGTCCTTGTAGCATTTTTCCAAGTACTTCACTTTTGGTAGTCTTGATGTCCGCTTGCATTTGTGTAAGCTTAGTCAAAGACGCCACCATTGGTACACGCTCAAAGTTGTAGTTCATCCAGTCGATCTTCAGACCATCACGGTCCTCAACTTGTCCTGTAGAAAAGTTTTTCTCTACATACTCTTTGATTTCTGGATAATCATCACCAATGGCGGCTACCATTTGTGTGCGGTACTTATTTACTGCGTCTAAAAAGGCTTTTCCTTCTGCCTTAAGACCATCAGCGTTAAAGAACATCTGATCTAAAAAATCAGATTTGTCCATTACTTCATAGTCTTTAGGATCTTCTACTGTAGCTTGCATCTCGCTTTTGATCTTTCCAACAACTGCGTCGAATTCATCAGAGATTGCGCTAACTTGGTCAGCCTTAGTTTTTAGATCTGCATATTGCTCTGGTGAGTCACTAGCCTTAGTAGCAAGACTTGCTAAAAGGGCGTCGTTACGTTCCGTAGAAGCAACGTTAGCATCTTCTAATTTTTCATTCAACATACCGAAGGCAGTAAGAACTTCCTTAGAGATGTTGAGGGCGAGCATAGCGATGAAAACCAGATACATCAGGTTAATCATCTTCTGCCGCGGAGATAGTTTTCCTCCAGCCATAACTTCTTCTGTTTTAGATTAAGGGGTTAGTAAGTAAAAACTATCTTAGTTTCTATTCATTGCAGAAAGCATACCTCCGTATACACCGTTCAATGAAGAAAGGTTAGAAGTCAAATTTTCCATTTGTGCTTTCAATTGAGCTGCGTTTTCAACAACTTGCTCGTTTACTTCTGCCTGACGGCTGGTAGATTCAACCTGTACTTTGTAAAGTGAGTTTAGCGACTCCATTTGTGCAGCTGCTAAAGCCATTTCTTCACTGTACTTCTTAGTTGAATTCATAGCGTCGGTAGTTGGGGCCATACTTTTCGCTGCTCCTTCAAAGGAACGGATGCTGTCACCAAGACTGGTCATAAGACCTTCATCAATCTTAGCTGCTTTAAGCATTTCGTCTAATTTTTGAGATAGTAGACCTTGGGCGTCTTGAGGCTTCTCGTCTTTCTTCTTACCAGTTGATTTTCCACCAGCTAGTTCTGGGTAAACCAATGACCAGTCTAGATCGTCGTCTACTGGTTCGAAAGCAGAGATTGCAAAAATGATTGCTTCTGTAATAAGTCCGATCGCAAGAAGTACACCACCGTTTAGTGGTCCAAGCTCCCAGTGAAGGATCTTAAATAGTGCCCCTAGGATAACGATAGAGGCTCCTAGTCCATAAGCCATGTTAAATAGCTTCTTAGATGATTTTGATTGTGCCATAATAAATAAATTAAGTTAAGTTACTACTGTTAGTCATTTTACAAATGAACACCGGCTAGCATATACCGGTGAAGTCTTTATCGACCGTCTCCGAACTGTTCGTTCAGAACCACGTCGGTTCCCATATAATCCTGCACGGTTCTGAAGCCGATGTAGCTACGTGCAGAATCCGCGTATTCGTAATCACGAGTACTCACCTGAAGGAAGTATGCAACGTCCTTCCAGGATCCACCGCGGATCACTTTACGCATGTTATTCTTGTCGTTCACGTTAGGGTTGATCGTAGAAGAGTAGTCATAAGAATTGGGGTCATAAGATGATGCTACCCACTCTGATACGTTCCCTGCCATGTTGTAGAGGTTGTAATCGTTTGGTTCGTAAGCGTCTGCCTCAACAGTGTACAATGCTTGGTCAGCAGCGTAGTCACCACGAAGCGGCTTAAAGTTCGCCATAAAACAACCGCGATCGTTCTTGGCATAAGGACCACCCCATGGGAAGGTCGCAGATTCCAATCCACCACGTGCAGCATACTCCCACTCAGCCTCTCCAGGCAAACGGAAACTGTTCACGTACTGACGGCGACGCGATTTTTGATAAGCGTTCTTGTATAAGGTTCTCCATGCACAGAAAGCTTTCGCTTGCTTCCAGTTCACACCAACTACAGGATATTCTCCGTAAGCTTCGTGCCAGAAGTAATCGTTGTGCATAGGCTCGTTGTACGAGTAATTAAAGTCTTTGATCCACACTGTAGTATCTGGATATACGTTTACAGTGTCTTTAATGATGAAGTCCTTACGGCGCTTGTCCTTATCACGAGCAGCAGCTTGAATATCCATATAAGAATACTGGAAGTTCAATTTACTCACGTCAATGGTGCGTTGTCCGTTGTAAGCTTCTTCAATTGGTATATACATGGTATCCATAACCTCAGCGTAGTACTCATCAGGGTACTCGCTTGTGTCCCAAAGGATATCAATGTCTCTGTTAATTTTACGACCGGCGTAGTAGTCGTCTCCCATTCCGAAGTAGTTGTCATACATATACTTCTCATAAGGAGTCATGTCATCTGTGTTCTCTTGGTCAACGAAAGCAAATTCGCCAATCCCATCATCACCCGGTGTTGCGCCAACCTCATCGGCCAAAATTGCCAAACGTAGACGTACAGTAGAATCACGTACCCAGTTTACAAATTGCCTGTATTCTGCGTTCGTAATTTCTGTCTCATCCATGTAAAAGGAGCGCACGGTAACCGTTCGAGTCGGGGCATCGTTTACCGCAACAATGTCGTCATCAGCTTTACCCATAATGAAAGATCCTCCCGGAATTAGGGTCATTCCGAATGGCTTTTCAGGGTGCCATTTCTTTCCTTTAGCACCAACCAATTCTCCACGATCGGTTGAATTACAAGATACCAAAAGAGCAGCAAATGCAACAATTGCAAATAGCTTTTTCATAGGTGTTTAGGTTAAAAGTTCAAGATTTTAAGGGCGTAAACCTATTTATAATATTTGAAAAATACAACAAAAATGTCAAAAACCCCCAAAATCGCAAAGTCGTTAAATTGTCTGTTATACTTCGTTTTTGCGTCTTGCCTTGTACCAACGTTCAGGGATTTTCTGATTACAGGCGTCCTCATAATCGCGGTACGTGCATGGTAATAACGTATGTCTTTTTAATTTATTATTAACATTTGAAATAAATGGCAATTCTATCCACCATCTTCCCGTTTTTTTGCTCTTTTTAAAGCGCAAGTTCTGATCTTCAACAGGAACGGTATAAGTGAGATATTCGCTTTCATTGGTAAAATTACCGTCATCGATACGATAATTCACCCCTTCTGCAAAATACCAAACCATCTGAGCGATGAGCATGGCGGCGCGTTCGGCCTCTCTATTGCCTTCCAATTCATAGATCCCAAAAGAGCTCACTCGATTACTGATTCCGGCATAACGGGCAATGGCGCAAATTTCACGTCCGTCAAAACCATTAGGCATATAGCCGTAGTCGTGAGTGAGTTCTGTACTTTTTATCGCAGAGATATCTACTGCTACAATATCGGCATCACGCATAATGGGTTCTACCGAGGATATATCCGCAGCGACAGATCCTAAACGGTAGGCTTCAAAATAAAGCCGCTCAATAAGATCGATCTCATCCGCAGAATTAAAATAGGTCTGATACCCTATATTGGCGTAATTGAATAAGTTATAAGGTTTGTCCACCACCATCTTACCTATATATGAGGTATTGGTAATGGGTAGGTCTGCATCACCCAGATCAAATCGGGAATCCACATTGACCATATTGACCATGGCACCGCGATCGTCATAAGCGCGATAGTTGGCGTAAACCAGATCCTGACTTCCTCCTAATATAATAGGTATGATGTTTTGCTGATGTAGTTCAAGCACTACTTGACGTAGGGCAAAGTAAGTATCTTCAACGCTCTCCCCCGGCATAATGTCTCCCAGATCTGCCAGCTGTACGTGCCAGCTGCCCGGATAGAGTCCGTAGAGCGCCTTGCGAATATTATCAAAGGATACTGCCCGACCGACAAAGTCTGTGGAACGACGATTCTCCTGCACCCCGATGATTGCCAGCTCACATCCGCTGAGATCAGGGAACGCAGTTCCGGGACCGTGAATACGCATTTTAGCGCCCAAAGAATTTTCGGGCAACAATTCTCTGTGGGCTAATACGGCTTTACTGACCGGACTTAAAAAATCTGTCATCTTACTTTTTGGCGGCTGCTTTGCGTTTGGTGATCTTCTTCTTTTTAGGGGCTTGCTTCTCTAAGATAGCTTCTGCCTCCTCCAAGGTCATCTCTTGTCTGGTGAGCTTCCGCACGGCCTCGGCGAGCCCACGGGCAGTCGCCCGCGTCAGGTTGGACGGCGTG
>NZ_JABSPU010000022.1:15349-36393 GCF_013214815.1 Gilvibacter sp.
AAGGTCATCTCTTGAGCCTTGGTGGTTTTTGGCAATTCGATCTTGGTCTTCCCTTTGATGAGATTAAAGCGTCCCCAACGGGCCTTTTCTAAACGAATGCCTGCATCTTCCCAATCGTGAATGAGCTTGTCGCGTTCTTTTTGCAACTTGTCTTCAATCAAAGTCTCAATGTCTGCTCTGCTCAAGTTGTCAAAATCGTACTTCTTGTTCACGTTGATGAACATACCGCTCCATTTGATAAACGGTCCAAAGCGACCCTTACCTTTTTGCACAGGCATGTCTTGATACATATATATAGGAGCATCTGCTTTTTTCTTAGCTTCAATGAGCTCGATGGCGTCATCGAGTTTCACATCCAAAGGATCTTGTCCTTTAGGCAAAGAAATGAATTGCTTTCCAAAGCGCACATAAGGACCATAGCGACCATTGTTGACCGTGACATCTTCTCCTTCATACAAACCGAGATCTTTGGGTAGCTTGAATAGATCCAAGGTCTCTTCCAAAGTAATGGTAGTTAATTGCTGATCTGGTCTTAAACTGGCAAACTGCTTCTCTTCATCATCCGGAGCTCCGATCTGAGCCATCGGACCGAATTTACCCAGACGCACCAAAATGGTCTTCCCAGTATCTGGGTGCGTCCCAAGGATGCGCTCCCCGCTCTCGCGTTCGGCGTTCTCTGCCACATCTTTAACCTGCGGATGGAAGGCCTTGTAGAAATCACGCATCATTTCTGTCCACTGCTCGTCTCCGTCAGCGATCTGATCAAAGTCCTCCTCTACCTTAGCGGTAAAGTTGTAGTCTACAATATTGTCAAAGTGATCTACCAAAAAGTCGTTCACGATCATTCCGATATCGGTAGGTACTAGCTTACCTTTATCAGACCCGACCATTTCTGAGAGTTCTTTGGAAACAATGTTTCCATCCTTTAAGGTGATCTGTTCGTATTTGCGTTCGTTTCCATCTACGGTACCTTTCTCCACATAGTTTCTGTTTTGAATGGTCGAGATGGTTGGCGCATAAGTAGAAGGACGGCCAATGCCGAGCTCTTCTAGCTTCTTCACCAAAGATGCTTCCGTGTAGCGATACGGCGGACGCGTAAAGCGTTCGGTGGCCGTAATGTATTTGTTTCCTAAGGCGTCGCCTTCTGCTAGCGCAGGAAGCATTCCGTCTTGTTCTTCCTCGTCGTCATCAATACCTTCCAGATACACTTTAAGGAATCCATCGAACTTGATCATCTCCCCATTTGCACTGAAAAGTTCACTGTGCGTATTGGCGGCGATCTTCACTTGGGTGCGCTCCAATTGCGCATCACTCATCTGGGAAGCAATGGTACGTTTCCAGATCAGTTCGTACAAACGCGCTTGATCTCTATCGATATCTACCGCGTGACGTGACATATCGGTTGGACGAATGGCCTCGTGCGCCTCTTGAGCACCTTTGGCTTTACCTTTATAGTTACGCGGTTTGGAATACTCCTCCCCGTATGATTTACTGATCTCTTGTTGTGCTGCGGACTTGGCTTCCTCAGAAAGGTTCACACTGTCCGTTCTCATATAAGTAATGAGTCCCGCCTCATACAAGCGTTGGGCTAAGGTCATCGTTTTACTCACTGAGAAATACAACTTACGCGAAGCCTCCTGTTGCAAGGTCGATGTGGTAAAGGGAGCCGCTGGAGATTTCTTCGCTGGCTTTTTGGTCAAGCTGGCAATCGAGAAATCTGCATTGAGATTCTTTTGCAAAAAGGCGTTTGCCGCTTCTGAACTGTCAAAGTTCTGTGGTAACTTGGCTTTTACACTTTTACCGTCCGCAGTTTCAAACATTGCATCCACACGATAAGAAGCCACTGGATTGAAATCCATGATCTCACGTTCGCGCTCTACAATGAGTCTTACAGAAACAGATTGTACACGTCCTGCAGAGAGTCCGCCTTTTACTTTTCTCCAAAGTACCGGTGAGATCTCATAACCCACCAAACGGTCCAAGACGCGACGCGCTTGTTGTGCGTTTACTAAGTTGTAATCAATGGAACGTGGATTGGCAATTGCCTTTAGAATGGCAGATTTGGTGATCTCGTGAAATACGATACGCTTGGTCTTGTCCTCTGTAAGTCCTAAAGATTCAAACAAGTGCCAAGCAATGGCCTCTCCCTCTCGATCCTCATCACTAGCCAGCCATACGATCTCTGCCTTGGCAGCCATATCTTTCAGCTCCTTGACCAGTTTCTTCTTGTCTGATGGAACAACGTATTTCGGCTTAAAATCGCCCTCAACATCTACTCCTAACTCCTTGGACGGAAGGTCCACAATGTGTCCAAAACTCGAAGCAACCTTGTACTCTTTTCCAAGAAACTTCTCAATCGTTTTGGCCTTTGCAGGAGACTCCACAATAACCAAATTCTTCGCCATATATCTTTTTATTTGGGCTACAAAAGTAGCGCAAATTTTTTTTACCCGTATTTCCGCATTAAAAAAGCCCCGTGTAAAACAGGGCTTTTAGAAGGAATTTAAAGCGAACTTAATTTAAACTAAAACTTGCTATAAGACCGATTCCTTCATCGGTGTATTCATAATTATATAAGGTATTATTCCCAATCATAATGATCCATTGTTCCATAGGAATAACATCAAAAATTTCTAAATCGTTATAGGTAATGATACGAGAAGCCTCTAGCGGATCACTGATATCATATACCGCTAAACCATAGCTTCCGTCACTTACGTAAAGACGATCTCCTTTCACACCGAGACCGTAAGGTTCGTTCATGGTTTCTGATTTTAATATGAATGGATTGGAACGATCCGTCACGTCAACCACATCCAACAAACTGTCTGGCTGTCCACACCAGCCACCTCCACGAACAGTTACATAAGCAATATCGCCTTGTACCACTACAGGGTCACAACCAGTGATGTGTGTTACTTGAGAAAGGTATAAAGGATCTCCAGGATTGCTCAATCCATAAATGAACATTCCTATTGGGCTACCTATATATAGGTAATCTCCATCACTAAAGATGGTTTCCACACCAGCATCTACTGAGGTCTCTCCTCTGAGCTGCGGATTGTCCAAGTTGCTGATATCAAAAGAGAAGATTCTAAAGGAATCTACCACGTATAGATAATCTCCAGTAATATTGAAACGCGCTAACGATCCTCCTGTGCCTGTTGCTCCACCACTGTCGTTAGCAGATTCCAAAACAAAATCATCATTGCGTTCAAATTGACGCAGCTCTGTGCGGTAATCCCAACCCACGATCACTTCTGTTTCTGGATCGAATTCATCATAGTTAACTTCCCAGATATTGCCTTCAAAATCCGGCGTGCGCTTGGGAAGCACTTCTTCTAGTCTATTAATTAAGGTAGGGTTTGCTGGATCGGTAAAGTCAAAAACATAGAGATCTAGCCAACTATCTACATATAGTATATCATTCTTAACAGCCATGTCTACATTCCCTGGAACATTGATAAAACCGATCTTTGAAGGATTGGCTGGGTCACTGTTGTCAATAATATGGATCCCTTTGTATTTATCGTTGACCAATACGTATTCTTGGTACGCATAGATCTTACCAGATTCTGAGATCTGCTGAACGGATCCAGGACCTACGCTGGCTCTAAAATCTGCAATAGTAGTGGTTAAAGGAGTGGCAATAAGCACCTCTTCTGTATAGGTATCGTCAGAGCAGCTCCACAGCGCTGCAAGAACAAAAATTAAAAGTAACTTTTTCATTAAGTGGTGTTTGTTTAGCAATCAATTTTATTTCTAGACGCACTTATTGTTAAAACGTTGCGTTTGATTTATGATTATTTATGATGGAATTAGCACCCTGACACTTTGTCATAATTTGGATTAAATCCTATCTTTGCACACTAATTGATACCCAAAAGGGCCGTACCCAATTATGGAGAAGATCATAGACGAAAACAAGCAGGGAACTACCCTAATGACTGAAGGCACTGCCTCTAACTCGCGTAAATTATTCATTGAAAGCTACGGTTGTCAAATGAATTTTAGTGATAGTGAGATCGTGGCTTCAATACTTGCCAAAGAAGGATTCAACACCACTCAGAACCTAGAAGACGCTGATCTGGTCTTGGTCAACACTTGCAGTATTAGAGACAAAGCGGAACAAACGGTTCGCAAGCGCTTGGAGAAATACAACGCAGTGAAAAAGATCAACCCAGGCATGAAGGTTGGTGTTTTGGGCTGTATGGCCGAACGCCTGAAAAGCAAATTCTTAGAAGAAGAGAAAATTGTGGACCTGGTGGTTGGACCCGACGCTTATAAAGACCTGCCTAACCTTATTGCAGAGGTTGATGACGGTCGCGAAGCGGTAAACGTTATCCTTTCCAAAGAGGAGACCTATGGAGACATTACACCCGTTCGCTTAGGAGGAAACGGAGTTACTGCCTTTGTGAGTATTACCCGAGGCTGTGACAATATGTGTACCTTCTGTGTGGTGCCATTTACCCGCGGACGCGAACGCAGTAGAGACCCTAAAAGTATTTTAGACGAGGTCAATGATCTTGCGGCCAAAGGCTATAAAGAAATCACCCTCTTAGGGCAGAACGTAGACAGTTACCTTTGGTATGGCGGTGGATTGAAAAAGGATTTCAAAAAGGCCAGTCCCATGCAACAGGCCACTGCGACAGATTTTGCTAAACTCCTAAGAATGGTGGCGACGGCACAACCTAAATTGCGCATTCGCTTCTCTACTTCCAATCCACAGGATATGACAGAAGATGTGCTCCACGCCATGGCGGCACACCGCAACATCTGTAATTATATTCACCTACCGGTACAAAGCGGAAGCACCAGAATATTAAAGGAAATGAACCGTCAACATACTCGTGAAGAGTATATGGCGCTTATAGATAAGGTTCGTGAGATCATTCCCGATTGTGGAATCTCTCAAGACATGATCGCAGGTTTCCCTACGGAGACTGAAGAAGATCACCAAGATACCTTGAGTCTGATGGAATACGTCAAATACGACTTTGGCTTTATGTTCATCTACTCAGAACGCCCAGGCACTATGGCTGCACGTAAAATGGAGGACGACATCCCCGAAGCGGTTAAAAAACGCCGCTTGACGGAGATCATTGATATGCAGCAAAAACATTCGGCCTACCGGACCAAGAACTTTGTGGGTAAAACTGTGGAGATCCTAATTGAAAAGAAATCTCGCAGAAGCGATGCTCATTGGAGCGGTCGCACCTCGCAAAACACCGTTGCCGTATTCCCAAAAGAAGACTACAAGGTTGGGGATTTTGTAATGGTAAAGATCAACGACTGTACCAGCACCACGCTTTTAGGCGAGGCTGTTGGGTATAGCGAGAATCAATAGAGAACTAATAATTAAAAGTTTCCCATTTTCATGGGAATTATTATGGAATCAATACAAGCCACAAAACAGCGATTTGGGATCATCGGTAACGATGCCAAGCTCAACCGCGCCATTGAAAAGGCCATTCAGGTGGCCCCTACCGACATATCGGTATTGGTGACAGGAGAAAGTGGTGTTGGTAAAGAGAGTATTCCAAAAATCATACATTCCCTCTCCCACAGAAAGCACGGTAAATACATTGCTGTGAACTGCGGAGCGATCCCAGAGGGAACTATAGACTCCGAACTTTTTGGGCACGAAAAAGGAGCCTTTACCGGAGCTACGGCTACTCGTAGCGGTTATTTTGAAGTGGCTGACGGTGGAACTATCTTCTTGGATGAAGTTGGAGAATTGCCACTGCCTACCCAAGTGCGCCTGCTGCGTGTCTTAGAAAACGGAGAGTTCTTAAAAGTAGGTTCCTCAAAAACCCAAAAGACCGACGTTCGCATAGTTGCAGCAACCAATGTGGACATGTCTGACGCCATTGCCAAAGGCAAGTTCAGAGAAGACCTCTATTACCGCTTAAGCACGGTGGAGATCGGCTTGCCTCCCTTGCGCGAACGCTCAGAGGACATTCATTTGCTCTTTAGAAAGTTTGCTACGGACTTTGCTCAGAAATACAAAATGCCGACCATCCGCTTGGATGAGCATGCTACGCAATTGCTCTTAAAATATCGCTGGGGTGGGAACATCCGTCAGTTGAGAAATATTGCGGAACAGATCTCAGTATTGGAGCAGGATCGTGTGATCAGTTATGACACGCTTAAGAGTTATTTGCCGGATGTGGGCAGCAATCTGCCTGCGGTGATCAATACTAAAAAGTCAGAAAGTGATTTCGCCTCAGAACGCGAGATCCTCTATAAAGTACTTTTTGATATGCAGCGCGACGTCAATGACCTAAAAAAATTGACCTTAGAGCTCTTGCGCAATGACGACTCAGAAACAGTACAACGCGAACATTCTGGACTGATCAACAAGATCTATTCAGAAGATGAGCCCGAAGAATCCTTTGCGGAAGCTGTTCCTGCAAGACGCGAACTCATTGTTCCAAGTGACGTAGAGGTTATTGGTTACAACGACACTCCTGCGGTTACCAACGTGGAAGACAAATACCACTTTGCCGAGGAAATTCAGGAAGAAGAGACCCTCTCCCTTCAGGAAAAGGAGCTGGAACTGATCAAAAAATCATTAGAGAAATACAACGGTAAACGCAAGGCGGCCGCAGAAGAATTGGGAATCTCTGAGCGTACCCTCTACCGTAAAATCAAACAATACAATTTATAAGATGCGGATAGTTCAATGGGTATTGCTTTTAGCAATTAGTCTGAGTTTCAACAGCTGTAAATACTACTCCTTTACGGGGGCGGATGTTGGAAACGCCAAAACCTTTCAGGTGAATTTCTTCCAGAATCAGGCGGCCATTATTGAACCGGGAATTGATTTGAAGTTCACCAATGACCTGCAAGACCTTATTGTAAACCAAACGAGTTTGGAATTGGTTACCTCCAATGCCGATCTGACCTATGAAGGTGAGATTGTACAGTACTACATCGCGCCAATTACAGCTACATCCCAGAATACGGCGGCACAAAACCGTTTGACCATTTCTGTACAAGTGCGTTTTTACAATAAATTGGACGATACGAAAGACCTGCAGCAACGTTTTAGTTTCTATTTTGACTTTGACGGAGATGCAAACCTAACCGGGTCGAGACGCGACGATGTGATCGATGAGATCTATCTACGTTTGACTCAAGATATTTTTAACGCTACCTTGGCGCGTTGGTAATTTGAATACACAGGAATTTACATACCTCACCCAGCGACCTTCAGAAGTCACAGCAGCGCATCAGCAGCAACTCGACGAGTTATTGCAGGACTTACCGTATTTTCAAGCCGCACGTGCTCTTCAACTCAAAGCCTTAAAGAACAGCGGTAGCTACAAATACAACGATGCCTTAAAACGCACTGCCGCCCATACAGCGGATCGTTCTATTTTGTTTGACTACATCACCTCTGAGGTATTTAAGCAAGATGAGGTTGCCCATAAGATCAAGCATCAACACACCAATTTGAACGAGATTGAATTGGTAGATGCCGAGGTGGTCAGCGCTTCACCGCATGAGCTCGAACAAAAACTCAAAACCGAACTCAAAAAGGCCAAAGCGGTTTTAGACCCCGACCTGTTTTTAAAGATCGATACTCCTGAGCCTCTAGAAAAGGTTGAAGACCAGCCTTTGGAATTCAAAAAGGAAGACAAACACTCCTTTGCGATTTGGCTGCAACTCTCTCAAGTGGAACCCGTGGAACGCGAAGAAGAATTACCGGCGGCTACCACCCATGATCCTAAAGAAGAACGCTTTAAACTCATCGATGCCTTTTTGAGCAGCAGCCCAAAGATCGATCCGCAGGAAGAAGCGCGTTCCTCAAAGAATTTAGCAAAACCTTTCACAAAGTCTTCTGACGCCTTGATGACGGAGACTTTAGCCAAGGTTTACCTCCAACAGAAAAACTATAAAAAAGCCATTCAAGCTTACAAAATTTTAAGTTTGAAAAATCC
The DNA here is from genome assembly GCF_013214815.1 of Gilvibacter sp. Lineage (GTDB taxonomy): Bacteria > Bacteroidota > Bacteroidia > Flavobacteriales > Flavobacteriaceae > Gilvibacter. The sequence continues at coordinate 23,296 of NZ_JABSPU010000022.1, forward strand.
CGAAAAAAGTGGTTTCTTTGCAGACCAAATTCGGGCGATAAAGAAAATAATGGCCCAAAACTCAAAAGACAATGACAGCGTTTAATATATTTCTGATCCTGATCATCTTAATTGCATTCCTACTCGTAGTTGTAGTAATGGTACAGAACCCAAAAGGTGGCGGACTTTCTTCAACTTTCGGAGGCGGAGGCGGTCAGCAGATCGGTGGTGTAAAAAAGACCGGAGACTTCCTTGACAAGAGTACTTGGACTTTGGCTGTACTGCTTTTAGCATTGATCCTGCTTTCTAACATTCCAATTGCCGGTGGCGGTGGATTGGGAGAGTCTAAAGCGATTGATGGAGATGCACCTGCACAAACAGAGCTTCCTGCCACAGACGGGTCTCCAGTGCAGACAGATGAGCAGTAAACTCTGAACAACAATATTGAAATGCCAGCTTTTATGACAAGCTGGCATTTTTTTTTGCATTGTGTCAGGGAGAATTCCAATGGCACAATTTCTGCCTTAAGGCAAGCGTAATTTTTATTAAACCAAAAAAACACATATAGATATGGGCTTAAATATTCAACCCCTGGCTGACCGGGTTTTGATTGAACCACAAGAGGCCGAGACCAAAACTGCATCGGGTATCTACATTCCTGATTCTGCCAAAGAAAAGCCACAGCAAGGAAAAGTAGTTGCTGTTGGTAAAGGCAAAAAAGATCACGATATGACTGTAAAAGTTGGTGATACTGTACTTTACGGAAAGTATTCAGGTAGTGAACTCAAGTTGGACGGCCGTGATTATTTGATCATGCGTGAGGACGACATTTTAGCAATTATCTAATCCACAATAATCTAAAGAACCAAGACAATGGCAAAAGATATAAAATTTGATATTGAAGCAAGAGACAGCATCAAGCGTGGTGTTGACGCGCTAGCCAATGCAGTGAAGGTTACCTTAGGACCAAAAGGTCGTAATGTGATCATCAGCAAATCCTTTGGCGCTCCACAAGTCACTAAAGATGGAGTAACTGTAGCTAAAGAAGTTGAATTGGAAGATGCTCTTGAGAACATGGGAGCTCAAATGGTAAAAGAGGTTGCCTCTAAAACCAATGACCTAGCTGGTGACGGTACCACTACCGCAACAGTTCTGGCTCAAGCTATCGTAAAAGAAGGTCTTAAGAACGTAGCCGCTGGTGCAAATCCAATGGATCTTAAACGCGGAATTGACAAAGCTGTTGAGGCTTTGACCGCCGATCTTGAGAAGCAATCTACCAAAGTGGGAAGCTCTAGCGAGAAGATCATGCAAGTGGCGTCGATCTCTGCCAATAACGACCCTGTAATTGGAGAATTGATCGCTGAGGCATTTGGAAAAGTAGGTAAAGAAGGCGTGATCACTGTTGAGGAAGCCAAAGGAACAGAAACTTATGTGGACGTTGTAGAAGGTATGCAATTTGACCGCGGATACCTTTCTCCATACTTTGTGACCAACAGCGCCAAGATGAACGCTGAGTTGGAAAACCCAATGATCTTGCTTTGCGACAAGAAGATCTCTTCTATGAAGGATCTACTTCCTGTGCTAGAGCCTATCGCACAACAGAGCCGCACGCTATTGATCATCGCAGAAGATGTTGATGGAGAAGCACTAGCAACTCTAGTAGTGAACAAATTGCGCGGATCTTTGAAGATCGCTGCTGTTAAAGCTCCAGGTTTCGGAGACCGCAGAAAAGCTATGCTAGAAGATATCGCTATCCTAACTGGAGGAACCGTGATCTCTGAAGAGCGCGGATTCACTCTTGAGAACGCGACTATCGATATGTTAGGTACTGCAGAGACCGTAACTATTGACAAGGACAACACAACCATCGTGAATGGTGCTGGTAAGAAAGCAGACATCAAAGCACGTGTGAATCAGATCAAATCTCAGATCGAAACTACCACAAGTGATTACGACCGTGAGAAACTTCAAGAGCGATTGGCCAAATTGGCTGGTGGTGTAGCGGTACTTTATGTAGGAGCTGCCTCTGAGGTTGAAATGAAAGAAAAGAAAGATCGTGTGGACGATGCACTTCACGCTACGCGCGCAGCGGTAGAAGAAGGAATCGTTGCCGGAGGGGGTGTAGCCTTGGTACGAGCTAAGAAAGTATTGGACAAGCTTACCACAGAGAACTTAGATGAAACTACAGGTATTCAGATCATCGCTCGCGCTATTGAAGAGCCCTTGCGTCAGATCGTTGAGAATGCAGGTGGTGAAGGTTCTGTAGTTGTAAGCAAAGTAATGGAAGGCAAAAAAGCCTTTGGTTACAATGCCAAGAATGACACTTATGTGGACATGCTAAAAGAAGGAATCATTGATCCTAAGAAGGTAACGCGTATCGCTTTAGAGAACGCTTCTTCTGTGGCCGGAATGATCCTTACTACAGAATGTGCCTTGGTAGACATCAAAGAAGATGCTCCAGCTATGCCTCCAATGGGCGGTGGCGGAATGCCAGGTATGATGTAAGCGAATCACATCGAAAATTTTAAAAAGCGTCTCCATTTGGAGGCGCTTTTTTTGTTTTACTGCGGATGGAATTGAAGCTGAATGATAAAAATCGAGTTAGCTTTTATAAAGTTTTACGTCTGGAAAGAGCTGCGGGTTGTATCTTGTAATAAAATGCTATGAGAAAGCTACTTACATTCACATTGCTCATTTTTTTCCTCAGCGCACAGGCACAAAAAGAGGAACAAGCTGATCCTATTGCTCAAGGATTAAGCACCTATTTGGACGCCAGAAAAGCCATTCACCTCCACCTTAATAAAGACCGCTATTTCACAGGCGAGTCTATTTGGTTCTCTGCCTACCTGTTTGATCTGGCCAGCGGACAGATCAGTCAAGAGGACTCCAATTTACACGTGGTATTGCTGGATGAAAAGGGCGAAACCCTAGCCACTACCCTTTTGATCACTCAGAATGGACAAGCTCATGGAGAATTCTTGATCAGTCCTAAACAAACGGGAAGCGTCTTGTACCTCAAAGCTTATACGGCGCAAATGAATGGCTACTATGAGGATGATTCCTTTTTAGCCACCGTAGAATTGATGGGCAACGAAGCGGCCGCTGGTGATGCTGAAACTTCAAGTGCTTTAGATATTCAAATCTTGCCAGAAGGGGGATACCCGTTAGTGGAAGTGGCCAACAATTATGGAATAAAGATCCTCGACGCGCGAGGTTTAGGGGTTCGTGTTAATGGGATAGCGATTACAGATACTCAAGGCAATACGCTGCTGAAAGACCTACAAACCAATGCCTTCGGCATGGCCAAGTTTGTCTTTACACCTCGAACAAACCAGACCTATCAACTGCAGTTCAATTATAAGGGAGTGCTTGTAGAAAAAGCCCTTCCTGAAGCCTTAGCCAGAGGTATTGGAATGCGGATTGATCAAAACTATGTTCGCGGTGACTTGCAGGCTCGAGTTTACACTAATGAGCAATCTTTGCCCTTTATTCAAAATGACAGCCTCAAACTGGTGGTTCACAAAGCCAGCCAAAGTAAAATTTACTTTGTGAAGTTTGAAAAGGGTTATAACGAGCTCAAGCTCACCATTCCCAAGCAAAAGCTCTATCCTGGGGTCAATACGATAACCCTCTTTAACTCCACAAACGAGCCACTCTTAGAGCGACTAATTTTTAACAGCGGAAGTTTTAAGGCCTTACCAGAACTCATCAGCGAGAGCCAACATCTTTTGGATTCTACCAAACTGACACTTAAACTAAAATCAGCAAAAACAGAGCATTGGACGCAAACCAGTATTTCTGTACTTCCTGCAGAAACTTTAGCTGCTCAGCAATTACCCAACATCCATGCCTCAAGTTTGGTGCTACCTTATATCAAAGGACATTTGGAGCAACCCAATTATTACTTCTCGAAACCATCTGCGCAGAAATGGTATGCCTTAGATCTTGTCTTACTCAATCAAGGCTGGAGCAAATACCAATGGCGCAATATCTTTAATCAGACCCCAGAAACCGATTATTACTACAACGGTCCTGGCATTAGCCTAAAAGGATATCTTAGGGCTCCAGAAGGCACACAAGCTGAGCAACTGCTGTTCTATTCTAAAGAAAATGAGGAAGTACAATACGTTCCCATTGATGCCGACGGCAAATTTGAAGTCAATAATATTAAGGCAGTTCGCGGAACCACTTTTGAATTAGCCGCTATGGACAGCGCAGGCAAGCCATTGGATTGTCAATTTTTCTATACGCTGTCGCCCAATGAACTGGACCTCAAAAATCCATTCGGAATAACAACCCTCAATCCTTTTATTAAATACAACGCCAACAGCGACCTCTATTATTCAGGATTTGACCCAGAAGCGGAACGACTCGACGAGGTGGTGATCACCGCCAAAAAACTTAAATACGAACAATTCTTTCGCGGTTGGGACGCCTGGGTAATTGATAACAGTGAGAAATCACGGGGTAATTTGGGGAATTTTATTGGCACCTATGGCTATTACCGCAAAGGCGGTGGCATGGTCAACCTCACCACGACTCCAAAAGGAGGTTTTGTGGAAGTTTCTCCAGTGGTGATCATCAATGGTCAAGGCTACCCTGTAGGCTTTGCCATGGATGCCATTAGCATGCAAGACGTTGCAGAGATCTATGTGAAACGCCCAGAGCGTAGTGTAAACAATGTATTGGCCAATAGGATTCATATTTTCATGGTCTTTCTAGAAGAAGACTTTAGTCTGGCAGCCAAAGAAAAGAGCACCGCCAAGAGTTTTACGCTTACGGAAAAAGGACTCAGTCCAACTAAGGAGTACTACCAACCGCTTTATGATTACAAGTCAGACAGTTTTAAATCTCTAGGGACCTTAGGATGGTATCCTCAGTTATTTCCAAAAGCCGACGGCAGTATTGAATTCCAATTCATCAATCCTGAAAGACAGGATGTACTCTTACTTGTAAATGGATTTGACGCAGCAGGCAATCCTTTCGGAATTACACAACAAATAGAGGTTGATGGAATTGATTAAGTCTTAGCAACTTCTTAAAATTCAGCCAAATCGAGTTAGCTTTTATAAAGTTTTACGCCTTAAGCGCGAACCGAATCGTATCTTTAAAATAAAACTTCGGGGGATGAGAAACTTTACTTTACTAGCATTACTACTCTGTACCTTATTAAACTTCGGACAGACCCAAGACAGCCAAACGGCAATATCAGGAGCCTTACAAAACTATTTAGCAGAGCGGCAAAATATTCATCTGCATCTAAACAAGAACCTGTACTTCCCAGGAGAAACCATTTGGTTTTCCGCCTACCTCTTTGAGATCAGTGATGGTTCGCTCAGCATCAACGACGCCAACTTAAATGTGATCCTTTACGATCAGCAAGGGCAAGAGCTCAGCAGTATACTAACAGTGACTAAGGACGGCCGGGCGCACGGATCCATTTTGATCGATCAAAAACAGGAAGGCCAATTGTTGTATATCAAAGCGTTCACCTCTAGAATGAACGGTTACTCGGAGGACAATTCGTTCATGGCTCCCATTGCCTTGTTGAACCCATCCGAAGAGACTACATCAGATATTACTCAAAGTCAAGCCTTGGACGTTCAGATCTTGCCAGAAGGCGGGCACGCGCTTACCAACGCCAACAATACTTATGGAATCAAGATCATAAATCCGACAGGCTTGGGAGTCGCTGTTAGAGACATTTCTCTAGTAGATGCAAGCGGTCAGGTCTTGCAGACGGGCTTAAGGACCAATACCGTTGGAATGGGCAAATTTGTATTCAACCCAGAAATTGACCAGCAATACAGCCTTCAATTCACCTATAAAGATCAAACCATAAAGCAAGATTTACCCAAAGCCGATAGAACCGGGATTGGGATGCATCTGCAACAGAACTTTTCAAATTCCAGCGTTCAGTTGACGGTATACACCAACGAACAATCCTTGAATTTGGTCAATGATAAAGCCTATAAACTCTATATCCATAATGGAGAGAGCTTTAGAGAATACCCCGTTGAATTTGAATCTGGCTATACAGAATTGACCCTAGTTTTTCCAGCAAAAAAGCTATTTGATGGAGTCAATACCTTCACGCTTTTTACCGCGGACAATCAGCCTGTATTGGAACGGTTGATCTACAAACCAGAAGCCCTTGTGAGCAGTAAGATACAGGCGAACATCAATCGATTTGACCAAGACACGGTCATTGGTAAATTGCAGATCAGATTAGACGACTCTATCAAAGTCAAAACTGCGAGTATCACCGTCGTTTCAGATCAGTCCTTGGCGCTTCAGGACTCTCCCAACATTCTGGTATCTAAAAACCTGAAACCTTATATCAATGGTTTTATTGAAGATGGGAATGCCTATTTCACCAATTTCAACAGCAGAAAACACTACGCCTTAGATCTACTTATGCTCAACCAAGGATGGAGCAAATACAAATGGCGTCATGTATTCGCGGCTACAGATAATGCCGCGAAAGACGATTATTATTTTGATGGCCCTGGGATCAAATTAAAAGGCTATGTAAGGGCAAATGATCCTGAAGATGTGCCCGATCAGCTGCTGTACTACTCCAACGTAAACAAGGAGATTCAGTACGTAGACATTGATAAAAACGGAGATTTTGAGATCAGTGAGATCAAAGGCACCACAGGGACAACCTTTGAGTTGGCGGCCATTGACAAAGAAGGCCTCCCTGTACAATGCCAGTTCTTTTTTAGCTTGGCACCAACCTCTAAGGACTTAAAATCTAATTTTCAATTAGAAACAGCTAATCCCTTTGCCAAACGTGAGCTGGATGACAGCTTTAGCAATTTTGGTTTTGACGCTAATGCGGAGCAACTCGATGAAGTCGTTGTGGTGCAGAAACCCACTTTGAAATACGAAAGCTATTTTAAAGGCTGGGAAGGCCGAAAAATGACCCCTTCTGAAAGGTCCTATGGAAATTTAAAGGTCTTTATGGGCACCTACGGCTACTATTCGGTGTTCTTAGAGAACAACCCGGCGCCAGTTTTTGGTAAATGGGTCATGAACCCCAACGGAAGAGGCAGCAACTTCATACGTCCCTCTGTTATTGTTGATGGTGTTCCATATGATCCTTTAACGATCGGTGAAATGCTCTCACTTCAAGATGTTGATGAGATCTACACGGATCGTATTGGGAAGGTCCATACCTTCATTGTATTTACCAACAGAGAGTGGCAAACACGCAATCAGATCAAAACAGCTAAAACCTTTACACTAGAAAAAGGTTATGCCTCGTCCAAAGAGTTTTACACCCCGAAATACCAGTATACTGCAGCGAGTTTTAAAGCCTACGGTTGTTATCATTGGATTCCTCAAGCAGAAGTTGATCTGGCTGGAAACATTGGGCTGAGTTTCGCCAACCCAGAAAAGGATAATGTGAAAATATTGATAGAAGGTATTGACCAAATGGGCAGAGCTTTTAGCACCACCCATTTGCTCAATTTAAGCGGCACAAATTAAGTGTTGCGCTGCTTGTAATCTTTATATAGCGAATAGGCGCTAATGGCGATCAAGGTGAGTACCAAAGGGTATAGTACCAACAGATCGGTTCTAACCACCATTTCAGGATCGTCTTGAGTCGCCATCCACTGCTCTACTCGGTTATTCCATATAAAAGCTCCTATAGTGACCACTATGGTCATTGCATATAAGAGTACGCGTTTGGTCAATTTCATAAGTCGAATTTAGCGTCCGCCGCCGTGTTTGCCTTTCATATTCTTATGATCCTCAACCACAGCTGGATCGCGATACTTACAACACATGGCTATCGCATCATACGCATCATCCGGCGCTTTGTGATTGGGAGTATCATGGCCCACCGCAGCAATGTTCTTTTCAATAGCATCGAGAGAGATTTTCTTCTCATTGAAGATCAGGCTTAACTCATGGGTTTCCACATTCCAAACAGCTCTTTTCACTCCGATGGTTTCTACTGCAGCCTTTTCAATGCGCATTTTGCACATGCCGCAGACTCCGTCAATTTCAATGTTCGCTTTGGCGTTCTTGTTTTGAGCGTAGGTCAATCCAGCACTCATTATTGCTAATACAATTAATAACTTCTTCATTTAATTCATTTTTAAGCGTAAGCCCGCGTATACCATTCTTCCAAAAATCGGGCCGTAAAGAAAAGTGGTATCAAAATTATCTCCAAAGGGATTCTCCGCACTGATCACAGGATCTGTTTGGCGCTGATCCGTTATGTTTTCGCCTCCCAAATATACTTCAAAAGACTTAGAAAACACCTTGGTTATCTGCCCGTTAAGAGTTCCAATAGAGGGAGAACGCTCCGGACGTTTGAACTCAACAGGATTCTGCGAGGTATTCGCAAAACGCGCCTGATCCAACCAATTATAGGTCAAATCAAACTTCCAAGAAGGGCTTTCATCTGCCTTGTTGATCTCATAACCCAGATTGGCAAAGATTCGATTTCTAGGCGTTAAAGGACGTTCCAATCTTCCGGAATCATAATCGATCTGCACATCATAGAATTTATAGGCCGATCTGAAATCCAGATTATCTACCAATTCATAGTTAAACTCAAACTGAAAACTATTGGCAAAACTACTGCCCTCTAAATTGTAAAAACGAATGGCCGTTGGGGTCTCCCAATCTACCACTACTTGGTTCTCAAAATCGGTTCGATAAAAGTCCAAAGCAATATCCGCTTTACGCCCAAAGAGCTCAAAGCCTTGTAAAAAGGATACGCCACAGTTCCAGGCAATCTCCGGGTCCAAGCCGTAAATGCTTCCGCCCTCATCATTAATGGCAATGGTTCGGTTGGTAGCAAACAGCTGTTGATTCTCTGTAAAGATATTGGCTGATCGGATTCCGCGACCTGCAGAAATTCTGAACACTCCTTTGTTCCAGACCTCATAACGGGCATGCAATCGCGGCGTGACAAAAAAGCCGAATCGGTTGTGATTGTCTACCCGCAATCCAGCGGTCAAAGTAAGCGCATCTAAATTGTCAAAGGCGTACTCAAAGAATCCTCCAACAGAGTTTTCAATACGATCAAAATTAGTGCCCTCAACCAGTTCGTCATAAGCATCATGAGTAAAGCCGATCCCGGTTTTGATCTTGTGTCTGGAATCACTGATGATGGAATTGTAGATCACATTTCCGTAAAAACTCTGATGAGTGATATCATAATTACGCAAACCAAAGTAGGATTCTTGCTTGTGATAGCTAAAGGCTCCTTGGATTCCCAAACTGCGCCAAGGCAGTTCTGTGTTGACAAAACCAAGCTTTCCAGAGACATCAAAACGCTGGGTGTCGATCTCAGAACCCCATAGATTTGTCGTACCCCTATCGCGACTTGGGTCAAAGTCCTTTTGCCCAGTTTGTTTACTGTCATTCAAAAATCTAACATTGATAAAGCTCACTATGCCTTCTTCAGTATCCGTGTATTGCCAACGATTCATCACGTTGATCTGCTCCTGCAAAGGCATATCTAAAAAACCATCATCGTTGCGATCGTTCTTTTGATTTCGGATATTACCGTGCACATAAAGCCCCGTTGACCATTTATCAGTCACTTTTTGGTTCCAGTGGAAATTCCCTTCCAGGCGTCCACTTAAATTTCCATAGAGATTTAGGAAAAGTGGAACATCTGTGGTGGGTTTTTGAAGTTCTGCGTTGATCTGTCCGGTAATGCTCTCAAAACCGTTGATCACGCTTCCAGAACCTTTGGTGATCTGAATACTCTCCACCCAAGTTCCTGGAATAAAGCTCAAACCATAGGTTTGGGCAGCCCCTCTAATTGCTGGAATATTCTCTGTAGTGATCAGTATATAAGGACTGGTAAGCCCCAACATTCTAATCTGACGCGTTCCTGTTACGGCATCGGAGAAGTTTACATCGATGGACGGATTGGTCTCAAAACTCTCAGACAGGTTGCAACAGGCCGCCTTGAGGAGTTCATCACTGCTCACCAGAACTACATTTTGTGCTTGAATAAAGGATCTAGAAGAGGCCTTTTTCTCCACACTGACCGTCACAGCATCTAAGCTGCTGTCTGGCTCCAAAGTGTGGACAATTCTACCAGGACCAGAAACGGTCAAGGTGTCGTCTTTAAAGCCCACATAACTGATCACCAATTGCTTGTATTCTGGCTTATAAGGTAATTCAAAGTTACCGTCAAAGTCTGCAACTGCGCCTACTTGCGTGTCCAACCAAATAAGGTTGACACCTCCCAAGCCAACTTCTCCATCAGCACTACCATCAAGGATCTGTCCAGTAAGCATCTGCTGTCCAGATAGACCGAGTGGAGTCAATAGTAAAATTAAAAACCACTTTCTCATAGTACTACTGTTTGGGTGAGCATATAAATCGCCATGATGATCATGACCGCGTTTTCAATCAAAGTAGCCTCTGTCATCGGCAGATTGAGCCAAGTACCTAAACAGGCACAACGGATCTCTCTTTTGTCCAAAATAGACCGTAAGATTCCAACGGTTGTTATGCTTAGCAATACTAAAGTGGTCACAAAAACAGGTACAAGCCCAATTTGAAATAGCAGTAGTGTTCCCAATGTCAGTTCTATAAATGGATAGGCCCATCCATAAGGTCGAAACGCCTTGGCCAAGGGATCGTACATGGCAAAAATTTCAGGAAATCCTTTTAAGTCGAGGAGTTTAAAGAATCCGAAGACTAAAAAGAAGAGCCCCATAAAGTCCATCATAGCTTCCTTAAGGGAAAATGATTGATAATTCAATAAAGCGGTAGCTACTAACAGACCCGCAAAAATGATCAATAGCGGTCTGAGTTGTTTGAGCTTTGATGCTTTTATCGGCTTTACCTCTGAGTTAGGGTTAATGGTGTATTTATCTCCTAAAGCTTGCTGCAGCATCATCTGCGGAAGCGCCTGAGCAGCTTCCAATATGGCCGTACCATCATCGAGGGAAACTGTAGCGCTTGAGACTTCTGGCAAGGCTTCCAAAGAGTCTTTAACGTTTTTGACACAACCCATGCAGGTCATGCCTTGTATGTGTATTATTTGTGTTGACATTTTTAATGTATAGCGTTTAACAATGGATCAATGGATCTTCGTTAATGCCCGCGCAAGCAGGCCTATACATCAAATGAGGTAGATCTCGTAGAGGATAAATAAAGGAGTGTCATCTGGTGGTGGCCTATAATAAGGCAAGCCAGAGGTTGCTTGAGCAATTTCTTCAAAATGGAAATGCGAGTAAAGAACGGGGCCAACCCACACATAGTCCAACTCAAAATCGAAGTCAAAAGCTACTTTGGCGTAATCGTCGTCCAGTTCGATCTGCAAGTATTCGTTATCACAACAATCCATGATAGGCGCTGTGGTCTCGCAATCAGAAGCTGGCATCACCATACCGCAGCTCAAAGCCGCATGACCCAAGGTGATCTCACCCATCATTTTATGCTCCCCACAGTAGTGTTCAGCATAAGTGAGTCCGGTACTGCTCAGCAGTATCAAAACAGATAATATGGTTGCAATTACTCTTTGCACACTACAAAATTACAAAAACTGAGTAAATTGGTGGAAACCTAACAATACTTTAACTACTCTTGTTTGAGCGCGTCAAAGACTGTTTGACCGTTTTCTATAGCGCTGAGCATCTGCTCTTTAAGCGCTTCAACGCTTTGCGCATATTTCTTTAGACTGTCTGTTTTAGCAGCAGTAAGTGGCTTTCCTTTATTGATCTCTTCAAAATCAAAGGCACCACCAAAGGCACGCATCCAATCCATCATGGCTGTATTGGCTGATTCAAGATCATCAAGTACCTTTTGCTGATCCGCCGTTCTTAGGCTGTCCGGAATAGCTTCTGAAATCTGCTCTTGTAGCCTGGATATATCGCTCATTTTTGGCATGAGCTCATCGTGCACAGCAACAACGGCTTCCATCTCATTATTACACGAAACCAGAAGCATTGCTATAAAGAAGAGCGTGATAGATTTTAGGACTTTCATCTTTGGCGCTTGTTTAGTTCGCGGCTGCAGCTTCAAAAGTATCAGAAACGCGTCCGCAGTTCAGCATCATATCTCCAAAATACGGATTATAGATCTCCTCGCTATTGGACAACCAATATGCGCCGGTATTATTAAAGGCCATTGGGCAGTATTGCTTGTAGACCGCACCGCCTTCAATATTGTCAATAACCAACTGCTCTACAATTGGCGTTAAACGGTTAAAACCTTCTCTTTGGGCAGCGATCTCTTTGGATTCCATCACAAACTGAGCAGCCATAAAGGTCTCTTCATCAACGCCCATATTTGAAAAAGCCGTCAATAAAGCGTCTGCTGCTTTGGAAGTTGCCGCTACGTCTGAATTCACCAAGGTGGTCTTAAGAGCAATATAAGCGTCAAAGATGGGTCCAACTTTTGGATCTTTAAACTTAGCCGTGGTAGCGGCTGCTTCATATTTCGGTTTTGCAGCCTCAGTGGTTTGAGTTTCTGCGGATTCAGCCTCGGACTCTGGATTCTGTTTGGTCTCATTTTTACAAGCAGTGAAGCAGATCATTAGGAACGCTAGGATCAAAAAAGATGGGATTCGCATACAGTTGAATTTTATACTACAAATATACTTTAAGCCTCCGCATCTTTGGTGTTGTTTTCATAATAAAATGCGGGAATCAGCAAGATAAGAAGCAAGGGCTGGATCAGAAAACGTCTAATGTAGAATAACCCCTCTAGTGGCGGTTGTTTTAACGCAATTAACACCCAAAAGCTGATAAAGAATAGTAAAAAGGCAGCAAGCAGTATCCAAAAGGTCAATCGGGTTTTGGAAGAATTGACAAACCAAAGTTGAATGATCGCTATGGTGATCGCTCCAGTAATCCAAAAGCGCAGGGCCATAACTCCTAATAATTTACCCATAGCCAAAGTTGGCAAAGCTTGGCCTTGATATTGCCCCTTAAAGAAGGTATCTAAAGGATCGTAGAACCAATCCGCAGCATACATCCGCAGCGCAACTAAAGCACCGAACAGCAATACAATTAACCCAATTCGCAGACCTCTACCCATTAGTTTTAGCTTTTTTAAAGACCCCAACCCAGAGCATCCACAAGAGCGCCACAAGGCCATAGATCAAGGCTGGAAAGACCACTTGATGCA
>NZ_JABSPU010000023.1 GCF_013214815.1 Gilvibacter sp.
CCATGGATCTCTGTTTGGAAGAACATCAAGCAGTCCTCCACCACACAGTGACGGGTATTGATGGGATCTTCGTGATCTGAAGTTAAAGGCGTGCCGAGATTCACCAAGCCCAATAAATGCGCAAACTCGTGATTTAGCGTAGTGCTTTCCAAAGCAACCCGTCCAGGTTCTCCAGCTTCATCGCTGAATTCACGGATGGTCTCTTCATAGATCACTAAAGAGGTATTGCGGTAAGCAGTTCCTAAAGTTTTGCTGAACTGGGTATCATTGATATTCGCCCCGTCAGTAAAGAAAATAAATACACCAAGTGTGGTTCCTTGGTTGTATACCGTTCTTACCTGATCCTCAATTTCTGCGATCTCTGCAGTACTGAAAGGCTGCATGCCAATGGGTTCAATAGAACGTTCAATGATATTAACGCCTCCAGGTTTATTAAGGCGTTCTTCAATAAAAATGCGCAGATTTTCCACGGTTTCTGCTCGAGGATTAAAGTTTTCGATAAATACCAACTCAATATTTACTGCATCAAAGTTAGCTGCTCCTAAGAGGTCGGCAGCAGAATCACCTACGCTTAATAGGTTTCCAGCATTAGGGTTAGGTTCTTCTGTATCATCGCCTCCCGAGGAATCGTCACTTTTACAGGATGAAAGGACCACAAAGGACAAAAGGAACAAATAAGGTAGATATCGTAATATTTTCATGGATTTAATATTTTTCTTTGTGCAGTCAATGAATCAAATAATTAATATTTGCATCGATCAACCGCTTTGCTTTCGCACCAAAAATTTAATTGAAACTGAAGTTATTCCAGCAATTAAATGTATTCGTGCTCATTTCATAGCGTGAATGTGTACTTTGTACAAAATTAAAGCATTTTTTTAATCTTATGAGAGCTGTATTTTTATAACGCTTGTTTGTGGTTTTTGTTTTTCGAGTCTTGCCCAGACCGATTCGGTCCAAGAGCAAACCGTGAATTACTTAAAGATCAATGGAACTCAAAGCCAATATGAGGGCGCCTATGATCAAATGATCGCATTGATTAAAACCCAATTTGACGGGCAGGGAGTTCCAGAATCCCATTGGTCAAAGCTGGAAGACCAAAAAGAAGATCAGGTCGCTGGTATATTGAATATGTTGGCTTCTGTTTACCGCAGTTATTTTGAAGAGACCGACATTCAAAACCTCTATATGCACTACAGCAGCTCACCTGAGGCCCAGCAAGCCAATCAAAGTACTTTTATAAATTCTGCCACTGGACAAAAACTGGTTGCTGTGCAACAAAGTCTGATTCAGAATATTTCTGCAGCCTCAGAATCTTGGAGTCGAGATTTATATCTGGCCACTTTAGATGAGTTAAAGGGAATGGGTTTTACCCCTAAACAGCAGTAAGCCGAGCGAGATAGTCGAAGTTTTCTCCCTCTTCAATCAGTTCAAAATGCAAACCCGCTAATTGGGCTAAAATTCCAAAGGTTTCTGGATCCAAATACAACCAATAGTAAGGCTCAGATTGTTGGTCTTTATAGTGCAATACACACTCTAGTTCTCCGTAGTATTTTAAATATTCAGGCACCATCAACACTCCAGCCTCGTCGTAATCATACATATATTGCAGGTCACTAGAGTCTACAAGGATTTGACCGTTTGGAGCCAATAAGGAGCGTAAATGTTCCAGTGCTTTTTTGGTTTGATCCAAGCGTCCAAAGAGCCCCGTGCCGTTCATCAGCAATAATAAGGTATCGAACTTTTCGTGCTCTAAATCGTAGATGGATTCGCAACGTGTTTGTTTTACGCCACGGGCTTGGGCCACTTCAATATTGTCTGCGCTTATGTCTAGAGCGGTCACTTCACGACCTTGCTTTTGAAGGTATAAACTGTGCGAACCAGCTCCGCAGCCAACATCCAAAATTTTACCACGAGCCAGTTCCAAGGCTTTTTGCTCAATTAAGGGCATATCATTAAAATCACGAAACAAATGCTTTAGCGGCAAAATATCCTTTTCACTAATGGAGGTCTCGTTCCAGAGGTCTTCTGTATCTTTACCCGCAAAGTGGTCTTTTATGGCCTGGCCCATGAGATCGGTTACACGCATCCGCAGAAACTATGAATAAGCAGCTCGAACAGCTGGCAGAAAAAGCCAAAGTTAACCATAAAGCGAACAAGAAGTTCTTCGCCAAGCTCAAAAAGCGTCCGCCCAAGCAGTTGGACAGTTTGATGCAAGAGCTGCATGCCGATGAATTTACGCGAACCGATTGTTTGGAGTGTGCCAACTGTTGCAAGACCACGGGCCCATTGTTTACCGATAAAGACATTGAACGTTTGGCCAAGCTTTTTAAAATGAAGCAGCAGCAATTCATTGAAACCTATCTACGGATCGATGAAGACAACGACTATGTTTTGCAGTCTGTACCCTGTCCTTTTTTAGGAGCTGATAACTATTGCTCCGTTTACGACCACCGCCCTAAGGCCTGTCGTGAGTTTCCGCATACGGATCGCAAAAAATTTCAGCAGATCTCTAATCTTACGCTAAAGAACGTAGCCATTTGCCCGGCCGCTTATAACATCGTGGAGGAAATGAAAAAGCGCCTGCCGAATTACTCTTCGTAAAGCAAGTATTTAGCGCGGATCTTTTTAAAGGCCTCGATCTCGGGTTGCCAGCTGGCACGGATTTCTTCAGCACTTAAGCCTTGCTGAATTTGCTGTTGCAATAGCGGAGTACCTGCGTGAGTAGTGAAATTGGCTGTATTGAAGAATTCGTCTTTTTTGGTGTGATTGCGATACGCTTCTACGATCCAATGCAGATCCACCAAGCTTAAATAAGGCTGCTGACCTAAGAAAAGACCATTGCAGTCTGCATCTTGATGTTTTGGGTATTTGGATCCAAAATTGGGTTGAGGCGTATACTGATAGGTGTATTTTTCTTTGGGTAAATAAGGCGATCCTAGCAGTTGAAACTGATAATCGGTTCCGCGTCCCGCGTTGAGGTTGGTGCCTTCTAGCAGGCCTAAACTGGGATATAAATTTACCGCTGTGGCGTTCGGCAAATTGGGTGACGGCCGCACGGGTAGCACATATTTAGATCGGTGGTTGTAATAGGTGTTTTGAATAACCGTTAAATCTGCTTTGATTCCGTCTTTTAACCAGCCTTCTCCATTAACCATCAATGCGTATTCGCCTATGGTCATTCCGTACACCAACGGAACGCTATGCATGCCCAAAAAGCTCGTGTGTTCTGCAAGCATGGTCGGGCCGTCAATATAATGTCCGTTGGGATTGGGTCGGTCCAAAACAATTATTGGAATGCCGGCTTCTGCTGCGGCTTCCATCACCAAACTCATGGTAGAGATGTAGGTGTAAAAACGCACGCCCACATCTTGGATATCAAAAACAATGATATCTACATCCGTCAATTGCTCGGGCATTGGTTTTCTGTGTTTGCCGTGTAGGGACAGCAAGGCTAAGCCTGTTTTGGTGTCTACGCCGTCTTTAACAGCTTCTCCCGCGTCGGCTCGGCCTCTAAAACCGTGTTCCGGAGCAAATACTTTTACAATATTAACGCCTCTTGCAAGTAAGCTGTCCACTAAATGGGTCTGCACAGTTATCTTGTTAAATAGGGTATCTCCTGCGACTGTATCAGTAACACGGCTCAAATATAGCTTACCGTCATTAATGCCGCTGGTTTGATTGGCGACTACAGCCACGCGTTTGCCTTCAAGTAGCGGTAAATAGGCTTCGGTTTTATTGGCTGCAGGGATTGGAGTGATCTGTGGCTTCGGGTTTTCCTCCGGGCAGCAATCCTCAGATTCTTGCGATTTGGATCCGCAAGAACACATAACAATTAGAAGGAATAAAAGCGTATTTTTGAGACTTAGAACAGTCATAGATCTGGAGTGAATTTCGAATATTTTATAGCCCGTCGCATTGCGCGTTCCAAGGATCATAAAAGTAGCGTATCGGGTCCAATTATAAAAATAGCCATAGCTGCTATTGCCATTGGCACCATAGTGATGCTTATTGCTATTGCTACAGGTATTGGGCTGCAACGCAAGATCAAGGAAAAGGTCTCTGCCTTTCACGGGGATATCATCATCTCCAATTATGATACCAACTTTTCTTTTGACTCTCAGATCCCCATCAGCATCAATCAAGAGTTCTATCCGGAATTCAATTTAGTTCCCGGCATTAAGGATATTCAGGTCACGGCTTTAAAAGGAGGGGTGATCCGTACGGAAGAAACCTTTGAAGGTATTGTGGTCAAAGGGGTAGATGCCGATTACGACTTCTCTCATTTTGAGCAGTACCTCAAAGAAGGGCGTCTACCGGATTACAGCGGTAATTTAAATGCAGAAATTCTCATCTCGGAATATCTGGCCAATCGACTGGATCTCAAAGTTGGAGATAAGGTGGCCACTTATTTTGTCAATAACGACAGCGAGCGTCCTACGCGAACACGCGGTTTTGATCTTGTTGGAATTTACAACAGCGGTTTTCAGGAGTTTGATGAGCAATTCTTAGTAGCTGATATTCGGCACATTCAACGCTTGAATAAATGGGAGCCGGATCAGATCGGAAGCTTTGAAGTTTTTGTGGAAGATTTTGACAAGTTGTCTGAAACCAGCGCAGCGGTTTATGAAAATATCGATTCCGAACTCAACGCCATCAGCATTAGAGAAAAATACTTCTCCATTTTTGAATGGTTGGACCTGTTCGATTTTAATATTTACCTCATTATTGGGATCATGATCGTGATTGCTGGGATCAATATGATCACTGCTTTGTGGGTGCTTATTTTAGAACGCACACAAATGATAGGAACCTTGAAGGCCTTGGGCAGTTCTGACTGGAGCATCCAAAAGGTTTTCTTGTACAATGCGGGATACATTATCCTGCGAGGCTTGTTTTGGGGGAATTTGATCGGTTTGGGACTGATTGCAATTCAATGGCAATTTGGTGTTTTTGAATACCCTGATCCAGAGATCTACTACATGAAAGAAGCGCCTGTATATCTCAATGCATTTTACATTTTAGCGCTCAATGCCGGAACGCTTGCGCTTTGTTTACTGATGCTTTGGGGAGCTTCTTATACTGTCACTCGAATTGCGCCGATCAAGGCCATCCGCTTTCAATAATCCTATTAGAATTAACAAGACCTAAGGGATTTAAAATCTGAGGGGTTTTGTACCTTTGCACTGTCTTAAACACACAGATGGAATACGCAGAAAATATATTGGGAACCATAGGGAATACGCCCTTGGTAAAGATCAATCACCTGGCCAAAGAATTGCCTTGTTTGGTACTCGCTAAGTATGAAACTTTCAATCCGGGAAATTCGGTGAAAGACCGTATGGCTCTTAAAATGGTAGAAGATGCTGAGGCCGACGGACGCCTCCAACCGGGAGGAACCATCATTGAGGGTACTTCTGGAAATACGGGAATGGGCTTGGCACTGGCAGCCGTGGTAAAAGGTTATAAAAGCATTTTTGTAACTACCGATAAGCAGTCTAAAGAAAAAGTAGATGTGCTTAAAGCTATGGGTGCAGAAGTGATTGTTTGTCCTACGGATGTGGCTCCTGATGATCCACGGTCTTATTATTCTGTTTCCAAGCGTTTGGGAGAAGAAACCCCAAACAGTTGGTATGTGAATCAATACGACAATCCGAGCAATGCGGTAGCGCATTACGAAAGCACCGGTCCTGAGATCTGGAAACAAACCGACGGTAAGGTTACTCATTTTGTAGTAGGTGTTGGTACTGGTGGAACCATCTCTGGAGTGGGGAAATATTTGAAAGAACAAAATTCGAATGTAAAAGTTTGGGGAATCGATACCTACGGAAGTGTATTCAAAAAATACCACGAGACCGGGATCTTTGACGAGAAAGAGATCTATCCTTATGTCACAGAAGGAATCGGTGAGGACATCTTGCCGGAGAATGTAGACTTTGACGTAATCGATGGCTTTACTAAGGTCACTGATAAAGACGCAGCCGTTTACACCCAACTCTTGGCCAAGATAGAAGGGATGTTCTTAGGGAATTCTGCGGGTGCGGCTATGAAAGGACTGTTGCAGCTCAAAGATGAATTCAATGAAGACGATGTTGTTGTGGTGCTGTTCCACGATCACGGCAGCCGTTATGTTGGCAAAATGTTCAATGACGACTGGATGCGCAAAATGGGCTATATCGAATAAGTTCCTGACTGAAAAAACACAAACCCTCGACCTAAAAATCGGGGGTTTTCTTATCTTGTATTAAGGCAGAAAGCTATGAAATGGGTTTATGATTTAAGGCACTATTTTGAGCGACGCGGATTCTATGTTTCCTCGCGTTTGGCGGAGCGCTTAGGGATGCGAGCTAAGAGTGTCCGACTGTTTTTTATCTATGTGAGTTTTGCAACCCTCGGTGCGGGTTTCGTTATTTATCTCACCTTGGCTTTCTGGCTTAAATTAAAAGACTTAATTTACACCAAGAGAAGCTCTGTTTTTGATTTATAGCAGGCTTTGATTGTATCAGATTTAAATCAGTAAATGCCCAGAGTTACTTTATTCAGAAGGTACTTTAGATCCAAAATGGCCATTGCCTTGGTCCTTTTGCTGGCTGTGTTTATGGCTGGAGTTCTCGGCTTTAAGTTTTATGCAGATTACAGCTGGATCGATGCGGTCTATATGACCATCATCACCATTACTACAGTGGGCTTTCAGGAGGTTCAACCCCTTGGACCAAGTGAAAAGATATTCACTTCAATATTGATCCTATCCAGTATCTTTATTGTTGGATATGCCATCACGGTCATCTCTGAATACCTCTTGGGCAAGAGCAATATTGGTAACATTAGACAGAAAAGAGTGAAAAAGCAGATCGAATCATTGAACAGACACGTCATTGTCTGTGGGTACGGAAGAAACGGAAGACAGGCCGTGCAAAAGCTCAAGGCCTACAACAGACCATTTGTGGTTGTAGAGATCGATGAGGAGATCGTGGCGCGAGCCCTTTTAGACGATGATATTTTGATCGTCAATGGTAATGCCGATGAAGATGAGGTTTTATATCAAGCCGGAATTGAGCGCGCCGCAACGGTGATCTGCGCCTTGCCGAGCGATGCAGACAATTTGTTCATTGTACTTTCTGCTAGACAGATCAATCCCAAACTACGCATAATAAGCCGTGCTACTGAAGAGACCAGTTATCAAAAACTCAAATTAGCAGGTGCGGATAATGTGATCATGCCTGATAAGATCGGCGGCGATCATATGGCCTCGCTGGTCGTAGTTCCAGACTTGGTTGAATTTCTAGATAACCTGACCGTTTCTGGGGAAGAAGACAGTATCAATGTAGAGCAAGTTTCCTTTGAAAATATTTGTCCCGATGGCAAAGAAATGGCCATTCGCGATCTTGATCTGCGCAAGCGAACGGGCTGTTCCATTATCGGATACAAATCCCCTAATGGTGAGTACATTGTGAATCCAGAACCGGAAATGGTCCTCCAGAAACAATCCAAACTTATCCTTATTGGTAGGCCGCCTCAAATCGAGCGTTTAAAGGAGGTTTACAAGGTTTAAGCCCAGACTTTTTAACGGCTAAAAATTTGAATTCGCTATTTTTTTTAGCATCTTGTGAGCTGGAAAAAATCGCAAACTAAAACAATTCTTATGTACAAAAAAGTACTTCTGTTAGCATTAGCAGTATTATCACCCTTATTTTCTTTTGCTCAAGACGCTCAAGAAGCTGGTCTAGATGAAAAGATCAACGACGCGGTAATGCCTGCCGCGGTCTGGTGGGAAAACCTAGTTTTGACTACGGTTCCCGTGGGCGAATTCAACATACCTGTAGTGGTGATTCTATTGGTTCTAGGAGCTACTTTCTTTACTATTTATTTTAAAGTACCGAGCATCAGAAGATTTCCTTTGGCGATCAATACGGTGCGTGGAAAATATGACGACATTGAAGGCGCAGAAGGCCATGGTGTTGAAAAATCTGACGTAAATATCGTTGATGGCGATTTGCCAGATACCATTCGCGACGAGAGCGAGGAAGGGGAAGTATCCCACTTCCAGGCTTTGGCAACTGCAGTTTCTGGAACCGTTGGTTTAGGAAACATTGCCGGGGTTGCTGTAGCGATCGCTTTGGGTGGACCTGGAGCTACCTTTTGGATGATCATATGTGGTCTTATTGGAATGGCTACGAAGTTTGTCGAATGTACTTTGGGTGTTAAATACCGTGATGTGGGTCCTGACGGTACCGTATATGGTGGACCGATGTACTACCTGTCTAAAGGATTGAAAGAACGCAATATGGCTGGGCTTGGAAAAGTGTTGGCTGGAATCTTTGCGATTCTTTGCGTTGGAGCTTCTTTTGGTGGCGGTAATGCCTTCCAATCCAACCAAGCGACTGTGCAATTGCTTTCTTTAATTCAAATTGAAGGTGGAGCTACCAAAACGATCATTGGTGTTATCCTAGCTGTCTTGGTAGGTATTGTGATCATTGGTGGTATTAAACGTATTGCTAAGATTACCGAGAAGATCGTTCCATTTATGGCAGGTATCTATGTATTGGCTGCCTTAGTGATCATCTTCGCTAATTTCTCGTATATCGATGATGCATTCGGATTGATCTTTAAAGGAGCTTTTACTCCTATGGCAGGACTTGGAGGTTTCCTTGGAGTACTGATCGTTGGATTCCAGCGTGCGGCTTTCTCTAACGAGGCGGGTGCAGGTTCAGCAGCTATTGCACACTCCGCAGTAAAAACAAAATATCCAGCCAGTGAAGGTGTTGTTGCCTTGTTGGAGCCGTTTATTGACACTGTAGTGATCTGTACTATGACTGCCTTGGTGATCATCTTCTTCAACATTGACGGAACCAATTTGCAAAGCGTGTTTGAATACGGAGCTGTAGAAGGATCCAACGTGATCCTCAACGGAACAGGAGAGCAACTCGGTGGAGTAGACTTAACTTCACGTGCTTTTGATTCTGTGATTCCTGGATTCTCATATGTATTGACCATTGCGATTGTACTGTTCGCATTCTCAACAATGATCTCTTGGTCTTACTACGGATTACAATCTTGGAAGTATTTGTTCGGTAAAGGAAAAGCTGCCGATCTTACTTATAAAATCATGTTCCTATTGTTCGTGATCATTGGAGCCGCTGCTACTTTGGATGCGGTGATCAAATTCTCCGACGCGATGATTCTCGCCTTGGTATTCCCGAACATGATTGGACTTTTCTTCTTGTTCCCGAAAGTACGAGACGAAATGAAGAAATACCTGGACGCTATTAAAGGACTAAAGTCTTCCAATTAGACGGCCAGACTAACTTTTTTATGAATACCCCTATGCAAAACTATTTGACATGGGGGTATTTTTTTTGGCCAAAAGGCTGCTGCTATTTTACGCGAAGGATCACCTAAGCGTTTTTCTATTTTTAAGTTCGATTTTGGGCATAATTGCATTGAGTCTCTTGCGGAGTCCAGAGTATAATTCAGCAGCAGAAGTAGTGCTTGAAACGCGTGCGACAGAATTGGCTCGTATCGATTCCTTGAGCGCTGAGGCGGCAAAACCTAAGCGCTACCGTTTTAATCCTAATTTTTTAAGTTCGTACAATGCATACCTCTGGGGTTTAAGCGACTCTGCTTTAACTGCCTTGGAAGAGTTTAGAGCAAAGAATCTTTGGTTGCGTTCTGCAGCCGACTTTCAAAGAGTTACTGGGGTTTCTGATTCTCTTTTAGGGGCAATGGCACCTTACTTTAAGTTTCCTGCTTGGACGCAGCAAGCAAAGAAAGTTTCTAGTTTTAATAAAAATATAATCAAAAAGGATCTCAATAAGGCCAGTGCGGCAGCGCTCGATTCTGTTTATGGAATTGGCCCGGTCTTAGCTGGGCGAATACTGGGTTTCAAAGAGCGTTATGGAAATTTTGGCGATAGCTTGCAGCTGCGATTGATCTACGGCTTAAAACCCAAAACCCGAGCTGAACTTTTAAAGCACTTTTATATTGTTGAAACTGCTGTGGAGCCACAGTTGTACTTTAATGAGGTTTCCGCTTCTGACTTAGCTACTTTACCAGGGATTAACTTTGAAATGGCAAAAGAGCTGGTGATTTTCAGACGGTTACGCGGAAGGGTTTCGGAGCCTACAGAATTGCTTAAGTTGGATGGGGTCACTGCGGATTGGTTAGCGGGAATTGCCGTATATTTGCAATTCGATTAAGCACCCGATTTGGTCTTTTTTTAATAGTGAACTCAAACGTTTGAGTTCTGGAAAAACGAAAGCATAACACAATCCATGAGTACTACTTATTTTACCGAAGAACACGATCTTTTTAGAGCCAGTCTCCGCGATTTCTTGCAAAAGGAAGTTGCGCCTCATATTGAAGCCTGGGAGGCCAGTGGAACTATTGACCGATCCATTTGGGGTAAAATGGGGGAGATGGGCTTTTTTGGGATTGCCTATCCGGAAGCTTATGGAGGCATGGGCTTAGATTTTTTCTACACCGTGATCTTTCTAGAAGAATTGCAACGTGTACAGTCCGGAGGTTTTGCTGCCGCCATGTGGGCACATGCCTATTTGGCCATGACGCACCTGAATGCAGAAGGAAACGAAACGCAAAAGCAACACTACCTAGCCAAGAGTATTACGGGTGAAATGATAGGTTGTTTATGTGTCACTGAACCTTTTGGAGGATCTGATGTTTCTGGAATGCGTTCTACAGCCGTAAAGCAAGGTGATCATTACATCTTAAACGGGTCTAAGACCTTTATCACCAATGGTGTCTACAGCGACTATTTGGTTGTTGCGGCCAAGACCGATCCGTCTTTAGGTAATAAAGGGATCAGCATGTTTATTGTTGATCGTGATTGGGATGGAGTAGCTGCTACTAAGTTAGACAAGCTGGGATGGCGTGCTAGTGATACCGGAGAGATCTCCTTTACGGATGTAAAAATTCCTGCTACGCATCTTTTGGCAGAAGAAAACAAAGGTTTTCAATACATCATGCAGCACTTTGCCAGCGAGCGATTGATCATGGGAATTAATGCCCACGCGCGCTCGGAATGGGCTATTGAATACACCATTCAATACATGAAAGACCGCAAGGCCTTTGGTAAGTCTATCTCTGAATTTCAAGCCTTGCGCCACAAGATTGCTCAACTGGCCTCTGAGGTAGAAGTGTGCAAAACCTTCAACTACGCCATTGCCAAACGTTTGGGTGATGGAGAATACGTGGTGAAAGAAGCCAGTATGTCTAAACTGATCTCTACCAAGATCGCTGATGAGGTAGCCTATGACTGTTTACAGATGTTAGGCGGATACGGTTATATGGAAGAGTATCCAATGGCACGTTTGTTGCGTGACAGCAGACTTGGACCTATTGGAGGCGGTACTTCGGAAATCTTACGTGAAATTATCGCAAAAATGGTGATCGACGGCAAAGAGTACAAACCGGCTACATAATTCGCCGATTTATGTAACTTTGAGCTACAATAGGTCTCCATTAAGTTAAATTGGAGATTTAAACCTACATGCATGCAGCTCAATCTATTTAAAAAATTACTTTTTGCAGGCGTCTTCTTGGCCTGTGGATTTACTTACGCACAACAAGAGAAAGTACTCAATGGAAAGATCGTGGATTTTGCCACTTTCATGCCTATTGAGAGTGCCAGTGTCTATGTTCAGGATTCCTATATCGGGACCGTGAGTAATAGCGATGGAAAATTCTCTTTGGTAGTCCCACCTAAGCACGTGAATGATACTTTGGTGATCTCTTCCATCGGGTTCAAGAGTTTTAAAACAGCCATCGCAGATTTTAATCCTGCAGAAGATATCTTTTTAGAAGAAGACATTGCCTCCTTAGACGAAGTAGTTGTCGTGGCAGACCCAAGACCCACGACGGGAAACGATATTGTGATCCGTGCCTTGGAGCGTTTACCTCGTAATTTGCCAGACAGCTCATACATCCAAAAAGGATTCTTAAGACATAAAGAACGCAATCAGATCGAATACAAATGGCTTATTGAAAGTGCCATCAGCCTTTATGATTCCACCTATGTCGCAGGTGGTTCAGAATACCTCAAAGTCAATGTGGATGAAAACCGAAAGAGTTATGACCTAAGAGACGTCGACAGTTTGTTTACGTACTACTCCTATCTGCGTGATGAAAAAGGGATGCGCATTAAAGCCGATAACTTAAGACGAGACACCATTAAAACGGCTTCATTGGTAGAGGCTATTAAGTGGAACGACAACCGCGTGAACGGTTTGGGCAATCTCTTTAACGGAAAGCTCAATATGGTGCGCAACGCTGGAGACCGTTTTGCGATCTTGGGTGATAAGATGTTAGAACGCCATCAGTTCACTTTGGATACTGTTTTGGTAGACGATGGGCGAAAGGTTTATAAGATCCGTATAGAGAAAGGTACAGATTACGTCGGACTCAATACTCCAGGAATCTACAATGAAGGTTTTGAGCCTAAAGGGTGGATTTATATCGACTGGAAAACCTATGCTATTAAGCGCATCGAGTACGAACTGATCGCTGCCTCTGATGCACAGCGCAGACGCTCCAAGAGTTTGTTCGGCACAACGCTCAATCACAAACTGGTGATCACCTATAAAGAGTTTGAGGACAAATGGTATCCCAACTATATTTATTACGAAACACCCAAACTAGTCAATATTGGGAATCGTTCCTCAGATCAACAAGAGAAAACGGCAGAGCAGATCAAAAAGGAGCGAGAGGAGCAGTTCTATTACACGGTTCAAGAAATTGTCTTTACGGAAATTATACGTGATGACATGGTTATTGAGCAGGCCCTGAGTGAAGAATGGTCTGATGATATCTTTATCCCTAGGCCGTATAATCAAGCCTTTTGGAAGACCTACAATGTGCTTTTAGAAAGTGAGGAGGAAGAAAAACTCATTCGAGATCTCAGTACACGGGCTTCCTTATTCAAGGAATAATTTTAGAAAGAAGTTGCAGATATAAAAATTAACTTTCTATATTTGCATCCGCAAAAGAGAGGAGGTGATGACACTATGTTAATTATACCAGTTAAAGACGGAGAAAATATTGATAGAGCGCTAAAGCGTTTCAAGCGTAAGTTTGACAGAACAGGAACTATGCGTGCACTACGTTCACGTCAGCAGTTTACAAAACCTTCTGTAAAGCGCAGAGCGCAAATCCAAAAAGCGCAATACATCCAACATCTTAGAGATCAGGAAGAGATCTAGGTCGTTAGGATCACCACATAAACAATCCGCTGGAAAGTGTACCTTTACATTGTTCAGCGGATTTTTTTATGGCCCTTACCGAATTCATCGCCTACCTCAGTCTGGAGAAGAAATACTCCCAGCATACCCTTACCGCTTATACAAGAGATCTAGAAGCCTTTGCGCTTTTTTTAGATGCTGAATATGGTCAGCAGGATTTTGCAACAGTACATTATCCGCAAATCAGAAGTTGGATCGTTTCATTAGTTGATTCGGGCATATCCAATAGATCCGTAAATCGCAAAGTCGCATCTTTAAAGGCCTATTATAAATTCCTTTTAAAAACGGGTACTATATCTGTGAGTCCATTGGCACAGCACAAGGCGCTAAAAACTCCTAAGAAATTACAGGTGCCTTTTTCTCAAGCAGAGATTGCAGCCACTATTGAAGCGCTAAATAGCCAAGACGGTTTTGAAAGTGTGCGAGACAAGTTGATTGTGAGCCTATTTTACGCCACGGGAATGCGTCGCAGTGAGCTCATTAATCTCAAGGTCTCTGATATTGATTTTGGACAAGCAGCGGTCAAAGTATTGGGAAAGCGCAACAAGGAGCGCATTGTGCCGCTTTTGCCCGGGGTGCTCAATGATCTGAAGTCGTATTTGGATGGAGAGCGCGCTGAGGTTGTAAATCAGCCAGATACACCTTGGCTGT
Source organism: Gilvibacter sp. (assembly GCF_013214815.1). Classification (GTDB taxonomy): domain Bacteria; phylum Bacteroidota; class Bacteroidia; order Flavobacteriales; family Flavobacteriaceae; genus Gilvibacter. The sequence goes on from NZ_JABSPU010000023.1 coordinate 13,905, forward strand.
TTCTTACCGCTAAGGGTGCTAAATTATACGAAACGCTTGTTTACCGAATTATAAATTCGTATTTTAGTATAACGTCCTCCAAGGTAAAGAAAAGCCCGCATATATTGCGGCATTCCTTTGCAACTCACTTATTGAACGAAGGTGCAGACCTCAATGCTGTTAAAGAACTGCTCGGACATGCCAGTTTGGCTTCCACCCAAGTCTACACACACAACAGTGTGGCAGAATTAAAGAAAATCCACAGCAAGGCGCATCCGCGGAATAAATCTTAGAGGACAAATCTTTGTCTAACTTAAATTACCCGTGTATGAAAGTTAATGTGCAAACTCCAAACTTTGACGCAGACATCAAGCTTATTGAATTCATCAAAAAGCGGTTGTCAAAACTCGAAACTTTTTACGACAAGATCATCTTTGCAGATGTGTTTTTGAAAGTGCAAAACACTAGCCAGAAGGAGAATAAGATCGTTGAGGTCTTGCTGAGTATCCCCGGTGATGATGTCATTGTAAAAAAGGAGTGTAGGAAATTTGAAGAAGGTATTGACGAATGTGCAAATTCTTTAGAGCGGCAGCTCAAAAAGCGAAAGCAAAAACAACGTGCCCATCTTTAGGGTAAATTTTCTCAAAAAGTTTTTTTCAAAAGAAAATTATTATACATTTGCAGTCCGTTAGAAATAGCGGACTTTTTTTTGATCAAAAAAGAAGTATAAAAGCGCCGATGTAGCTCAGCTGGCTAGAGCAGCTGATTTGTAATCAGCAGGTCGTGGGTTCGAGTCCCTCCATCGGCTCTTATGTTCTTTAAAATCGATGTTTTAGAGCTATCGGGGAGATACTCAAGCGGCCAACGAGGACAGACTGTAAATCTGTTGGTTTTTACCTTCGCAGGTTCGAATCCTGCTCTCCCCACTTTATTTTTTGAAAGTCGGCGTCAAAAGCTCGCTTTTGTAAGCCGACGAAAAAAAATAAAGATGGTTCACCACCGAGGATCAGCGAGCGACAGCGAGCTAATCCGAATGGTGAAACATGAAAGTGTTTCAGAAGGATAATGCGAGGCGACAGCGAGCTAATCCGAATGGTGAAACATGAAAGTGTTTCAGAAGGATAATGCGAGGCGACGGTCGAGTAATCTTTATGGAAAACACAGCGCAAAATAAAGTCGCAATGAAAACTCATTTTGCTTGTTTTATTTCTAGTAAAATTTCATTAATTTTGCAGCACTAAAATTTCGACGTACTGAAAACCAATCTTGCACAGCAAGAAAAAACGCGGGAGTAGCTCAGTTGGTAGAGCGTCAGCCTTCCAAGCTGAATGTCGCCGGTTCGAACCCGGTCTCCCGCTCAAAAGTCAAGCCGAAATCGCATCTTCATTAGAGGGTGCGATTTTTGCTGTACTTATCGGTCAGTAAAATGATGGATAAGGCAGGCGGGGCTAGACGGCCCAACCCGCATAAGCCGATGTAGCTCAGGGGTAGAGCGTTTCCTTGGTAAGGAAGAGGTCACGGGTTCAATTCCCGTCATTGGCTCTAAGTAGTTTGAAAGAACTGCTTCTTTGGATTAGTCAACAGGATACGCTAAGTATCGGAAGGTCTTAATTCAACAGTAAACAAGAATTTGAACACTAATATAATTAAGATTAAAAATTAATAAACATGGCAAAGGAAACTTTTGATCGTTCCAAACCGCACTTGAACATCGGTACTATTGGACACGTTGATCACGGGAAAACTACCCTTACTGCCGCTATTACAACTGTACTAGCCAACGCAGGATTGTCTGAGTTGCGTTCTTTCGACTCTATCGATAACGCTCCAGAAGAAAAAGAAAGAGGTATTACTATTAATACCTCTCACGTAGAGTATCAGACGGCTAACCGTCACTACGCACACGTTGACTGTCCAGGTCACGCCGACTACGTTAAGAACATGGTAACTGGTGCTGCACAAATGGACGGTGCTATCCTTGTAGTAGCTGCTACAGATGGTCCAATGCCACAAACACGTGAGCACATCCTTCTAGGACGTCAGGTAGGTATTCCACGTATCGTTGTATTCATGAACAAAGTGGATATGGTAGACGATGAGGAACTACTTGAACTAGTAGAGATGGAAATCCGTGACCTATTGAGCTTCTACGAGTATGACGGAGACAATGGTCCTGTTATCGCTGGATCTGCTCTTGGTGCACTTAACGGTGAGCAAAAGTGGGTTGACACTGTAATGGAGCTTATGGAAGCTGTAGACAACTGGATTGAGCTACCTAAGCGTGATGTAGATAAAGATTTCTTGATGCCAATCGAGGATGTATTCTCTATTACTGGTCGTGGTACTGTTGCTACGGGTCGTATCGAGACTGGAGTTGCCAACACTGGTGACGCTGTAGACATCATCGGAATGGGAGCTGAGAAATTGACTTCTACTATTACTGGTGTTGAGATGTTCCGTAAGATCCTAGATCGCGGTGAAGCTGGTGATAATGTTGGTATCCTTCTACGTGGTATTGAAAAGACTGAGATCAAAAGAGGTATGGTAATCTGTAAGCCAGGTTCTGTAACTCCTCACGCTAAATTCAAAGCCGAGGTTTATATCCTTAAGAAAGAAGAAGGTGGACGTCACACTCCATTCCACAACAACTACCGTCCTCAGTTCTACGTACGTACAACTGACGTAACTGGAAACATTGTACTTCCTGATGGTGTTGAGATGGTAATGCCTGGTGATAACCTTACCATTACTGTTGACTTGATTCAACCTATCGCACTTAACGTTGGATTGCGTTTCGCTATTCGTGAAGGTGGTAGAACTGTTGGAGCTGGTCAGGTTACTGAAATCATCGACTAAGTACACAGTAGATAAACATAAATAAGTCAAAGGTGTCCCGTTTTCGCGGTGCACCTTGACTTTTATCTACGGGTTTAGCTCAGTTGGTAGAGCACTGGTCTCCAAAACCAGGTGTCGGGAGTTCGAGTCTCTCAACCCGTGCAAAACACAAGAACAATGATAGAATATATTAAAGAGTCGTATAACGAGCTAAGAAATCACGTGACTTGGACACCTTTATCTGAGGCTCAACGACTTACTGTTATTGTTGCAGTTTTTTCTGTTGTATTGGCATTGGCCACTTGGGGAGTAGACACAGTCTTCTCTGGAGTGATCGAGCAGTACTTTAAACTAATCAAGGGATAAACGCTGCAGAATGACGGAGACAAAAAATACTAAGAAGTGGTATGTTGTTCGTTCGGTTAGCGGACAAGAGAACAAGATCAAGAACTACATCGAAAGTGAAGTGGTGCGCTTGAATCTGCAAGATTATATCGAGCAAGTTCTGGTTCCAACCGAAAAGGTTATTCAGATCCGCAACGGAAAAAAGATAAGTAAAGAACGTGTGTACTTTCCAGGATATATCATTATCAATGCGAATATCACCGGAGAGATTCCACACATCATAAAATCCATCAACGGTGTGATAGGTTTCTTAGGAGAGACCAAAGGGGGAGACCCTGTGCCGTTAAGACAGTCTGAAGTGAACAGAATGTTAGGTAAGGTAGACGAATTGGCTATCGAAGATGAGAACCTAAACATTCCTTATGTAGTAGGAGAGACTGTAAAAGTGATCGATGGTCCTTTCAACGGATTCAACGGAACCGTAGAGAAGATCAACGAAGAAAAACGCAAGCTAGAAGTTATGGTGAAGATCTTCGGTCGTAAGACTCCACTGGAGCTCAGCTATATGCAAGTAGAAAAAATTTAGTAAAAAACTGTTACGCGAATAAAGTGATTCTTCCGGAGCTTCCAACTGTGAAGAATCGACCTAAAATGTAAACAATGGCAAAAGAAGTAGATAAAGTCGTAAAGTTACAGGTTCGAGGTGGAGCGGCTAACCCGTCACCGCCAGTAGGACCCGCTTTAGGTGCCGCAGGTGTTAACATCATGGAGTTCTGCAAGCAATTCAATGGTAGAACTCAAGATAAGCAAGGTAAAGTATTGCCTGTTGTGATTACGGTTTATAAGGACAAATCTTTTGAGTTTGTAATTAAGACCCCTCCAGCAGCTGTACAGATCCTTGAGGCAGCCAAAGTCAAAAAAGGCTCTGGTGAACCACACGTGCGTAAAGTAGCCACAATTTCCTGGGATCAGGTGAAAACTATTGCAGAAGATAAAATGCCGGATTTGAACGCATTTACAATCGAGTCTGCCATGAAAATGGTAGCTGGTACTGCACGATCTATGGGAGTTAAAATCAAAGGGACAGCCCCTTTTTAATGATTTAAAGAAAACAGATCATGGCAAAATTGACCAAAAAGCAAAAGGAAGCTCGCGCGAAGGTAGACGTAAATAAGGACTACAGCTTGACCGAAGCTTCTGCTTTAATAAAAGAGATCACCAACGTGAACTTTGACGCCTCTGTAGATCTTGCAGTTCGTTTGAATGTTGACCCTCGCAAAGCTAACCAAATGGTTCGCGGGGTTGTAACACTTCCACACGGAACTGGTAAAGATGTAAAAGTATTGGCCTTGGTTACTCCAGATAAGGAGGCCGAAGCTACTGCTGCAGGAGCTGATTTCGTTGGTTTAGACGAATACCTCGATAAGATTAAAGGAGGATGGACAGATGTTGACGTAATTGTTACCATGCCAAGCGTAATGGGTAAGTTAGGACCACTAGGACGTATTCTAGGACCTCGTGGACTTATGCCAAACCCTAAGACTGGTACAGTAACAATGGACGTTGCTAAAGCGGTGCAAGATGTGAAAGGTGGTAAGATCGACTTTAAAGTAGATAAGACCGGTATCGTTCACGCTGCGATCGGAAAATCGTCATTTGACGCAGAAAAAATCGCTGGAAATGCCCGCGAATTAATAACCACATTAGTAAAGTTAAAGCCTCAAGCGGCCAAAGGTGTATACATCAAGAGCATTTACATGTCCAGTACTATGAGTCCTGGAGTGAGTGTAGACACCAAGCGATTTGCTGAGTAGTAAAACCCATAGACAATGACAAGAGAAGAAAAATCACAAGTTATTCAGGATTTGACTGCACAGCTAGCTGAGAACTCTGTAGTATATCTAGCGGATATTTCAGGCTTGGACGCAGGAACTACAACCAACTTGAGACGCGCTTGTTTTAAAGCGGGAGTTAAGTTGTCTGTAGTAAAGAACACTTTGCTTGAGAAAGCAATGGAGAGCAGTGACAAGGACTTCGGAGAATTATCTGGTGTGCTTAAAGGCAACACCTCATTGATGTTCTCTGAGACTGGAAACGCTCCAGCTAAAGTGATCAAGGAGTTCCGTAAAAAAGCGGACCGTCCAATCCTTAAAGGTGCTTTCATCGAAGAAGCAGTTTTCATTGGCGACGACCAATTGGATGCTCTCGTTGAGATCAAATCGAAAGAGGAGCTTATTGGCGATATCATCGGATTGTTGCAATCGCCTGCTAAGAACGTTATCTCTGCTCTTAAATCGAGCGGTGGAACGATTGCAGGAATTGTTAAGACACTTTCTGAGCGCGAAGGATAAGCACAACAAGAAAAATCAAACACTTAGAATACAATTTTATTAAAACGATAGAAAATGGCAGATTTAAAAGAATTCGCAGAACAATTAGTTAACCTTACTGTAAAAGAGGTAAACGAGTTAGCTGACATCCTTAAAGAAGAGTACGGTATCGAGCCTGCTGCTGCAGCTGTAGCTGTTGCTGCTGGTGGTGGTGCTGCTGGTGGAGACGCCGCTGAAGAGAAGTCAGAATTCGACGTAATCCTTAAAGCCGCTGGAGGTTCTAAACTAGCTGTAGTAAAACTAGTTAAAGAATTGACAGGTGCTGGTCTTAAAGACGCTAAGGAACTAGTTGATAACGCTCCTTCACCAATCAAAGAAGGTGTAGCTAAAGACGAAGCTGAAGCACTAAAAGCTCAGTTAGAAGAAGCTGGCGCTGAGGTTGAGCTTAAGTAAGCTCCCGGCAGTTAGCCAACCCTAAGGTTTAGGCCTTCCCGAATGCGGGATGGGCCTAAACCATTTTGCGTATATAAAGGTTTGATTTTAAAACCTTTGCGCACCCTAGTTTTTTGTTAATTAAATTCCGTTCGTAGATGTCCGCAACGAAAACTGAAAGATTGAATTTCTCTTCTGTGCAAAACAAGCCGGATTATCCAGACTTCCTGGACATTCAGGTAAAATCCTTCCAAGATTTTTTCCAGTTAGAGACCAAATCAGAAGAACGAGGAGACGAAGGTTTGTACAACACCTTCATGGAAAACTTTCCAATTACAGATACCCGCAATCAATTTGTACTGGAATTTTTAGATTACTTCGTTGATCCGCCACGCTACTCGATTTTAGAGTGTATTGAGCGCGGATTGACCTACAGCGTTCCGTTAAAGGCCCGCTTAAAATTATACTGTACCGATCCAGAGCACGAAGATTTTGAAACTATCGTGCAGGACGTATACTTGGGAACTATCCCGTATATGACACCGTCTGGAACTTTTTGTATCAACGGTGCTGAACGTGTAGTTGTATCTCAGCTTCACCGTTCACCAGGGGTGTTCTTTGGACAGTCCTTCCACGCTAATGGTACCAAATTGTACTCGGCACGTGTGATCCCATTCAAAGGATCATGGATTGAATTTGCGACCGATATCAACAGTGTAATGTACGCTTATATCGATCGTAAAAAGAAATTACCAGTAACTACACTTTTCCGCGCCATCGGTTTTGAGCGCGATAAAGATATCTTAGAGATCTTTGACCTTGCAGAAGAGGTGAAGGCCACAAAAACTGGACTTAAGAAATACATGGATCGCAAGTTGGCGGCTCGTGTACTTAAGACCTGGCACGAAGATTTCGTAGATGAAGATACTGGAGAGGTTGTATCTATCGAAAGAAACGAGATCGTTTTGGATCGTGATACCATCCTTGAAAAAGAACATATTGACGTAATTCTTGAGTCCGGAAGTAAGACCATCTTACTTCACAAAGAAGATAATCAGCAGGCGGACTACGCGATTATCCACAACACTTTACAAAAGGACCCTACCAACTCTGAAAAAGAAGCGGTAGAGCACATTTATCGTCAATTGCGTAACGCTGAACCGCCCGATGAAGAAACCGCTCGCGGAATCATCAACAAGTTGTTCTTCTCAGATCAACGATACAATTTGGGTGAGGTAGGACGTTACCGAATGAACAAAAAACTCGGTTTGGATATCGATATGGACAAGCAGGTGCTTACCAAAGAAGATATCATTACCATCATCAAGTATTTGATTGAATTGATCAACTCTAAAGCGGAGATTGATGATATCGATCACTTGTCTAACCGTCGTGTACGTACCGTAGGAGAGCAACTTTCTTCACAGTTTGGAGTAGGTTTAGCGCGTATGGCTCGTACCATTCGTGAGCGTATGAACGTTCGTGACAACGAGGTATTTACTCCGATCGACTTGATCAATGCGAAGACTTTATCTTCTGTGATCAACTCCTTCTTTGGAACTAACCAATTGTCTCAGTTCATGGACCAGACCAACCCACTTGCAGAGATCACGCACAAGCGTCGTCTTTCTGCACTAGGACCTGGAGGTCTATCCCGTGAGCGCGCCGGTTTTGAGGTTCGAGACGTACACTACACCCACTACGGGCGTCTGTGTCCTATTGAAACTCCTGAAGGTCCAAACATTGGACTGATCTCTTCTCTTTCTGTGTATGCCAAGGTGAATAACCTCGGATTCATTGAAACTCCTTACCGCAAGGTGGAGAACGGTAAAGTTGACTTGAAGTCAGAGCCGATCTACCTATCTGCAGAAGAGGAAGAAGAGAAACTAATTGCTCAGGCAAACATTCCGCTTAAGAAAGACGGAACTATTGAAAACGATCGTGTCATTGCTCGTATGGAAGGTGACTTCCCAGTAGTAGACCCTAAGGAGGTACACTACACGGATGTAGCGCCAAACCAGATCTCGTCGATCTCGGCTTCGCTTATTCCTTTCTTGGAGCACGATGATGCGAACCGTGCCTTGATGGGATCAAACATGATGCGTCAGGCGGTACCGCTTCTTATTGCAGATTCTCCAATTGTGGGAACTGGATTGGAGCGTCAAGTAGCGTCCGATTCACGAGTATTGATCAACGCAGAAGGTGACGGAGTAGTTGAATACGTGGACTCTCGTGAGATCACTATCAAATACGATCGTAACGATACCGAGCGTTTGGTAAGTTTTGATGGAGATTCTAAAACCTATCAGTTGATCAAATTCCGCAAGACCAACCAGAGTACTTCGATCAACTTGAAGCCTATCGTTCGCAAAGGTGACCGTGTGGCAAAAGGACAGGTACTGTGTCAAGGTTATGCAACGGAAGACGGAGAATTGGCACTAGGACGTAACATGAAAGTGGCTTTTATGCCATGGAAGGGTTACAACTTTGAGGATGCGATTGTGATCTCAGAAAAAGTGGTTCGTGAAGATATCTTTACGTCTATTCACATTGATGAGTACTCGCTAGAAGTTCGCGATACCAAATTAGGTAACGAAGAATTGACTAGTGATATCCCTAACGTATCCGAAGAGGCTACTAAAGACTTGGACGAGCACGGTATGATCCGCGTTGGTGCCGAGGTGAAGCCTGGTGATATCCTAATCGGAAAGATCACTCCAAAAGGAGAGAGCGATCCGACTCCGGAAGAAAAACTACTTCGCGCCATCTTTGGTGACAAAGCAGGTGATGTAAAAGATGCTTCTTTGAAAGCTTCTCCATCACTAAGCGGGGTAGTAATTGACAAAAAACTATTTGCACGCGCTATTAAAGACAAGCGCAAACGTGCTAAAGATAAAGAAGACATCAACGAGCTTGAATTGAAGTACGAGACTAAGTTCTCTGCTTTGAAGGACGTGCTCGTTGAGAAGCTCTTTGAGATCGTGGGTGGTAAAACTGCTCAAGGTGTAATGAATGACTTGGGTGAAGAGATCTTCCCTAAAGGAAAGAAGTACACCCTTAAGATGCTTAACGCTGTAGACGATTATACGCACCTTACACAAGGAACGTGGACTACAGATAAGGACACCAACAAATTGGTTGCCGAGTTGTTGCACAACTACAAGATCAAAGAGAATGACCTACAGGGTAACCTGAGACGCGAGAAGTTTACCATCTCTGTTGGAGATGAGCTTCCTTCTGGAATCTTGAAACTGGCTAAAGTTTACATCGCTAAGAAACGTAAGCTTAAGGTAGGAGATAAGATGGCAGGACGTCACGGTAACAAAGGTATTGTTGCACGTATTGTACGTGAAGAGGATATGCCATTCCTTGAAGACGGTACTCCTGTAGATATCGTATTGAACCCACTTGGGGTACCATCTCGTATGAACATCGGACAGATCTACGAAACGGTACTAGGATGGGCTGGTCAGAAATTGGGTCGCAAGTTTGCTACTCCGATCTTTGACGGTGCTACTCTAGACCAGATCAACGAATTGACTGATGAGGCAGGTATTCCACGCTTCGGACACACTTATCTATACGATGGTGGAACCGGAGAGCGTTTTGATCAGCCGGCAACAGTTGGTGTGATCTACATGCTTAAGTTGGGTCACATGGTCGATGACAAGATGCACGCCCGTTCTATTGGACCTTACTCGCTCATTACGCAGCAACCACTTGGAGGTAAGGCACAATTTGGTGGTCAGCGTTTTGGAGAAATGGAGGTTTGGGCGCTCGAAGCATACGGAGCATCCAGCACCTTGCGCGAAATTCTAACGGTTAAATCCGATGACGTAATTGGACGTGCCAAGACTTATGAAGCTATCGTGAAAGGCGAAAGCATGCCAGAACCTGGTCTGCCTGAGTCATTCAACGTATTGATGCATGAATTGAAAGGTCTTGGATTGGATATCCGTTTAGAAGAGTAATTGCCCTTTTGGGGATAAGATAAAGTGTAGCTCACTTTAGCATTAAATTAGCATAGCATATTAGCATTATGGCAAGAAATAAAGATAACAACACGGTAAAGAAATTCAACAAGATTTCTATTGGTTTGGCTTCACCGGAGTCTATTTTGGCAGAATCTCGCGGAGAGGTATTGAAACCAGAAACCATCAACTACCGTACCCACAAACCCGAGCGCGACGGTTTGTTCTGCGAGCGTATTTTTGGACCTGTAAAGGACTACGAATGTGCCTGTGGAAAGTATAAGCGTATCCGATACAAAGGAATCGTTTGTGACCGTTGTGGGGTAGAAGTTACCGAAAAGAAAGTGCGTCGTGATCGTGTAGGTCACATCAACTTGGTTGTACCTGTTGCGCATATTTGGTACTTCAGAAGTCTTCCGAACAAGATCGGATACCTTCTTGGATTGCCGTCCAAGAAGTTGGATATGATTATCTATTATGAGCGTTATGTGGTTATTCAACCAGGTATCGCCAAAAACGAAGAGGGAGAGCCGTTGCAAAAGATGGACTTCCTTACTGAAGAGGAGTATTTGAATGTATTGGATACCCTTCCTCAGGAGAATATGTATTTAGAAGATTCTGATCCTAACAAATTCATCGCGAAGATGGGAGCAGAGTGTTTGATCGAATTGTTGAACCGCATTGATCTAGACAGCTTGTCTTTTGATCTGCGTCACAAGGCGAACAACGAAACTTCTAAGCAACGTAAAACAGAAGCCCTTAAGCGTTTGCAAGTGGTGGAAGCTTTGCGTGAGGCTAACAACAACCGCGAGAACAAGCCTGAGTGGATGATCATGAAGGTAATTCCGGTGATTCCACCAGAATTGCGTCCATTGGTACCACTAGATGGTGGACGTTTCGCAACTTCGGATTTGAACGACCTTTACCGTCGTGTGATTATCCGTAACAACCGTTTGAAGCGTTTGGTAGAGATCAAAGCTCCGGAAGTGATCTTACGTAATGAAAAGCGTATGCTACAGGAATCTGTGGACTCACTATTCGACAACACTCGTAAGTCATCCGCAGTAAAAACAGACTCTAACCGTCCACTGAAATCACTTTCTGACTCGCTTAAAGGTAAGCAAGGACGTTTCCGTCAAAACTTACTTGGTAAGCGTGTGGATTATTCAGCGCGTTCGGTAATTGTTGTTGGACCTGAATTGAAATTATACGAATGTGGTCTGCCTAAAAACATGGCCGCAGAACTATACAAGCCGTTTGTGATCCGTAAACTGATCGAGCGTGGTATCGTGAAAACGGTAAAATCGGCTAAAAAGATCATCGATAAGAAAGAGCCTGTAGTTTGGGATATCTTGGAGAACGTTCTTAAAGGACACCCAGTACTCCTGAACCGTGCTCCTACGCTTCACCGTTTGGGTATCCAAGCGTTCCAGCCTAAGCTTATCGAAGGGAAAGCGATTCAGCTGCACCCGTTAGTGTGTACGGCATTTAATGCCGACTTTGATGGTGACCAAATGGCGGTTCACCTTCCACTAGGGCCAGAAGCAATTCTGGAAGCACAGTTGTTGATGCTTGCCTCTCACAATATTTTGAACCCAGCAAACGGTTCTCCAGTAGCGGTACCGTCTCAGGATATGGTATTGGGTCTGTACTATATGACCAAGCCGCGTAAATCCACAAAAGAGCACCCAATTAAAGGGGAAGGTTTGACCTTCTACTCTGCGGAAGAGGTTGTAATCGCTTACAACGAAAAGAAAGTTGACTTGAACGCGATCATCAAGATCCGTACAAAAGACTTTAACGAAGCTGGAGAATTGGTATACCAAGTTATTGAGTCGACTGTAGGTCGTGTGATCTTTAACCAGGAAGTACCAGAGGCTGCAGGTTACATCAACGAAGTATTGACCAAGAAATCGCTACGTGATATCATTGGTGGTATTTTGAAAGTAACCGACGTGCCTACCACTGCTGATTTCTTAGACTCTATTAAAGACCTTGGATATAAGTTCGCTTTTGAAGGAGGATTGTCGTTTAGCCTTGGGGATATCATTATTCCACAGGAGAAGCACACCATGATTGACGACGCGAACCAACAAGTAGACGGTATTATTGCCAACTACAACATGGGTCTTATCACTAACAACGAGCGTTACAACCAGGTAATTGATATCTGGACTGCAACCAACGCGAACTTGACGGAGCTTTCTATGAAGCGTATCCGTGAAGATCAGCAAGGGTTTAACTCGGTGTATATGATGCTTGATTCTGGAGCGCGTGGTTCTAAGGAGCAGATCCGTCAGTTGACGGGTATGCGTGGTCTGATGGCCAAGCCGAAGAAATCCAACTCTGGAGGTGGTGAAATTATTGAAAATCCGATCCTTTCTAACTTTAAGGAAGGACTATCGATCTTAGAATACTTTATCTCTACGCACGGTGCGCGTAAAGGTCTTGCGGATACGGCCCTTAAAACGGCGGATGCTGGATACTTGACACGTCGTTTGGTAGATGTTTCTCAGGATGTGATCATCAACGAGCACGACTGTGGTACGCTACGCGGAGTAGAGGTAACCCCACTTAAGAAGAACGAAGAAGTTGTGGAGTCCCTAGGCGAGCGTATCGTTGGACGTACTTCACTAAACGATGTTTACGATCCGCTTAGCAACGAATTATTAGTTGCTGCAGGAGAGCATATTGACGAGGTTGTTGCCAAGAGAATCGATGCGTCTCCAGTGGAAAGTGTAGAGGTTCGTTCTGCTTTGACTTGTGAGGCTAAGAAAGGAATCTGTGCTATGTGTTACGGTCGCAACTTAGCGACTGGTAAGATGGTTCAGATCGGTGAAGCTGTTGGTGTTGTGGCTGCTCAGTCAATTGGAGAGCCTGGTACACAGCTTACACTACGTACCTTCCACGTGGGTGGTATTGCCGGAAACATCTCCGAAGAGAACAAACTACAAGTGAAGTTTGACGGTAAGGCCGAGATCGAAGACTTGAAAACTGTTAAGGGAGAAGACGCAGAAGGAAACGAAGTTGATATCGTTATCTCTCGTACTTCTGAGATCAAAATGGTTGACAAGAAAACTGGAATTGTCCTAAGTACAAACAACATTCCTTACGGTTCATCCATCTTTGTAAAAGACGGACAGACCCTTAAGAAAGGTGATGTGGTATGTCAGTGGGATCCATATAACGGTGTAATCATCTCTGAATTTGCTGGTAAGATCAAGTACGAGAATATCGAACAAGGTGTTACTTATCAAGTAGAAATTGACGAACAAACCGGATTCCAGGAGAAAGTGATCTCTGAATCAAGAAACAAGAAACTGATCCCAACGCTTCAGATCTGTGGAGCTAAAGGAGAAGTGATCCGTTCATACAACTTACCAGTAGGGGCTCACCTTATGGTAGACGATGCTGAGAAGATCAAGGTTGGTAAGATCTTGGTTAAGATTCCACGTAAATCTGCGAAAGCGGGTGATATTACAGGGGGTCTTCCACGAGTTACTGAGCTCTTTGAAGCGCGTAACCCATCGAACCCTGCAGTTGTAAGTGAGATTGACGGTGTTGTTTCCTTTGGAAAGATCAAGCGTGGTAACCGCGAGATCATTGTAGAATCTAAATTAGGTGACATTAAGAAATACTTGGTAAAGCTGTCTAATCAGATCCTGGTACAGGAGAACGATTACATCCGCGCCGGTATGCCTCTTTCTGACGGTTCTATCACTCCAGAGGATATCTTGAAGATCAAAGGCCCATCTGCAGTACAGCAGTACTTGGTGAACGAAGTTCAAGAAGTATACCGTCTGCAAGGGGTGAAGATCAACGATAAGCACTTTGAGGTAGTAGTACGTCAAATGATGCGTAAGGTTAAGATCAACGATCCGGGAGACACTATCTTCTTAGAGAACCAATTGACGCACAAATACGACTTCATTGAAGAGAACGATAAGATCTTTGGAATGAAGGTAGTATCTAGCGCTGGTGATTCTGAAACTTTGAAAGAAGGTCAGATCGTATCGCCACGTCAGTTGCGTGATGAGAACTCTATCTTGAGACGTGCAGACAAAGCCTTGGTTGAAGCTCGTGATGCAGTACCTGCAACAGCGACTCCAATCCTACAAGGGATCACACGTGCATCGCTACAAACTAAGTCCTTCATCTCTGCGGCTTCCTTCCAGGAAACTACTAAGGTGTTGAACGAAGCAGCGGTAAGCGGTAAAGTTGATACTCTTGAAGGCTTGAAAGAGAATGTAATTGTAGGTCACCGTATTCCTGCCGGTACTGGTATGCGTAATTACGATCATATCATCGTCGGTTCTAAAGAGGAATTGGAACAAATGACTGAAGAAAAACAAGAGGTTAACTACAACTAATCCTTGTTCAATAAATAATTTGCAGAATCCCGTTTTATAGCGGGATTCTGTGTTTATAAACTCTATTATGAACGATAATAACGATCAAAAGAAAGGACAAATTAACATTGAATTGGATGAAGCTGTTGCTCAAGGCATTTATAGTAATTTGGCAATTATCAATCATTCCGTTTCAGAATTTGTCGTTGATTATGTCTCTATCATGCCCGGTACGCCTAAGAGTAAGGTGAAAGCGCGGGTTATTTTGACACCTGAGCATGCCAAACGCTTCCATAAAGCCCTAGGGGAAAATATTAAACGTTTTGAAGCGGCAAATGGACCGATTAAAGATTACAAGCAACCACCGATGCCCATTAACTTTGGGCCTACTGGAGAAGCATAAATAAAGCCTCACTTTAAGTGGGGCTTTATTTTTTCATGTGTTTTTAACTAAAGGTTTTACTTCATCATAAGGATTAATCAAGACGTACATCCGATTAAAAGACACTTACATCTAAATAATTTTAACATTCTAACGTAGTTGCTTACATTCTTTTTGTAATTCAACTCAAATTTGCCAAAATGATTGTAAGAATGTTGACCCTTTTGGGTTTTTTGTTGTCTCCTTTGATTGTTGCACAGGTTGGAATCGGCACTACCACTCCACAAGGAGCGCTTGATGTTGTTGGTGCAAATGACACAGGTTTGGTAATTCCTAGAGTGAGTAGTATTGAAAACGTGACTGATGGTAATGGTGGAACTCCCGTTAACGGTACGATGGTCTATGATATCTCGAGAGGTACGACCTGTTTTTACTCCAATAATCGATGGCTCTGCGTAGGCAACGATGCTAGTGGAACCCCAGTGTTATCCGATCAAACACCAGTTCCTTATAGTAGTTTGGGCACCTATTTTAAAGCATCGAACACCGAAGCTTCTGATCGTTTTGGATTGGCCGTAAGTATGAGCAATGATGGTAATACCTTGGTGTTTGGTGCAAGTCAAGAGGATAGTAATGCAACGGGAATTAACGGGTCGGAATCCAATAACGATACTTTTAATTCAGGAGCGGCCTATGTTTTCTCTAGAAGCTCAGGAACTTGGAGTCAGCAAGCCTATATAAAAGCTTCAAATACCGGGATATCTGACTTTTTTGGTGATGTAGTGTCCCTAAGCGGTGATGGAAATACTTTAGCGGTAGGTGTTAGTGCAGAGGATAGCAATGCGACGGGAATCAATGGCGATCAAACCAATAATTTGGCAAGTAGTTCTGGAGCTGTATATGTGTTTACTCGATCGGGAAGTACGTGGTCACAACAAGCATATATCAAGGCCTCCAATACAGAAGGCAACGATAATTTTGGTATTGATGTGTACTTAAGCAATGATGGAAATACCTTGGCGGTAGGAGCCAATTCCGAAGATAGCAATGCCACTGGAGTCAATGGTGATCAAGCCAATAACTCGGCCAGTGCTTCGGGAGCGGCATACGTGTTTACGCGTTCAGGAACGACATGGAGTCAGCAGGCCTATATCAAAGCTTCCAATACGCAGGCATCAGACCTTTTTGGGAGTCATGTAGCACTTAGTGGAGATGGTGATACCTTGGCCGTAGGCGCTAGAAATGAAGATAGCAATGCCACTGGAATCAATGGTGATCAAACCAACAATACGGCCTCCGACTCGGGAGCCGTATACGTTTATACACGATCAGGTACCGTTTGGACGCAGCAAGCCTATTTAAAAGCATCCAACACGGAAGGCACTGACCGATTTGGTAGTTCGGTTGCCTTGGATGGTAGTGGAGATATTCTTGCCGTGGGAGCTACAGGAGAGGACAGTAATGCTAGGGGTGTCAATGGTGATGAATCAAACAACAGTGCAAGTTCTTCAGGGGCGGTTTATGTTTTCACCCGATCCGGAACCACTTGGAGTCAAAATGCCTATGTAAAAGCTTCAAATGCGGATACTAACGACGCCTATGGAACAAGTGTGCATGTGAGCGATAACGGATCTGCCATTGCCGTTGGGTCCAATGGAGAAGCGAGTAATGCAACCGGATTGAATGGGGACGAAAGCAATAATACTGCCTCTAGTGCGGGAGCGGCCTATGTTTATTTCAGATCTGGTAGTACTTGGATTAAAGATGCTTATGTTAAGCCAACAAACACCGATCCGGGGGATGTTTTTGCTCGGAATGTTGTCTTGAGTACCGACGGATTTATTTTCGCTGGTTCTTCATGGCGGGAAGATAGTAACGCAACAGGTATTGGCGGAGACCCGACCAATAATAGTGCCGCCGATTCTGGTGCAGGGTATCTTTATGAAAATTAGTTCTGCGTTTGTAGTAGGATTTTTCAGTGAATATTTACACTTAAAGCGCGCCACCAGCACTAGGCATGTACACTCTCAAATTCACTAATAAAGTGCAACTTCACATTTGGGTATTTGCTCTGCGTCATTTGCAGGGTAAAGGCAGAATCGGCAAAGAACACCAATTGTCCGCGCTTATCTTTAGCCAAGTATTTTGACTTGACTCTTTTGAATTCGCTAAATTCTTCACCCTTAGGATCCTTAGGATCGACCCAACAGGCTTTGTGTACATTGAGCGTCTCATAAGAACATCGAGCTCCATATTCGTGCTCCAAACGGTATTGAATCACCTCAAATTGCAATGCTCCCACGGTTCCAATGACTTTTCTTCCATTGAGTTCAAGAATAAAAAGCTGTGCTACACCCTCATCCATCAATTGGTCAATTCCTTTCTCCAGTTGCTTAGATTTCATAGGGTCGGCATTATTGATGTATTTAAAGTGCTCCGGAGAGAAACTTGGTATTCCTTTATACTGCATATTTTCTCCTTCTGTAAGGGTGTCACCAATCTTAAAATTTCCAGTATCGTGAAGACCGACAATGTCACCGGGATAGGAATAATCGACAATTTGCTTTTTTTCTGCAAAGAAGGCATTTGGGCTTGAGAATTTGAACTTCTTTCCTTGTCTAACATGCAGGTAAGGTTTGTTGCGTTCAAAGGTTCCTGATACAATTTTTACAAACGCCAGTCGGTCGCGGTGTTTGGGATCCATATTGGCGTGGATCTTAAATACGAATCCACTAAAGGCGTCTTCCGAAGGTTTCACCAAGCGCGTATCACTTTCTTTAGGGCGTGGAGTAGGAGCAATGCTCACAAAACAATCCAAGAGTTCACGAACTCCAAAGTTGTTTAATGCCGATCCGAAGAATACAGGCTGCAATTGCCCATCCAAATAAGCCTCTTTATCAAAGCTTGGATAGATTCCGGTAACTAGTTCAAGTTCCTCGCGCAGCACTTCTGCAGCATCCTCGCTGATCAAAGCGTCAAGAGCCGGATCATCCAGATCATTGATCTCTACAGTCTCTTCTATATTCTTTCTAGAATCTCCGCTGAAGAGATTCACATTGTTCTCCCAGATATTGTAGATCCCTTTAAAGTCATATCCCATACCTATTGGGAAGCTCATTGGGGTCACTTTGAGCTGTAGCTTCTGTTCGATCTCATCTAAGAGTTCAAAGGCATCTTTACCTTCTCGGTCCAGCTTGTTGATAAAGACAATCATTGGAATATTGCGCATTCGGCACACAGAAACGAGCTTTTCAGTTTGCTCTTCAACCCCTTTGGCAACGTCAATTACCACGATAACACTATCAACCGCTGTGAGTGTTCTGAAGGTATCTTCTGCGAAATCCTTGTGCCCCGGTGTATCCAAAATATTGATTTTAGTACCTTGATATTCAAAAGCTAGAACGGAGGTGGCTACAGAGATTCCACGTTGGCGCTCGATCTCCATAAAATCCGAGGTCGCTCCCTTTTTAATTTTGTTGGATTTTACCGCGCCTGCTTCTTGAATAGCACCACCAAATAACAGCAGTTTTTCCGTTAGGGTAGTTTTTCCTGCATCGGGGTGAGAGATGATTCCGAAAGTGCGCCTTCTTGCGATTTCTTTGTTTAGACTCATAAGTCAGGATTATTCTTTATCGGTTGCAAATATACATTTTACAGCCGCAGTAGCGGTATTTGAGCGGCCTAGATAAACGATTTGTTTCAAATTTTCAAATTGACGTTTTCTGACATATAATGGAGTCATTATCTCCCATATACGTATAAATACCCATGTGTTCTCGTAATATCATCCTACAAAAAAATGATTGGAAATTACGGTTTTAGTGTAATTCAACGATTTTATTCGCCCATTGAGCTAAAAGATGTTAAAATTCGATTTTAGTAGTGTAATTCCTACTTAAATTTGACCATCAGCTAATTAAGTAAAACCAACTAAGTGAATCGTATTCAATAAGATGAAATTTTGGGAAGAACATTCTTAGTTCGAACCGATTCCTTATAATAGCTCAATTATGATAACCATAAACCCCGCTTCAGCGTGCAGAATTCGTTTGCTCGTTACACTAATAGTCTTGCTTTTCTCGCAAGGAACAATCGCACAAGATTGTAAAGCAAACTTATCAGCGCAAAATCAAAAAAATGTCGGTACGGCAGATGAAGATGGAACAGCCTTCACGCTGGAATTATCCAATCCAACTTCGCGCACCAAGAGCTACCGATTCACCGCAACTTTTTCAAGCACTCCTTGTTCCACTCCTAATAAAGCCAATTTAGGAGAGAATGTGGTTTTGGACGTCAGTTTCGCCGACACCTCTTTTTCAAGTCAGGTGATCACGGGAATGGAAGTGATTCCAAGACAGATGAAAACCTTCAAGGTGGATGTGCAAGTACCAGCGGGTACTCCTTTTAATCGATGGAGTTGTATTGAGATCAATGCCATAGATATGGAATGTGGAACAGTTGCGGCAACGCAATTGCTTCGTGTATTCGTACCGGACCCTTCTGAGGAATAGTCCGTTTTTCTCCCCTCCGGAATCGATCCGGATCAAATCTTTACTACCTACAAATAACGCTTTAATCGGTTTCGTTGGCCGTTAATGAAATAGAACACTTATGAAACAACCAATACCTCACACCAACCTCAAGAAATCTCTTGGAGCCGTCTTGTTCACGCTGCTCTTTTTCTTGTTATCTGCAAATAGCGTTGTGGGCCAAGAGATCACGATCAACAAAGTCGCGGTCGAAAACGGTACTATTTGTAATCAGTTCGATATTACTTTAGAAATCACAGGTGATCCACCAGCTAGACCGCAAGAAGTTGTGCTGATCATTGACCGTTCCGGTAGTATGGATGACGGTCCTGTTCCAGAGCCAATTGACTTTGCTCAGGAAGCTGCGATCGATTTTATCGAGAACTTCTTCGATCCTGCCAATAATCCTACAGGCCTAAACAAAGTGGCCATTGTCAGCTATGCGGGGTCAGCGACTTTAGACCAAGGATTGACTGACAGTAGTGGAGAGGCTTCGTTGATTGCTACAATAAACGCGATAACCACTGGTGGAGCAACCAATATCGCTCAGGCCATAGAAACAGCAGATGATGAACTGACTAATAACGGTACATTTGATTGTGCCACATCTAGAAGTATTATTCTTCTGACAGATGGGGTTCCAACTCGAAATTCTTCAGGGGTTGGATGTAGTAGTGCAGCCACTACCAGCAGCTGTATTAACGATGCGATCACCGCTGGGGTTAATGCGCAAACCACTACTGTTGGTGGAGAAGTATTTGAACAAAACGTATTTACAATTGGCCTTATTGGGGCCATTTCTGGTACTCAGGAGGCTACCGCACTGTCTACTTTAGCTGCAATCCAGAATTCTGGTGCATTCTCCACAGAGGACAATGCAGATCTTTCTGGGATCTACGATGTAATTCTTGGACAATTGGTTGCTGCAGCAAGACAATTACCTGGAGAATCATTAGTGTCTGATGAGATCGATTCCAACTTTGCTTTTGTTCCGGGTTCTTTTGTTGCTAGTAAAGGTACCGCAACAAATGCAGGCCAATTGGTTACTTGGTTTGTTGATGAGGTAGTTGCAGAGACCATCACCCTAGAATACTCTATTGTGGCAGCAGCAGCAGATGTCTGCGGAAACACAGTGGCAGGAGAAGCGGTTATGAATTATGAAGATTCGAACTGTCAGGAGACCTCACAGACCTTTAACAATCCAAGTATTTGCGTGCCTTGTCCTGAGATTACAGCCAACATTGAACGTGATGGATGTACAGCAGATATTATCTATACGGGAACTTTTGATGAGGGCGATTGTGCTTCATTGAGTGATAGTTTCCAATGGGAGTTCTTCCTTAATGATGTATCCGTGGGTACGGCTTCTTCTTTAAGTGGGACTTTCACCTATTCTGGAGCAGCGCCTTTTGAAGGAGACTTCAGAGGTGAGTTGACTTATACAGGTACTTATGGTAGCGGATGCATTTTAGATCCACTTGAAGCTACCTCAACAATCAACATTCCATCACCACCACAAGTAGCGTCTGTAGTTACAGATGTATTGTGTTTTGGTGATTCTACCGGTGCTATTGACATTACCGTGACGGAGGGAACTCCTCCTTATACCTATGCTTGGAGTAATGGTGCCACTACTGAAGATATCAGCGGTCTAGCTGCCGGTTCTTACACGGTAACTGTTACTGATGCTGATGGTTGTAATAATGTAACTACTTCTGCGATTGTTGTTTCTGAACCAAATGAGGCTTTGGAAATTACAGCGGATATTACAGATGTGGCATGTTTCGGAGAAAACACAGGTGCGATAGACGTTTCCGTTACTGGTGGAACCGCTCCTTATACCTATTCATGGGATTCTGGAGAGTCCACGCAAGACCTTAGCGGATTAGCTGCAGGCGTTTATGAGCTTACAGTCACTGATGCTAATGGTTGTTCCGATGGTGTTGCGAGCTTTACAGTCGGACAACCTACTGCTGCACTTTCTGAATCTGCAGCTATAACAGATGCCGCTTGTTTTGGAGAAGCAACTGGAGCTATTGATCTAACAGTAGCCGGAGGAACAGCACCGTATACCTACTCATGGAGTAACGGTGCATCTACAGAAGACATCAGTGGTTTAGCTGCCGGTGATTACACCGTAGACATTGAAGATGCCAACGGTTGTATGTTGAGTCAGACTTATACAGTAGGACAACCTGCTGCAGGGCTTTCTGAATCAGCAAGCATTACAGATGCCGCTTGTTTTGGAGAAGCAACTGGAGCTATTGATCTAACAGTAGCCGGAGGAACAGCACCGTATACCTACTCATGGAGTAACGGTGCATCTACAGAAGACATCAGTGGTTTAGCTGCCGGTGATTACACTGTAGATATTGAAGATGC
>NZ_JABSPU010000024.1 GCF_013214815.1 Gilvibacter sp.
AACATAGTCAAAGTTACGCTCAATATCGTACTTTGTATAGAACTGAATCACACTCTCTCCAGAAGTAGAAAGGTCAATTACACCAGAAGTAAGTGTTCCGTTAGAACTGTTTGTATAAGGAATAGTACTAGAACTTCTCAAAGAACGTGTTCCAGTAAACCCATTCAAAGATGAATTGTTCCATGCTCCAGTAGCTGTCCAATTGGTTAGACTGTCTGTATCTGGATTGTCAGAGAATAATACGGTTGGGTTGTAAACTTTCTCAATTTCTGCCTCATAGATCACGTTTCCGTCATCATTGCGCAAAGAAATAGTGTATGTAAAGGTATCGTCAGCTTGGATGTACGTATCTAAGCTAACTGGGGTTGTTAGGTTTGTCCAAGCACTAGATCCACTAATTCCAAGTCCGTTTGCATTTAAAGTCACTGCAGAACCAGTCATATTGGTTCCTGGAGTCACTACTAAGTCAAAATCACTAGCGGTTTGTCCAACACGCTCAATACCAAAAGTAAGAGTAGGGTTAAGGCTAGTCACGTCAGACTGAGTCATGTCGTGGAATTTGGCGTATTTACCTCCGTAGTAAATAGAAGACATATAAATACGTACTGCACGTTGTGCAATAGGTACGATATCCGTAGATGAAGGCCAGAATCCAGTACCTCCGTGTTCTGGAGTAGTTCCTAAAATATTCTGTCCAGATCCAGTAGATCCGTTCCCATCGGCAGCTCCACCAACCATCCAGTCGTCAGCAATTCCGTTTGCAGGGGTGAAAATAGTAGCACCAGATACGTAACGGTTGTATCGCGTCATCTCTGCGTGCCATGCGTGCATTTCATTTTCACGTCCAGTTACGTTTCCAGGAATACCTCCATAAGGGTGTGGAATACTGTTTGCGAACGAGTGGTTCATCAAAACTGTTTGGAAGTCCCTATCAGGGTCTGAACCTGCATCTGGACCATCATACAGCATAAAGTCTCTTAAAATTCGTGATTCTGGCTCAGAGAAGGCAGAAGGACCACGGTAAGAATCAGAACTAGGAGTCCCTGAAGAACCAGAACCCGCGGTTCCCCAGAAATAGTCAAAGTTTCTGTTCAAATCAACTCCACGGCTTGTGTTTCCAGAAGAAGTACTTCCAGAATCTCCGGCATTCACACGTAAGTTCTTACGTTGCAAACCACCACCAGAAGGAGTGATCACTTCATTCCAACGCAAACCATCAGGGTTTACCACAGGAATGAAGTAAATTTCGTTATTGTCTAAAAGCTCAGTAACACGGTTATCAACACCGTAGTTCTCAAGCAAATACCACATGAAGTAAATATTACTCATCAAAGAGCTTACCTCTCTAGAGTGGATCATTGAAGTAAAAAGCATTGCTGGTTTAGATCCCTCAGCAGACGCCTGATCACTCGTCATACGCACGTAATAGATCGTTTGAGCAGCAAAAGTAGCTGAACCCAATGTATTACCATAAGTAGTCTCTCCTGTTGGACTGGCATCGGCACGTGCAGACACCAAACCTGGGAATAGGGTGCGCATCTCGTCTAACTCAGCCATAACTTCGTCTACCGTTAAACATCCACCAAAGCTTGCTCCAAGGTTGAAATTAGTTGGGATAGCCCAGTCAATTTCTGAAGAACCTGTGTACTGCAAGAAACTATCTTGAGTAGTGCTGCTCACAGAACCTTTAGCAGCAATTCGTTCTGCCTGAACGGCTTTCATTTGTGCCAATTGTGCTTTTGCCAGAGGAAGGTCTTTAGCAGCGACTTCTTCATAGTGCGCGTAGAGATCGTCAATCAATACCATATAAGGTATGTTCAAACGATCCAATGTTTTTAACTCTGTTGGCAATAATTCCAACTTGAGTACATCATGTCCAGAAGATGCATCGTGGTCGTGGGTAACACCACATCTTAGATCGACACCATTGTCGACTAGCATTTTAGACACTTCTGCCGTCACGTTACTAAGTACAACGCGTTTAGCAGTTTCCTGTGCGAGCAGTCCTGTAGACACAAGCAATGCCATTACAAAAGTAATAGCCTTTAGAGGTAGTTTCGGGTTCATAACTGTTGATTTAGTGGGGCCAATAGCTATTGGCGTGTTCATTTCGCGGATCGAACACAAAGAGGAAATCGAAGTAATTCTTTGTCCTGAGAAACAAGCGGTTAAGTAGGCTCGAATTCGGAATGAAGAATACGGGGGTTTCATATTCGATTCGTGGTTAAGGTTAAGTTTAAACGTTTTAGGCTGTAATTCAGCCGTGGACAAAAATGTGTATTAAAATCCATTTGACCAAGAAAAAACACGATTTTTTTGCACTTCATCCGTAAAAAGTGCATTTCGTCGATGTTTTCAAAGGAGTTGAATTAACAATTGTTAGTTTATTCTTGTAGGAAATAATGAGGTGGGTGTAGGTAATACTTTAATTTAGAAGTTTAGGTGGTTTAGGCGCTTCTATAAGTACTGTATCGTTTTGTATTGCAGGAAGTGAATTTGAGGTAGTAGTAATTTGGGCGCCTCCTCTTCGCTAATGCTGCGAAGCACCGCGCTCTACGCTGTATCTTTCCGCTAGCGCGAAAAGGATGCCGCTGCGATCGCTGGCGCGGGGTGGGGTAAGAATTCATGGCTTTACTCAGTTGAAAGTGCGTTTCCCTAATTACCCTTTGAATTTACTGGGATAAATTATTTCTTTTGACCAGGTATGAAAATTAGGATTCGAATATTGCTCCTATTAGTCTTGGTGTTAAGCAGTATTTCTTTATTGAATGCTCAGTCTACTAACAAAACAGTGCCTTCAATAACCTATGAAGGTATTGCTGTCAGACCCTTTATTGACAGATTAAAGCAAAAAATCCTTTCAGACACTATTAAGTTTAATCGCAATGACCTTGTTCATATTAATGGTAGAACAGTCAATAAAGACCCTTATTCAATGTTGATCGTAGTGAACATGAAGTACAGCTACCGATTTGATATAGTGGATTCAGCTTTGGTGAAGTCATTTGTGCAAGAGATTTTGCAAAGTGAGAACATTTTGTCAATAGACTATATAGAAAAGCCTTACTCTGTGCACTTTGCAGGTACAGTTGCTGATGAAGGTTTAATTACCACCAAACCCAGAATAAAGTTGAATTTTGAAGTGGGCGGATTAAAATATTTTAAGGGAAGAAAACGAAAGGGTGGAAATAATTTTCTTCAAATAAGGCCAGGTGAAGTAATGACCTGTACGTGAAGTGGAGACTTACCTCGGCTTCGCCTCGGTGAGTCTAAATAGGGAAGCCTTAACAAGCATAAGAGCCCAAAGCTGCTTCGAAGCTTTATTTCTCATAGCCATAATGAGACTTACCTCGGCTTCGCCTCGGTGAGTCTAAATAGGGAAGCCTTAACAAGCATAAGAACCCAAAAAGCCCGTCGGGCTTTTACTGTGTTTTTTCACACCCTTTCGCTTTGAAAGCAAGCTTTCAGCTTAGGGTATAAAAAAACCCAGCACCTTCGGTGTTGGGTTCTTTTTTGTAGCGAGAGGGAGACTTGAACTCCCGACCTCCGGGTTATGAATCCGACGCTCTAACCAGCTGAGCTACCTCGCCGTTTTTAACAGCGAGCAAAGATAACAACAAATCTTCTCAAGCCAAATAAAGCGGTCAATTTTTGTTTTATTTTTTTAATTCAAGTTTTATTCTTTTCTACTTTCAAATTAATATATATATTGGAGCGTTCCAATCTTAAAAACGTAATGAGCGACAAAGTCAAATACGAAATGGAGTTTCCTATTCATGCGTCTCCATCCCTCTTGTTTCAATATATTTCTACACCTTCCGGACTCTCAGAGTGGTACGCAGATAATGTGAACTCCAGAGGAGAGCTTTTTACCTTTATTTGGGACGGTAGTGAAGAACAAGCTAAGCTCATCAGTAAAAAAAGTGGAGAACGTGTCAAATTCCGTTGGATGGAAGATGAGGACACCGACTATTATTTTGAACTCCGAATTCAGGTAGACGAGATCACCAAAGACGTTTCTCTAATGGTCACTGATTTTTCAGAGGATGACGAAATGGAAGAAGGTAAAATGCTTTGGGACAATATGATCTCAGAACTCAAACATATTTTGGGATCGGTTTAAATCTGGTCCTTATAAGTGGTATCTTTGCTCCCGTAAAAACGGGAGTTTTTTTATGCATATCATTAACGGTACCCTCAGCTCAGAAACTAGCATTCACGCTAATGACAATCGCGGTTTAAACTACGGTGACGCCGTCTTTGAAACCCTTCGTGTTCAACAGGGAAAGATCCTTTTTTGGGAAGACCACTATTTTAGACTCATGTCTGCCATGCGTATCATGCGTATGGAGATTCCCATGGAATTCACTCCAGAGGCTTTGAGTGAGCAAATTCAGGAGTTGGTTAAAGCTCACGAGCTGACTTCCAAAACAGCTGTTGTAAAATTACTGGTCTATCGCAAGACCGGAGGTTTATACCGGCCAGAGCAATTGGATGTAGCCTATACCATCAGTTTGCGCGCTATTGATTCTCCCTTTTACACCTTAGAGGAATCTGACTATGAGGTAGAGCTATACAAGGATCACTATTTGAGCCCTTCTTTACTTTCTACTCTAAAAACTAACAATAAGGCCCTACAGGTTCTCGGTAGTATTTATGCCGACGAAAATGATTACCAAAACTGTCTTGTGGTCAATACTGATAAGCAGATCGTTGAAGCTTTGAACGGGAACTTATTCTTGGTTAAAGGAGATCGTATAAAAACACCACCCATTAGTAGTGGTTGTTTGAACGGCATCATGCGAAAGCAGATTCTTAAGCTATTGCTTGAGTTGCCGGATTATTTGATAGAGGAGGGGCCGGTATCACCATTTGAGCTCCAAAAGGCAGACGAGATGTTTATTACTAATGTGGTACAAGGCATTCGTCCTGTGACCAAATACCGCAAAAAACAGTACACCAATACGGTGGCTAAAGACCTTATTGGAAAATTAAACGCACGCGTGCGCTTGTCTTAGTTATAGTGTGGGTTTTCTGGAGCGTTTGACCACAGAGCGTAATCATCTCCAAACTCGATCATTTTTTCCTTCCAGAAATTCTGATAGCTCATTCCAATGACTTCATTATCGTAAGGGTTTTTCATAACAATCCAGCTGTTGATCTGTATTTCTTCATCCAGCTGCTCGCTGGCCCAGCCCGAGTACCCTAAAAAGAATCGAATGTCTTCCTGAGAGATCTTGCCTTCTTCTAGGAGCTTCATCACAGCTTCAAAATCACCGCCCCAATAGATTCCACTGGCAATCTCAACACTGTCGGGAATCATTTCGGGAATTTTATGGATGAAATAGAGGTTGTCTTGCTCCACAGGCCCACCTTTATAAACCGTAATGTCAGAATCGATCTCGGGGATCAGATCATTCAAGGTAAACTCTAAAGGTTTGTTTAGGATAAAACCAACGGCTCCGGCATCATTCACCTCGGCCAGTAAAACCACCGAACGGTTAAAAGAAACGTCGGTTAAAATAGAAGGCTCTGCAATAAGTAGCACGCCTTTGGTTGGTTTTAGTGTTGGCATAAGTAAATCTAGAAATAAATCCCTAGAAAAGCAAAACCCCGCGATTTGCGGGGTTTTACCTTAATTTTATTGCGTTTGTGACTAGTTCACAGAGTTAGATAATTCTGAACCTGCTTTGAATTTTACCACGTTTTTAGCAGCAATTTTGATTGTTTTCCCAGTTTGTGGGTTACGTCCTTCACGTGCAGAACGCTTAGAAACAGACCAAGATCCAAATCCAACTAGAGATACTCTGTTTCCTTTCTTAAGAGCTCCTTCTACATTTCCACAAAAAGACTCTAGTGCTTTTTTAGCTGCTGCTTTAGTGATTCCAGCATCGGCCGCCATTGCGTCGATTAAATCTGATTTATTCATAATTTGAACTTTAAATTAAATTAGTGGTTAAACGTTATTATTTTATTGCCTTACAAATTTAATCGGATTATCGGTCCATGCAAGGAATGGCGCGGGAAATGAGCGTTTTTGTTAATAACTCGAACCCATTGTTAATAACGGATACACTTAATCGATTAAATTCATCCAGCCCATACTCTGCGCGGGTTTATTGGACATTGGAATCTGATGGGATGCTGAATCCATTCAAAAGGTCAGAAGCGTTCATTTTACGTTTTCCAGACAATTTGAGTTCCAAAAGATTGATCCAACCATTTTCAATGGCGACGCGGATGCTCTTTTTGTCACAAACGAGACTTCCAATTTTTAGATTGTGCTCTGCAGGTTCAAAAGCTACCTTGTAGATCTTAGCAGATACCACTTCACCTTGTAAGACAAATTCAGTCCAAGCGGCAGGAAACGGATTTAGGCCCCTTACCTTATTATATATATTCTGACCTGGAAGACTCCAATCAATACGTGTATTCTCTGCATGCAGCTTTGGCGCAGGTTTAAAGGACCTATCTTTTGGCTGAGGTTGTGCTTTAATCTCACCCGATTGAATTGCAGTAACGGTCTCCACCACTAAAGAAGCTCCTAATTGCATCATTCTATCGTGGACTTCCCCCGTAGTCTCATCGGCACCAATAGCCATAGGCTTGCTGGCAATAATGGCTCCTGTATCTATTTTTTCATCAATGAAGAAAGTAGTTACTCCCGTTTCTGTTTCTCCATTAATCACTGCCCAGTGAATAGGGGCAGCACCGCGATATTCTGGTAAAAGCGATCCGTGGAGGTTGAAGGTTCCAAATTCAGGCATGCTCCAAACCACTTCCGGCAGCATTCTAAAGGCGACAACCACAAAAAGGTCAGCTTTAAGTTCCCTTAAGGACTCTAGAAATTCTGGGCTTTTCAACTTTAGAGGTTGTAACACAGGTATTTGGTGTTTTAGACCAGCTTCTTTAACTGCAGATGCTTTGAGTTTTCTCCCTCGTCCAGCAGGTCTATCCGGCGCAGTAACCACACCGACAACCTCTTGACCTGCCTCGATCAAAGCCTCCAATGAAGCCACTGCAAATTCCGGAGTACCCATAAATACTATTCTCATCGCTTATATCTTGGTAAATGTTTGATCCATATTCATTTGAACGCGCCCATCATCTAGGAGTGATTGCAAAAGCCGTCCGATGTATGCTGGCGTAAAATTAAGCCTTTCTGCAAGTTCATCACGGCTCAGGCCACCATTTTCTAGTAGCGTCATGATATCTTGCTGGCTAGGTGGTTTTTGTGACGAACGAGTTCTGGAATCACAGAGATCACAATTTAAACAAGGTTCCGACTCCTCTTGATCAAAATAAGTGGCAATCAATTGCTGCCGGCAACCGGATTCCGTATGGATGTAGTCTTTTAAGGCGTTGAACTGTTCCACTTTTTGACTGTGGTACTGTTCAATATGTTTTCCAAAAGGGTAGAGGGTCCGAGCATCCTCTCGCGGTGTTAAGAAGGTGATATTGGCATCAGATTCTCTCAACTCAAGTGTAGCTACTCCTTGATTGGCCATAAATTCCAATTGCTCGATCAAAAATCTTTCAGAGCGATTGACCTGTCTGGCCAAGGGTTTAAGTCCAATTCGCGCAGGAGCTTCCGCGATACCGGGATAGCTCCTCAGCAAGAGTTGTCCTAAAACTCCCGATTGGGGATTCTTTTCTAAGAAATCCAAAAGAGCGGAATTAGGAGCTGTGAACTGAAATTGAGTCTGCTTACTAAAAACGGGACTCAATCTGAGAATCCCTAATCGATCCATCATTTGAAAACTCGCATAGGTCTTTCCATAGGGCAATTCATAGTCCGCGCAAAAGTTGGCGAAATCTATGGGATAGGCTTCAAAAGCACCTTCTCCATAGGCGATTCGTAAATGCTGTTGTAAGCTCTTATATACCTGTGTAGTGAATTGCAGGTCAGGCAATTGGTTCACGTACATTTGTTCTGACTGTCTGAGGTCATCGGCCCCAATAAGTAGGGTAGCAATCGCAGCCTGATTGTCGCGTCCAGCTCTTCCGGCTTCTTGGTAATAGCTCTCTAAGCTATCAGGCAACTGAAAGTGAATCACAAAACGCACATCAGCCTTGTCAATGCCCATTCCAAAAGCATTGGTAGCAACCATAACCAAATTATCACTTTGCAACCAATAAGTAAGGCGTTGTTTGCGTAATTCTGTATCGAGACCGCCGTGATAGGCCATGGCAGGTATTCCAGAGGCTTCCAAATGTTGGGCGAGCTGCTCTACACCCTTACGGCTGCGCAAGTAAACAATTCCAGAACCATCTTGGCGCTGTAGCAATTGTACTAGGGTCTTTTGCTTGTCGGAGACTTTTTTGACCTCATACCTTAAATTGGGACGGGCTAAACTGCTAACATGAACAAGAGGGGCCCGCAGATTTAGTAATTGTTGGATGTCCTCAACTACACGAGCGTTGGCGGTAGCCGTCAATGCAATTACGGAAGCTTCTGGCAACAGGCTTCGCAGGACGTTTAATTTAGCATAGGAGGGTCTGAAATCATGCCCCCATTGCGAGATGCAGTGTGCCTCATCAATGGCAATTAGCCTTGGTTGCATTTGCTTTATTCTGCTTTGAACCAAATCTTGCTGCAGGCGTTCTGGGGAGAGGTAAAGGAATTTATAATCCCCATAGATACAATTGTCCAGTATTCGGTCCACGGCCTCAAAAGAAAGCCCTCCACTAAGGGCAACTGCTTTGATGCCACGGGCTTTGAGTTGTTCTACTTGATCTTGCATCAGCGCCACCAAAGGGCTAATAACCAGAGTGATGCCTTGATGCATCAATCCAGGTAGTTGATAACAAAGACTCTTCCCGCCGCCGGTAGGCATCACTGCTAAAACATCTCGGCCAGAAACGCTGGCTTCAATGATCTTTTGTTGACCAGTTCTGAAACTGGCATAACCCCAATATTGTTCTAGCAGTTCTCGGGGATTCATTCGTGGTTTAATTCATTGAGAATGAAGTGTACGCGCTCATCTATGCTCAAGCGTGGAACTTCAAGGAGTTCATATCCAAAATATTTGTAGCGCAGATCGAGGCTCTCATGCAGATCTACCGCCTGCTCAAAAGTCTCAAAACGCCCGCCATCAGCATGAAAAATAGCTTCCCAAGGTGGCATTATAAATACTTGATCATACTTGTGATCCGTACAGTAGGCTTCAAATTCAGCGCCGTATTCTTGATTGAAATAATCCATATAAGCGAGCACGTCAGGTAGCCCACGATCATAAAATACCGGATACTTCTCCAGGGCCGCACCAGCAAAGAACTGTTGCTGTCTTCCCAGAAGTAAGCGTCTGTTGAAACCGTCAGAATCCTTGGCAAAAACAATAGGATTGGTCGCAATTTGAGGACTGTCTTGAGTTGCAGTTTCCTCTGCCGTGAACTCTCGTATTACCTCAGGAAATACCTGATAACCTTTCTGCATTAAAGCGTCAATTACGGCAGTCTTTCCTGTGCCAGGTGCTCCGGTAATAACAATACGATGTTCTTTGTTTTCCATCTCGTTAAAGATAAGGGGTTTTATTGCCCTTAGCCAAAGGCAAAAAGCGGGCCGAATTACGAGCAAAGTTGAGGATAATTTTTTCGTTGTGAAAGACGTATCTTTGTCCTACTTGAAATAGTGCAATATATTCATGAATAATTCCCAGAAAACCGAAGAGTTTTATCAGCGACTAAAAGCGCAATTGGAAGAGAATTTCAGTTGGCCTTCTACCTATTTATACAAATTCATAGTCCCGTCGGACCCTGAAAAAATCACGGCAATCAAAGACATTTTTGCCAATTCTGGAGCTGATCTGCAAACCAAGGAATCCTCCAAAGGAACCTTTACCAGTGTATCGGTAAAAGTACGCATGAAATCTCCGGATGCAGTTATTGAAAAATATTTAGAAGTTTCTAAGGTAGAAGGGGTGATTTCCCTATAATTTACTATTTTGCAAACTCTAGGACTTACCCTTATTTACTAAGCATTTTATTTTGATAGATCAATTAGAATACAATACCGAGCGACCGCATTTGATCATTCCGGAATACGGCCGTCATATCCAGAAAATGGTAGATCATTGTCTGGCCATAGAAGACCGTGAAGCCCGCAACAAATGTGCTAAAAGCATCATCGCTGTGATGGGTAATTTAAACCCGCACTTACGCGATGTGCCTGATTTTCAGCATAAATTGTGGGATCAGCTCTTTATCATTTCAGATTTTAAGTTGGATGTGGACTCTCCCTATCCAAAACCTTCTATTGAGGAGCTTCGCGAAAGGCCAGAACATTTAGGTTACCCGCAAAACCACCCTAAATATCGTTTCTACGGAAATAACATCAAGCGCATGATTGATGTGGCTATTGGGTGGGATGAAGGCGATATGAAGAATGCCTTGGTGATCAATATCGCCAATCACATGAAAAAGTCCTTTTTGAATTGGAACAAAGACACGGTAGAAGACGCTGTGATCTTTGAACATCTGTTTGAACTTTCAGAAGGGAAACTCAATTTGAAAGACTCTTCAGAAGACTTAAGCGATTCTAGCGATCTGCTCAAGACCAAAAAACGATTCCAACAAAAGAAGACCTCAGGCAAAAAAGGAGGCAGAAACAGAAAACGTCACTAACACCTACATTTTTTAATGGGTACATTTCAGATCGAAGGAGGCCACCGTCTCCAAGGTGAGATTCAACCACAAGGAGCAAAAAACGAAGCTTTACAAATACTTTGCGCAGTCTTACTGACTCCGGACGAAGTTATCATTGAGAACATTCCCAATATTCGGGACGTCAATAAGCTCATTACCATACTCGGTAATCTGGGTGTAAAAATTCAAAAGCTCGGAGAAGGTCGCTACGCTTTTAAAGCAGACGATGTAAATCTCAAGTATCTCGAATCTGAACTTTTTAAAGAGGAGGGAAGCTCCCTGCGCGGTTCCATTATGATTGTTGGGCCGTTATTAGCGCGTTTTGGGAAAGGATATATTCCAAGACCTGGAGGCGATAAGATTGGCCGCCGTAGACTCGATACCCACTTTGAAGGCTTTATCAGATTAGGGGCAAACTTTCGCTACAACAAAGAAGAGCGCTTTTACGGTGTAGAAGCTCCAGACGGGTTGGAAGGAACCTATATGCTTTTAGATCAGGCCTCTGTGACTGGAACAGCCAATATTGTGATGGCAGCGGTTCTGGCCAAAGGAACTACTACGATCTACAACGCGGCATGTGAACCTTATTTGCAACAGCTTTGTAAAATGCTGAATGCGATGGGGGCGAAGATCAGCGGTGTTGGCTCAAACTTATTGGTGATTGAAGGTGTAGAATCTTTAGGTGGGTGTACACACCGCATTTTGCCCGATATGATCGAGATCGGATCTTGGATCGGTTTGGCTGCTATGACTCGTTCAGAGATCACCATTAAGAATGTGAGTTGGGAGAACTTGGGATTGATCCCGGATACCTTCCGCAAACTGGGGATCAAACTCGAAAAGAAAGGGGAGGACATCTTTATCCCTGCACAAGAATCTTATGAGATCCAAGGTTATATCGATGGATCTATATTAACGGTTGCAGATGCACCTTGGCCAGGATTTACTCCGGATCTATTAAGTATAGTATTGGTAGTGTGTACGCAGGCTAAAGGATCTGTGCTTATCCATCAAAAGATGTTTGAATCTCGTTTGTTCTTCGTGGATAAACTAATAGATATGGGAGCTAAGATCATTCTCTGTGATCCGCACCGCGCGACGGTTATTGGCCATGATTTCCAATCCAGCTTAAAGGCGACCACTATGGTCTCTCCAGATATCCGCGCAGGTATTTCTCTATTGATCGCTGCACTTTCTGCCAAAGGCATCAGTACCATCAACAATATTGAACAGATTGATCGAGGTTACGAAAGAATAGACGAGCGATTAAGAGCTATTGGTGCAAAGATTACGCGCCTGAACTCTTAGCCTGACTGCTATATTGTTGTTTGCGACTCTTGTTGATCTCGTCTTGTAGTTTTCTGCGGATCTGTTGTTCGCGTTCTAAACTGCGTTGACGGTAACTTTCATATTCGTCTTCAACTTCTTGAAGCTTTACTTTAGAAGCTTTAGTTACCGCATTGCTGTTTCTAAATCGGAATATAAATACTAACAACAAAAACAGCAGACCTCCAATGATACTCCACATAATAGTGTTGTAGGTACCCTTGCTGGTTTGACTGCCAAAGAAGCTCATGTTATCTACAGCTTGTTGGGTATTACCTAGTTCGGTCTGTAGATTACTCAATTCTTGTTGCAACTGAGCAACCTGAGATTCAAGATCTCCAACTGTGGTTTTTAATGCAGTGACCTCTGCCTTATAAGAGGCTACCGTATCACTTACCGCTTTTTTAAGATTGTCTAGTTTGTAGCGCTTTACAACTTTGTAATCTTCGTAGCGGTTGGACTTGTCAATCACATCGACAAAGTGCTCGTCGAGTGTTTTTACAGACTGTTGCGCAAAAGCGGGGGTGCTGGCCAACAGTGCAATAAAAGCGAATATTTTCAATACAGGATTCATGTGTGCTAGTTTTCTAACGTGATAAATGTACATCTTGAATGTAGAAAAGACACATTAGGAAGCTTAAATTTTCATTATTATCGACGAATAGGCGGTTTAGCCTTATGCCGATTGTGGTTGAGTTTCCTTAACGCTGCAGCTCAGCGCACCAGAAGGGCAACGTCTGACTTGCTTGATGATTTTCTGCATGGGTGCACCCTCAAGATCAATCCACGGAATTACTGACGTTCTAAAGACCGAGGAAAGCTCTCTGGCGCATCGCTCTGCGTTAATACATTTCTTGGGCTCAAATGTGACCGTTAAGTCACTACTGGAGTACTTGTGCAATGGGGCATTCATAGGTTAAGATTTGCAGGGGTTAGTAATTATGGGGTGAATTACATCGATAAATATATCAAAATAATCGATTAAAAGCCAACGATATAGAAAAATCCTACAAATATAATATAGTAATCAACAATATAAGGCTCAGCTATTTAAGGAAATCTTAACTAACTAAGCCTGTGGATTCAATTAACTTCGCACTCACACTAAATTCATTAACATGAGAAACTATTTCTTTCTTTTGGTATTTGCTCTTTCGGCTACCGCATGGGGCCAAGTAAGTACCCCCGCACCAAGTCCATTTCAAAAAGTGGAGCAGAAAGTCGGATTAACTGATATTACTTTAGAATACTCTCGTCCAAGCATGAAGGGACGTAAAGTATTTGGTGACCTAGTGCCTTACGGTCCAGTTTGGAGAACTGGTGCTAACGCCAACACTAAAATTACATTCAGCTCTGCTGTAACTATTGGCGGAAAAACCCTAGAGCCAGGAACATATGCGCTTTACAGCAAGCCAGGTGAGAAAAGCTGGGAGATCATTTTTTACAGCGATGCCACCAACTGGGGAAATCCACGTCAATGGGACGAATCTAAAGTTGCAGCTTCTGTAACTTCTCAAGTTTGGTCTATGGATATGCCTGTAGAAACATTCACAATTACTTTTGATGATCTTTCTAATAACGCCGTAAACCTCGGAATCATTTGGGAGAACACTTATGTTCGAGCGACTATTGAAGTTCCAACGGATAAAGCGGTTATGGCGAGCATTGATCAAACTATGGCCGGCCCTAGTGGAAACGACTACTACGCTGCAGCTGTTTACTACCTACAAGAAGGTAAAGACATGAAGCAAGCACAGCAGTGGATTGATAAAGCTATTTCTATGCGTAAGGATCCTGCATTTTGGATGTACCGCCAAAAGTCTTTGATCCATGCTAAAATGGGAGACAAGCAAGGAGCTATTGCAGCGGCGAAAACCTCTTTAGAATTGGCTGAGAAAGCTGGTAACAAAGACTATGTAGCTTTGAATCAGAAATCATTGAAAGAGTGGGGCGCTAAATAAGCTAAACTCTTTACAATATTAAAAAAGGCGTCTTCAACAGACGCCTTTTTTTATTCTTTATTGTCAAAGCTTTGGAAGAGTATCGCAATGATTATCACTAAGGCACATCCAATTAAATTTAGCCATAGATACGGAATGACATCCCAGAACCACAAGGCAATGATAATGGCTTGGGTCAGTATTGCAGCGGCAAATACAGCACGACTCTTTACGTATTTGATAAAGAAGGCCAAAAGAAAGATTCCCAAAACGTTTCCGTAGAAAATGGAACCAATGATATTGACCAATTGAATGAGGTTCTCAAAAAGGTTGGCCACACAAGCAATTAAAATCGCCAGCACACCCCACATCGCTGTAAACCACTTTGATTTATTGATGTAGAAGCTCTCATCTCGTTCTTCTGAGTGACTGCGTTTATATATATCAATGGTAGTTGTGGTTCCCAAAGCGTTGAGCTCAGACGCTGTAGAGGACATCGCTGCGGATAGGATCACCGCCAATAATAGCCCGATGAGTCCCTTGGGTAGGTTGTTTAATATATAATGGATAAACACATAGTCTTTGTCATTGACTGTTGCGTTCGGGTTAACTTTCAAAATAAGCGTTTTGGCTTGCTCACGTAGCTCTTTATCCTTGCCTTGTAAACCTTTCATATGATTTAATAGCTCAGGATCTTTCATACTGCTAGAGTTAGCAGCCATGGCGTTTTGAACCTCGAAAAGTTCAACTTCAACAAGGCCTCGCTCTGCTTCAAGAGCCTCGTATTGATCCGCATAAGGACTCGCCATAACCTCAGCAACGTTACTCGGATTAAAATGTAGGGGCGCACTGTTGTATTGGTAAAAAACGAATACCATCACTCCGACGAGCAGAATAAAGAACTGCATAGGTACTTTAAGCAAACCGTTGAACATAAGTCCTAACTGACTCTGTTTCACGGATTGTCCGCTGAGATAGCGCTGTACCTGACTTTGATCCGTTCCAAAATAGGAGAGCATTAAAAAGGTACCTCCAATGATTCCACTCCAAACGGTATAGTTGTTTTCAAAATCAAAGGAGAAATCCAGAATATCCATTTTTCCACTGGCTCCGGCAATGTCCAATGCTTTGGTAAAGGTGACCTCTTCTGGCAAGCCATCTAAGATCAAATAGAAGGCTATGAACATTCCTGCAAAGATCACGGCCATTTGTTGCTTTTGTGTTACACTAACAGCTTTTGTTCCACCAGTTACGGTATATATGATCACCAATACTCCAATAATGATATTGAGCATATACAGGTCCCAGCCCAATACTGCAGAGAGAATGATCGCTGGAGCAAAGATGGTGATCCCCGCAGATAGGCCGCGTTGCACTAAGAATAGAAAAGCCGTAAGTACACGGGTTTGTCCATCAAAGCGTTGCTCTAAAAACTCATAGGCCGTATACACCTTAAGCTTGTGATACAGCGGAATAAAGACCATACAAATAATGATCATGGCAATAGGCAGTCCAAAATAGAATTGCACAAAGCCCATTCCGTCGTGAAAGGCTTGCCCTGGAGTAGAAAGGAAGGTAATTGCACTGGCCTGAGTGGCCATGACAGAAATACCTACCGTCCACCATTTTGCAGAATTCCCTCCGCGCAGGTAATCGGAGACTTTGCTGTGTTTACGAGTCTTCCAAGCTCCGTAAATAACAATAAAGAGCAGGGTAGTGGCCAATACCAGCCAATCTTCTAATTGTAAGCGATTCATTGGCTGAATTGATTCATGAGGATGTAAAACAAGATTCCGTAGGCGAGATTAGCGACTAGGATCAAGGTATACCATTTATTCCATTGTTTGGGAGTCTTCATTATTTCCCGATCGATAAGAGATTAGCAAACAATCTATAAGCTCCTGGAACTCCTGCCGGGAGCTCTCTAAAGAAACTCAGCCCGGTGTAAACGTAATGGCCCTTTCCGTGCTTAGCTACTAACAGACTCCCTTGAGAAGGACTATTGGCTTGCTCATCCTTCATTTCAAGAAGGGCTTCGTAATTGGAATCCCAACTGCTCGGAAAATACAGGCCGCGTTCTTGTACCCAGCCTTCAAAGTCTGCTGCCGAAATTTTATTAGGACTGTTAAGCGCCGGATGATTTGGTTTGAGTAAAGTCACAGGTGCATACTCATCGGTAACGCGCTCTCGACTGAGTTGAATTGGGTAAGGAGCAAAATCGGCAGTGACCAGCCTATGGCTAGTATTGTATTGAACGATTACATTTCCACCTTGCTCAACATAGTTGGCAACTACCTCTTTTTTGAACTCCAATTCAGCAACCGTATTGTATGCGCGAATTCCAAAGACCAAAGCGTCATAGGATGCCAAGTTTTCTGCGGTGAGTTCTTGCGGAGATAAGGTAGTCACCTCATACCCAATTTGTTTGAGACTCTCTGGAATGGCATCACCAGCGCCATTGACATAGGCAATGCGCTCTCCGCGTTTCTCTATGGAAATACGAGCCACTTTTGCTTTTGAAGGCACTAAAACATTGAGAAACGGAATATGTGGGTAATCGATCTGTATTAATTCTTTAGTGTAAACTTGGTCACCTACAGAAACCTCTGGGGTAATATATCCCTCGCTTTGATCGGAAGGCGGAGTAACTTCAATATTAATTCTCAGAGATTCTCCCTGATCCATCAATTTGAAATCGACACTGCTTGGAGACGCGGTCCATCCTTGAGGAACTTTGAGGCGTAATGTACCTTCAAGATTGTTTTCTCCTGCCGTCACCAAAACAGGAATAGTCTGGGATTGGGCGCTAGGAAATACAATAACCTTCTCCTCAATAGCTGTGGTGACCGCAGGGACCACATCAAAGGGTTGGTAAACTTCTCCAGCAACTGGGTCGTTATACTTGTGGATCACATTTTTGGTAACCATCATATGAACACCATTGATGCTAATGCTGAAATTAACAGGGAATCTTTTAGGTGCTTCCGGAAGGCCAATCAAGTCTTCCTGTTTCACTTTGTACATCCCTAAACTGCCTTGTTCACTCAACCAATATGGGGCTGTGTATTGGCGCACAGGGTTAAAAGATCCATTCAAGCTTTCTGTGTTATAGCCTTCATTGGGTGCTAAAGTGACCGCAGCGAACATATCTGGAAATTTAAACTCTGTAGCAGATACGCTGTTTAATTTTACGTTCAGGTCTGATCTGTTTATCGCTTCAACAGAGACAATTGGGTTACTTTCAAAAGTTACCATTTGCTGATTGGATCGCGCTTCTAAAAAGATACCACTGCAGTCCAGTATTATTTTTTGAAGTGCCTCTAGTTTGATAGTTTTCCAATAGGAATCCGGGGATTTTTGAAGCAATTGGTAGGCCTCCAAAAGCTTTGGAACATTGGCTGCTGGGTTTAAAAAGTCGAAGTTTTCAGTAACTTCTTTAATGATAGCACCAACAGCTTCTCCTCCGGAGATTCGCGACCAAGTTGTGTCAACACCGTCGAATAAATTCTCTTTATTTTCTGGAAAATCTCCTTTAATAAATTCCAACCATTCGGTTTGATTGCCTCGACTACCCGTGCTACCAAATCCTTGAGTTTTGTGCATGCTTCTGCTTAAAGCCGCGATCTCTCCATTAGAAAGTCCAGTAGCTGGGAAGTAATTGCCAGTTTCTACGGCGAATAGATTGGTCTTATCGGCTTTTTCAAAGTTCTCACGGCTACCGTAAAACCACCAACTGGTGTTGAATAAAAGTCGTTTGGGTTGCCAGACACCATATTTTTCTGCAGACTCTGGGAAAACTGTAGGATCTCCAGCCATATCAAAAGCTTCAACACTTAACATAGCAGATGCTGTGTGATGTCCATGTGTCGTCCCTGGAGTTCTGTGGTTAAATCTGTTGATGATGATATCCGGTTTGTAGCGACGTATGTTCATTACTACATCTCTAAGAACATCATCTTTATCCCAGATTTGCAAGGTCTCATCAGGATGCTTTGAAAAACCAAAATCTACGGCTCGCGTAAAAAATTGACTGCCGCCATCAGCCGCGCGAGCTCCAAGAAGTTCGTAGGTGCGAATTACTCCAAGCAATTCGCGGATTTCTGGCCCGAGTAAGTTCTGTCCACCACCGCCACGAGTTATTGCCAAATATGCCGTTCTGGCTTTGACATCGTTGGCCAAATAGGAAATCATTCTGGTGTTCTCATCATCAGGATGGGCAGCTACGTAGAGCGCTGTTCCAAAGAAGCTCAGTTTTCTGAGGTCTTCATATATTTTTGAGGAGGTTGGTTTTTCTGGTTTTTGGCCCCAGCCGAATAGGGGAAGCCCAAGGGCGAGGAGCAATAAAAAGCCTTTTAAACGCATGGGTGGTAATTGGAATGGTTTGCTCAAATATAGCCAAATTCAACCCCCTGCTTCAGGCTGTTAATGCTTCTTTAACATTTAATCGGATTTACCCTGTACGATTTCACTCAAGCCTTTGTAAACTAAATGTGTGGGCAAGCCCATAACAGTAAAGAAGGAGCCCTCTATTCGCGGAACGGCAACATAACCCAGCCATTCCTGAATTCCATAGCTTCCCGCTTTATCATAGGGTTTGTGTGTATCGATATAATAAGCGATTTGCTCTTGACTCAGTGTATCAAACCAGACCTTTACCTTATCATGCATGACCAACTGCTGCGTGGTTGTGGTAATACAAATTGAGGTAATCACTTCATGATAGTTTCCAGACAAAGCGCTGAGCATGGCAATGGCCTCATCTCGATCCGCAGCTTTTTCTAAGGGTTTGCCTTGAAACCAGACAATGGTATCACTGGTGACCAAGATGTCTTTCTTCTTTAGATCATCAAACGGAGTTGCCTTCAATTTTGCCAAATAGTTGGTGATCTCTTCTTCTTTAAGGGAGTCTGAATAGACCTCATTCACCGGTCTAATGTCCAAGACAAAATCAAACCCCATTCCTTTAAAGAAGTTCTGCCTGCGTGGTGAAGCAGAGGACAGTATAAGTCTGTAATCCTTTAATCGATCTTCTAACAACATTATTTATAGGGGTATATCAAAAGTGAAATTAGTCCAAGGACCATAATTATCTTCAACAGTATAGATAAGAAGCCATAGTCTTCTCTTGAGCTGGCGGACCAACTTTTTATACAGAATAAAAGGAGCGGTGCGCCTAAGGCGATAAAGAAATAAGCCAGCATCAGCTCAGAATACAAAAAGTTAGAATAGCCGTAATACAGCACTGCGGTTAGGGTG
Organism: Gilvibacter sp.; assembly: GCF_013214815.1. Taxonomy (GTDB): domain Bacteria; phylum Bacteroidota; class Bacteroidia; order Flavobacteriales; family Flavobacteriaceae; genus Gilvibacter. The sequence goes on from NZ_JABSPU010000024.1 coordinate 19,167, forward strand.
AAGACCCCTAAGGCAAAAACCACCATATTGCTGCGTTCCCTTCCAAGAGCAATGGGTAAGGAGTTTACTCCAAAGTTTTTATCACCATTAATATCAATGATGTCTTTGACAATCTCTCGAATAAAATTCAGCACAAAAGCAAATACAGCATAATGCAGAAGCAATCCCATGACTTGTAATTGCAAGTCTTGATTTGCAGGGTGGGCTACAGGCGCTAGATCAAAAACCCCAACAATCAAAACCACGAAAGCAGTAAGTAGTCCAACCAAAAAGTTCCCTGCTAGCAGCACTTTTTTTAGAGCGGTTGCATAGAAATAAAGCAAAACAGAAACCAGCACAAAAAGCGCTGCAAAATTTGCTTTGTCTATGGCATAAGCGATCCAAAATCCAATGGCAACACCAAGAACGTTTAAAGCGACATAAAAATTAAAAGCCCACTTTTCAGAAATCTTAGATCCAATCAGGACCCTGTCTGGTCTATTGATCTTGTCAATGCCGCGATCTTCAATATCATTGATAACATAACCTCCAGCTGCGATCAAAGTGGTAGCCAGAATCAAAATAATAAAGTTGGTCGTACTCAGTGCTTCGCTAACACCAAAGCTTGGAAAAAATGCCCATTTGATCACCGCTTGGGTTGCAATGATGATCAAGAGGTTCTTCCAGCGGATCAGTTGTAGAATTGTACCTACACCCATTTTGTATGTACTTTTAAGACCTGCTCGATCAAATCTCTAGCGCAGCCTTCTCCACCGCGTTTATGCGAAATATATTCTGAAGCAGCCTTTACTTCTGGGACCGCATCTTGCGGGCAGGTAGCCAAGCCTACGGCTCTAAGGACTGGGATATCTGGGATATCATCACCCATATAGGCGATCTCTTCTGGACTAACCTGATGTTCCTGACAATAAGCCTCTAAAAATTGTGCTTTTTGATGCGCTCCCAGGTATACCTGTTTGATCCCCAATCCTTCTAAGCGGGTGCGTACGCCTTCATTGGTACCTCCGGAGATGATCGCAACATTAAAGCCCATGTCTACCGCATATTTAAGGGCAAATCCGTCTTTGATGTTCATGCTTCTAAGCAATTCACCACTACTGGTCACTAAGACCTTCCCGTCAGTAAGAACGCCGTCCACGTCAAAAATAAAGGTGGTAATCTGTGCTAGTTTGGTTTTATAACTCATGTATTCTGGGAGTTTTGAATGGCTTGGGTTAATAGGGTGTATATTTTTTGATTGGCTTCTGATTGAATCTCTAAATGCGCTTCCATGATGCCTTGATCTCCGCGTTTTGCAGGACCAGTTTGAACGTCGGATGGACGGTTGTCCATGACCTTATTTGCTGTTTCTAGAATAAGTGGGTGCAAGAGGTCGAAGGGTAAATCACGACCGTCTAGAATTTCATAAGCACGTTGATACAACTGGTTCACAAAATTGTTCACATAAACGGCCGCTAAGTGTAGATGCTTTCTATCGTCGCTGTTCATGCGGACCACGCGTTGGGTCAACAAGCTACAAAAGTACTCGAGAAGTTCATAGTCTTTTTCTGTTTCGGCTTCCAAGCAAAAGGGGATAGTACTAAAATCTACCGCTCTGGATTTGCTGAATGTTTGTAGCGGATAACAAACGCCGCGTCTTTGACCGGCAATTGCGTTTAAAGTTTGAGCCCCAGAAGTATGGGCCAAAAGACCGTGTTTTTGCTCCAATTTCTGGGAGACTTTGGAAATGGAATCGTCACTCACAGCTATTATGGTGAGATCTGCAGCCGGTAAGGCTAGCGGATCTGTTGTCGTGAGAACCGCGTCAAATGACGCCAAGGTTTCCGCATTTCTACTCAGAACACCGACCAATTGAATCTCTTCCAAGGGAAGTATAGATTCATAAAAATGATGGGCGAGGTTTCCGCTGCCTACAAGAGCCAGTTTTATCATAAAAACGAAGGTAATGAAATTTTGTCGGCAGGCAGGAGTTTAAACAAAATAGGCGGTGTCAATTTTTCAATAAAAAGTTCTTAGGAATTCCCCAGTTTTGAGCTTAATTTTTTGACGCTTGTTTCGTAAATTTGCATCAAAATTGCGGAATGCAAAACAAGCTGCTCTCTATCCTCTTTTCAACGCGATTAACCGCGGTACTCTTTATCGTTTTTGCCGCAGCCATGGCAGTAGGTACTTTCTTAGACGCCTCACAGACCACATCGCCCACACCTTTTACCAATCATTACATCTACAAAGCCTGGTGGTTTGAAGCTATTATGGCCTTGTTCATGATTAATTTTATCGGGAACATCAAGCGCTATAGACTTGACAAGCGTGAAAATTGGGCAACGCTTTTGTTGCACCTTTCCTTCATTCTGATCTTATTTGGTGCCTTTGTTACGCGCTACATCGGTTACGAAGGTGTAATGCGAATTCGTGAGGGCGAGACGGAGAATACCATGCTCAGTGCAGAGGTCTTTTTAAAGGTCTTTATAGATGGTGATTCTATTGTTGATGGAATGAAGCAGCGCCGAAACCTCAAACCGCGTCAGGTTAATTTTTCAGAAAGACTTGCAGACAAATACCGCGGAGACGAGATCCTCAGTACCGATTATAACGGGCAAGAGGTTAGTTTTAAGTTTTTAGACTATATCTCTGGTGCTAAGGAAGATCTTATTCCTGGTGATGAAGGAGCGCAATACTTAAAATTGGTGGAGGCCAATGACGGAAACCGCCACGAACACTGGTTAGAAGACGGAACGGTCACTCAAGTCCATTCTTTGGCGTTTGCGTTTAATCAACCCACCAACGGGGCGATCAACATTTTTTACAGTGAAGAAGAAGGCTTTGAGATCTCAACCCCCTTGGAAGGAACCTACCTTAGAATGGCAGATCAGCAGCAAGGTGCTGTAGTAGCCGATAGCGTGCAGCAGCTGCAACTCAGATCCCTTTACCAAATTGCGGGGAATCAGTTTGTATTCCCAGAAGGTTTGACGCAAGGAAAATACGGTATCGTAAAAGCGCCAAAAGAAGAGCAAAGCCAGGTAGATGCACTGTTTTTAGAAGTAACTTCTGGAGGTGAGACCAAGCCACTGACTTTGATTGGTGGACAAGGGAACGTGCCGGACGTGGAACTGACAACCGTTGGCGGTTTGGAGATCTATTCCAGCTATGGTGCCAAAGAACTGGAGTTGCCCTTTAGCTTGACTCTAAACGACTTTATTGCGGATAAATATCCAGGAACCGAATCTGCCTATAGCGCTTTTAAAAGCAAACTCACGGTCAATCCAGAATCTGGCGAATCTTTTGATTACGACATTTATATGAACCACGTTTTGGATCAAGGCGGTTACCGTTTCTTCCAAGCGTCATTTGATGCCGATGAAAAGGGTACCATTTTGAGTGTCAATCACGATTTTTGGGGAACCTGGATCACTTACATCGGTTATTTCTTGTTGTATTTAGGATTGATGATGATCCTTTTTGATCGAAGAACTCGCTTCGGAAAACTCAAGCAAATGCTAGAAAAGGTCAAGACAAAAAAGGCGGCATTGATGATCGCTGCTATGATTGGGACAGCCGGTTTTGCACAGGATTCGCATAATTCAGGTTTATCTACAGAAGTTATTGAAGCTCAGATCGTGGATATGGCTGTAGATAAGGAACATGCAGGCAAATTTGGACGTCTGATCATTCAGGACAACGGCCGAATGAAGCCCATCAATACCTTCTCATCAGAATTACTAAGGAAGATCAGCCGCAGCGATACTTACGCTGGACTAACGGCAGATCAGGTTTTCTTGTCCATGAGTCAACATCCGCAATTGTGGATCGATGTACCCATTATTTATTTGCCGAGAGGAAACGACAGTATTCGTAAGATCATCGGAGTTCCTAAAGACGTCAAGGCCATTTCGCTTCTAGACATTGTAGACGAGCAAGGAAACAACAAATTGGATCCGTACTTGACAGAGGCTACCAGAAAGAACAACCCCAACAAGTTTGAAAAGGATTTCATCAAGGTATACGAACACGTTTATCTTTTAAATCAGGCGCTGACCGGAAGTATATTAAAGATTTTCCCAGTTCCAGGCGACCTCAATAATACCTGGGAATCCACTTTGGCAATTCGTACGCGTATGCAGACCAAGGACGATTCCATCAAAGGACAGCTCTTGCCGGTATACCTGCAAACCCTTCGTGACGCTCGCTCTGATGGGAATTACGAGAATGCCGATAAACTCTTGGATGCCATCACCGTTTACCAAAAGAACAACGGGAGTGAGGTCTATCCATCAGATCAGAAGATCGATGCAGAGATCACCTATAATCGTGCTGATATTTTTAACCGTTTGTACAAGTATTTTGCCATGATCGGTTTGGTGATGTTCTTGATGATTATCTGGCAGATCTTTAACGACAAGAAATTTTTAAAAGGAGCTATCAACGTATGCCGCGTCATAATTTGGGCCTTCTTTGTACTGATGACCTTAGGTTTGGCTGCGCGCTGGTATATCAGTGGACACGCGCCGTGGAGTGATGCCTATGAGTCCGTGATCTATGTGGCTTGGGCAACGGTGTTCTTCGGATTGGCTTTTGGTAGAAAATCTGTACTTACCGTAGCTTCTACAGCCTTTGTGGCATCCATTATCTTGTGGGTGGCTCATGAGAATTGGTTAGATCCTTCCATTGCTAATTTGCAGCCAGTTCTGGATTCTTATTGGTTGATGATACACGTGGCGGTGATCGTAGCGAGTTATGGACCCTTTACCCTCGGTATGATATTAGGAATAGCAGCCTTATTGCTGATGGTACTCACCACCAAGAAGAATAAAGAGCGCATGAAGCTCAATATTGAAGAGATCACCATCATTACGGAATTGGCCTTAACGGTTGGTTTGGTGATGTTGACCATTGGTAACTTCCTTGGCGGACAATGGGCCAATGAGAGTTGGGGACGTTATTGGGGATGGGACCCTAAAGAGACCTGGGCACTGATCAGTATTATGATCTACGCCTTTGTCATTCACATGCGATTGGTTCCGGGTCTTCGAGGACGCTGGACCTTCAATTTTGCCGCTGTGATCGCTTATGCGTCTATTATGATGACTTATTTTGGTGTGAACTTCTATTTGACAGGATTACACTCTTACGCCAGCGGAGACAAACCGATCACTCCAGGATTTGTTTACTACACGCTAGGTTTTATCGCGATCCTCAGTACAGCCGCTTGGATCCAATACAAGAAACACTACAAAAAAGTAAAGGCCTGACGTTTTAAAACGCACAGGCCTTGTACTTAGCTAAGTTAGCCATCTAGTTATAGATATAGTCTGGTTGCTGATCCAACATGCGATAATCGTCTTGGATCTGTTCAGCAATTTCAAGTTTGCGATACAAGGTGAGAGTCAGGCGCTCGACTTCACGTTCGCTAAGGTTTAGTATTCTTGCGATCTTATGATTCTCTTTTCCTTCTGATACATATTGTAGCAGGCGGGTTTCTGTAGCATCAAGATCGTAATGATCAATTAGGTTCTCTAAGTAGGCCTCTTCTTCTGAATCCACCAAGGCAATACCGCGTGATAACGATTCAATACGCTTTAAGTAAATGCGCATCTCTGTGCTCATGAGTTCTTTCTCTTCTTTGATCGAGCGCATTCTGTACATAATGGCATAGCTTAAAACCAACATTTCAAAGACACTACCGATCTTAAGGTGTACCGCCTGAATGTTTAGGAAGTTCAAACCAAAAGATTTCAACAGGTAGAAATCCGTCGCCATTAGGAAAAGTAAGCTGTAGGAAACCACAAAGATTCGGGCATATAATCCTGCGTTCCACAAGCGAATTCCGGTTACTAAATAGGTAAGTGCTACTGCAAAAAGCATGATTTGACCCACGGTAGCGTAACTGTATTCGCCAAAGCCCCAATACAATCCAAAGGAGAGTCCAGCAATACCAAGCAGGGCCATTGTGAACAATTTGAGTTTTGGGAAATGCTGAGAACTGCGTAAAAACTGGCAAGCAAAAGCCGCACCCATGAGTCCAACGCTCAATTGAAGGATAGGCTCTAAATATAAGTTGATAAAGTTTCCGGTGATTCCAAATAGGTTGAATAGCCCGTCAGTAAAGGCATAAGCCAAACCAACGGTAACCAAAAATCCGGCGTACTTTAGGAATACTTTTTCATCAAAAAGGACAAAACACATCAGGTTGATCAAAACTACCATGATCGCAAAACCGTAGTACAATCCTAATTGGAATAGGGTCTTTTGGGTTTCTGCGTCGTACACAGCTTCAGAAGTAAGTTCCATAGGAACTTGTGCTTCCTGATGCAACTTCACTTTTAAGAATAGGGGATAGTTGGTAGCTTCACTTAATTTATAGGTTGTGAAGCGCGTAAATCCTTCTTGACCAATGTTCAATCCGCGGCTGTTGTAAAGCGTTGCATCATAAACATGGGGACTTGGAAGGGTCAATACCTGATTGTGGGTGTTGGATCCGAAGATCTTAAACCAATACGTTCCATTGTTCAATCCAAAGTTCTCTAAGCCGTATGGGGAATAGTCGGCAACGGAGGCAGACTTAAAGTCTAGCTTCTCTGGAGAATCCTGCATATAGCGCACCTGCTGTTGACCAAGGGCATTGAAGGTCAGGCAAAGCAGGAGGCCTAAAATAAAGCTCCTGTACATAAGTATATCAATCAATTTGGGACTCGAAAGATATAAAAATCCTTCGTTGACCGATAAAATTATGCACTTAATCGATAAAAAATGTCAAAAAAAGTGTAAAAGGATGTATTTTCCTACAAATGGTTTTAATAATCCTACATGTTAGTGTCCAACCATGTCTTCTGGACGTACCCAAGCATCAAATTCATCTGCTGTGAGGTAGCCCAATCGGACGGCTTCTTCTTTTAAAGTAGTTCCGTTGGCGTGAGCAGCTCCTGCAATCTCCGCAGCTTTGTAGTATCCGATCTTAGTATTAAGAGCCGTTACAAGCATTAAGGAATTGTTGAGCATCTTATCAATTACCTGACGGTTGGGCTCAATGCCACGCGCACAATTCAAGTCAAAGGAAACACATGCATCTCCGATCAACTGAGCAGACTCCAGTATGTTAGCTGCCATAACGGGTTTAAAAACATTAAGCTCGTAATGTCCCTGCATCCCGCCAACAGCAATGGCCACATCATTACCCATTACTTGTGCACAGACCATGGTCAAAGCTTCACATTGAGTAGGATTTACTTTTCCAGGCATGATAGAGGATCCCGGCTCATTAGCTGGAATGGTGATCTCTCCAATACCGGAACGCGGTCCACTGGCCAACAATCGGATATCATTTGCGATCTTATTTAAAGACACCGCCAACTGTTTTAAAGCCCCGTGGGTCTCCACTACAGCATCATGAGCGGCAAGCGCCTCAAATTTATTTTGAGCACTCACCAAAGGAAGCTGAGTGAATTCTGCAATATATTCCGCTACGCGTTTTGCATAACCTTTTGGTGTATTGATCCCTGTACCTACGGCAGTTCCTCCCAAAGCCAGTTCACTCAAATGATCTAGAGTGTTCTTCAAGGCTGCAATTCCATGGTCTAGTTGCGAAACATAACCGCTAAACTCCTGTCCAAGGGTAAGCGGAGTAGCATCCATTAAGTGGGTTCTACCAATTTTAACTACGTCTTTAAAGGCTTCGGATTTATCACGTAATGTATCGCGCAATTGCTCTACGCCGGGAATTGTAGTTTCCACCACCTTTTTATAGGCAGCAATGTGCATTCCAGTAGGAAAGGTGTCGTTAGAGGATTGAGATTTATTTACATCATCATTGGGTTGCAAGGTTTTCTCACCTTCACCAATGGTTTTTCCTGCCAATTGATGCGCACGGTTGGCGATCACTTCATTGACATTCATATTACTTTGGGTACCGCTACCGGTCTGCCAAATAACCAGTGGGAACTGATCATCGTGCATTCCTTCTAGAATTTCGTCGCAAACAGCACCGATCAAATCGCGCTTTTCCACAGCTAAAACACCCAGTTCACAGTTAGTGTAAGCAGCAGCTTTCTTTAAATAAGCGAAGCCGTAAACAATCTCCAAAGGCATGGAAGCAGGTCTTCCAATTTTAAAGTTGTTTCTAGAGCGCTCTGTTTGTGCACCCCAAAGTTTGTCTGCAGGTACTTTAACTTCTCCTAAAGTGTCTTTCTCTATGCGGTAATCCATGGTTGTAATTTTATCCTTGCAAAGGTAAATATTGAGCCGCAAAAGTGCAGCTTGAGGGAGGGATAATTTTTTTTATCACAGGCTAATAATTTTTTAGATTTTCATTTATCTTTGCAGCATACTAAAAAATAGTTACCCATGTTCGAATTTGACCAATACTTAGGATTTTTAGCATTCTTAACCATCTTGACCATCGGTTTTTGGTTGATGATCTTTTTGATCAGCATTATTCCTTACTGGATTGGAGGAGCATTAATGGAGAAAATGAAAATGAAGCGCGACGCTAAAAAAGCGCAGCAATAAAGCATTCATTTATAGATAAAAAGAAAAGAGCGGTCATTTGACCGCTCTTTTTTTATGCCCTATGGACGTCCTTGGAATTCAAAGTCGTCATCTCCGCCACCTTGTCTGCCGCGCTGTTGGCGTCTTTTCTGTTGATTGAATCTATAGGTGAATGACATGGTGAATTGTCTTTCTCTCCATTGAAATTCACCTTCTTGGGTAAAGGTTGGGGTATTGGTTTCACTAATACGCTTGCGGCTGTTGAACAGGTCGCGTACGTTAAATCCTAGTGTTGCGTTGTCATTGAAAAGGTCTTTTGCGAACGCCAAGTCAATTGATAAGATGCCTTTATTCTTCGTCTGAGCATCTTCACGCGGTCCACGATAAAAGGCATTGGTCTGCCAATCGATCTTTGCAGGTAAAGTAACTTTGGAAGAAAAGCGCGCAAACCAGCTGGTGTTGTCCGCACTAAAGTCTGTACCGTTAAAGCCACCTTCTGTCACAAATCGGAAGAAGTTAAAACTACCGTTGAAACGCAGCCATTTGGTTGGGTTGTAAAGCACACCTGCTTCTGCACCAAAGCGCTCATTGGTTGCTAAGTTGATAGGAATGGTACGTACAACCGGTACACCGTTTGGAGTCACATCGCCTGTATTTTCTCTGATGAACTGAAAAGCATCGGTTTCATATTGATAGTATACAGAACTAGTCAAAGTCAGTTTTTCCCAACGTTTCAAATACCCAAGATCAAAAGCAGAGGCAAAGGCAGGATTCAAACCTGGGTTCCCTTGAAAAATATTGGCCTCACTGGAACGAGAAGGGAAGGGGTTTACAAAGAATCCACGTGGTCTATTGATTCTTCTGTTATATCCAAAGGTGATGTTCTCACTTTCACCCAATTCATAAATCAGGTTTACTGTAGGGAAGAGCCCATCAAAGGTCTCATCAAAATCCACATCAAAATCATCACCAACGGTTGGGTCAAAGTCTGATACAGCTCCTTGCTGACGCGTAGATTCATAGCGCAATCCTAAAAGGAAAGAGAACTTCCCGAACTTATTTCCGTATTGTGTGTAGATAGCATTGACATCTTGTTGGAAGGTAAATACGTTAGAAAGGTTTCCGTTACGCTCAAAAACTCCACTAGTGCCTACTTCTTCTAAAACTTGAAAATCAGTAACTGTTTCTCTAAACTGACCACGGTACCCAGCTTCAAACTGTGCATTCTCACCAATAGGCAATACATAATCCGCTTGGATCAAATAGTTGTCACGAGATTCATCCGTAGTGATGTCTTCCGCAGGCAAGGTCTCAGCCACTGGAAAAGCAGCACGCTCCTCAATGAAGTTGGACTCTTCTTCATTACGGGTGTCGTATTGCAGATCAATAGCTAGGTTATGGCCTTCATCATTGAAGTTGTTGGTATAGTTCAAAGCTGCTTGGTAGCTATCGCCCACCTCATTTTCATTTTCAATACGAACGGTCTGCTCTGCCAGAGCATTGGAGGTGTCAAATTCATCCGTAAAGTTTCCGGTTCTGTCATCGTCATTACCGGTGCGGTAAAAACCAGAGGCAGTAATGGTTGAACGATCCGTTAAGTTATAAGTAATCCCGAGGTTGGTGGTAATTCCTCTACGGATGCGATCAATGTCGCGATCTTCAATTACGGTAGGGTTTTCAATGCCGTCAATATTAAAGTCGTTTCTAAAAAAACCATTTCCAGGCGATTCTTGGTAACGTACTGACGTAGTATTGAAAATGTTGAATTTCTTTTGACGGTAATTGATGTTACCGGTAAGACTTGCTCCCCAAGGGAAACCTACGTTAGAAATAATGGATCCGTTAAATCCTAAGTTCTTATCCTTTTTAAGCACAATATTAATGATCCCTGCAGATCCTTCGGCATCATAACGTGCAGAAGGGGAGGTGATCACCTCAACACGCTCAATGGTCTCCGCAGGTAATTGACGCAAAGCATCAGTGTTACCAAAGCCTGCAAGCGCACTTGGGCGTCCGTTGATTAGGATCTGCACGTTGCCATTCCCACGCAGGTTGATAGCTCCGTCCACATCTACTGTTACAGAAGGCACATTATTCAGTGCATCACTTACCGTGGCACCACTGGTGGTAAGGTCTTTTCCAATATTGTAGATCTTCTTATCCAAACGCACCACAACTTCTGTGGTCTCTGCCGTTACCACCACTTCTTCAAGACTGGCAGCATCTAAGGCCATTCGTACAGGAGGAAGTTCTGTTTTTTTATTGACTAAAACATTTTCTTTACGTACCGTCTTGTAAGAAATATAATCGTACTGTACGGTGTAAACGCCTTCAGGTACAGAAATGGAGTATTTCCCATCAATTTCTGTAATTCCCCCAGCGACCAGATCATTGGCGGTATTAAAAAAGGATACTGTTGCAAATTCAAGCGGTTGCCCGGTTTGCTCATCAACAATAGAACCTTTTACGATGTAATTTCTTGCATTGGCTTGTCCAAAAGTGAAGGGGATTACAAACAGAATAAGGGTAAGCGTGGTTAGTGCTTTTAGCTGCATTAGGTAATTTTAGTGCGAAGTTAGACCTATATATGCGGCAGCTTCCCTAAGGTTATGTTAATCTTGTTTAAGGTTTTGCAAAAAAGCTTGGGCAGCTTCTATGGGTCTTCCAACGACTGCTGCCTCCGATGTACTTAAAATAGGACGCTCAATCAGCTTAGGTTCTGCTATCATCGCTTTTACCAAATCCGCTTCAGATAGGTCCTTGCCTTTGTATTCGGATTTCCATACGGCTTCTCCTTTACGGATCAACTCCTGGGCAGGAATATCCAATTTGATTAAAAGAGCCTTCAGTTCATCCGTAGTAAGTGTATCGGTCAAATACAAGCGTATTTCATGTGCGATGCCACTAGATTCCAGCAATTGTAGGGCTTCTCTTGATTTTCTACAACGCGGGTTATGATATATGGTGATCATGGATATAGGGTTTGATTAAGGCTTCAAGTTCTAAGGTATAATCGTGTTGCAAGTCTTCATGCAGCTTTCCAATTTTTTGTTCGATCTGATTGATCTGTCTCCAGAAGATATTAGTCAACACCTTATTTTCAAAGACGGACGGTCTGATTTCAGTTAAACCATAGCAAAAATGCATTAAGAGTTCAACAGCCGTCTCGTCCTTGTTGGAATAGCGAATAAAACGTCGGAGTTCTCTAAGGATCTTGCGCACGCTCTTTTTTATATAATAATGTGATTGGGTATTGATGCTTTCAAAACTGGCATCCATATCGGCTTGCAAGGCCGAGATGTATTGCTCTTCATCTTGAGCGTCAAAGAGCAGATAACTGAGCATTTCCTTATTGTCACGCTTGAAACGACCAAGTTCCAAACACAACTTGATCAAGGCTTCCCGGTCTTGAAGCTGCAACTCCTTCTTTATTTGCGATAAAGGTTGTGGTTTAAGACCCATATAAATTTAGTCTTATTGCGACTTGCCTGAGATGTGACCTGCAACGATCATGGCATCAGTTTCTGCCAAAGAACGGAACACATCAAAGGTCTTGCCTTGTGTACGTTGCGCACCCATAGCGTTTCCGTATTGGGCCGCTTTTACATAAGCCGTATCTTCTTCTAAAAGCCCAAAAGCGATTCCACCGGCAAAAGAATCTCCACATCCGGTAGTATCAACAACGTGATCAACAATTACGGGATCCACGTGTTCTGCGTGAACCTTACCTTCTTTGAGAGAATAAACCATAACACCGCGGGCATCTAAGGTAACATAGAGCGATTTCAAGCCATGGCTGAGGCAATGTGCTGCAAATTCTGGCAATTGAGATTCACTCATGGCGTCGTGTGTAGCGAGCTCACCCAAATCGTACTCGTTTTTAAACCAACTGCAATTCGCCTCTTCCAAATTCATCTTTAACACATCAATATAAGGAAGCCAACGATCGCGATCCACCCAAAACTTGGTCACACGATCTCCGCGATGGGTCAAGGCAGTGGTTGGTCCATGAGCATCAAAGACAATGGTTGCATCACTGTTGTTCTTAATGTATTGCAAGGTCTCTAATGGTACTTCAAAATCGGTTACGGGGACACAGACAAAGACATCACAATCCAGTAATGGCGCTACATCCTCTGGAGTTATTGGCGGCATAAAGGCCGTTTGTTTTTCCTTTCGATTGTTCTGATCCAGAAATTGCAATTGGATCACATCTCCTTGGTCTTGCGCATCAGAGATGTAGTCTGGATTGATGTTGGCGTAAGGGGCTAACACATCCAAAACACCTTGATAATCTGACTTACGGACATGGGTTACAGGATATACAAAACCTTGATCATCCAACAGTCGTGACAAGGCGATCGCGGTATGTGTCGCTGCACCATATTTTTGAATGACCTCACCGTGGTGAGTAACGATATGATCCCGAGGGATGGGTCCTAAAACTGCAATTTTATACATAGCTATAGTTCGTCTGCCGGCTTTTCTTGTCCGGTCATCATTAAATATTCTTTTAAAAATTCGTCCAAAGCGCCATCCAATACGGCATCGGTATTTCCAGTTTCGTAATTGGTCCGTACGTCTTTGATCAATTTATAAGGATGGAGCACATAGTTTCTGATCTGTGAGCCCCATTCTATGGCCTTCTTTTCTGATTCAATCTGATCTCTGGCCGCCTGTCTTTTTCTGAGTTCAATCTCATACAACTGCGACTTGAGCATTTGCATGGCCTTTTCTCTGTTTTCCAGCTGAGAACGTGTTTCACTGTTGTGAATCACAATTCCAGATGGGTGGTGGGTCAAGATGGCCTTGGTTTCAACCTTGTTCACATTTTGACCTCCCGCACCGCTGGATCGTGCAAAGTCCCAACTGATATCCGCAGGATTGATGTCAATCTCTATACTGTCATCTGCCAATGGATACACATAGACAGAAGCGAAGCTCGTATGGCGCTTGGCGTTACTGTCAAAAGGGGAGATGCGCACCAATCGGTGTACACCATTTTCACTTTTGAGCCAGCCAAAGCCATATTCTCCATCAATTTCTAAAGTTACTGTTTTGATCCCAGCTACATCACCCGGTTGAAAATTAAGCTCTTTGACCTTAAAGCCTTTTTTCTCAGCCCACATCAAATACATGCGCATGAGCATTTGGGCCCAGTCGCAACTTTCTGTACCACCGGCACCTGCTGTGATCTGCAAGACTGCGCTCATATCATCGCCCTCATCGCTCATCATATTTCTAAACTCGAGGCTCTCTATGGCTTCTTGTGCTTTCGTAAAAGCAGCATCTACCTGCTCCTGGGTGGCTTCGTCTTCCTTGTAGAATTCTAATAGATCTTCGGCATCAT
>NZ_JABSPU010000025.1 GCF_013214815.1 Gilvibacter sp.
CAAACAGGGTATTTCGCATGAAACTAAAACAGTTGATTCAACACCGTCAAAGACTGGGGTGCTTTATAATTTTGCAAATGTAGCTGATAATACCTCAATAGCAAATTTAACACCTCCAATCGGCCTGATTTTGGCACTTTGACGCTCGTAGATGCATCAAAATCTATACCGAAAAACTGCTTGAAATGACTCACCACCTCATCACAATTACACATGGGGTCAATGACCGGCTCGGTGAATCGGCCTTCAAGTAAATGAAAACAAGGCAGTTCCATGGCTTGATCGTCTGGATAAAAGCCCAAATATCTACTCAGTTGCAAGAGAAAAACAATGTGAAAACTGGCGTAGCTCTTGGCCTCATCCAGCCACACAAAAGACTCCGCCAAATAATCAAAAAGCGGATTGTTGGGTTCTTCTTCTTGAATAGAATGTTGCAACATCTCTGCCAGGAACATCACTAAGGTCTGCTTAATGATATCCGTATGCAGCTCTTGATAAGGCACTAACAGCCGCGCTTCTTTGATGTATTCTAAGTTCCGATTGTCTTTGTGATTGGCTTCGATCTCCAAAAGACTCAAGGGTAAAAAGAGCGCCTTTTTAAGCTTGCCTTTCTTGCTTTTGAGCACTCCGCGAAGCAAATAGGACTTTAAGCCTGCTTGTCGGGTATAGCACTTTACGATCAGATCGGCCTCGCCGTATTTTAAAGAAGAAATAACCAGTGCAGGCGTAGTGACGTGCATTAGCGAACAATCATGATTTTAGAAACCTTGGTCTCCAAGGCGTCCTCTGTAGTCGCCATAATAAAATACACTCCAGAACGCACGCGGTACTTTCCAAAGGCAGTCGTATCCCATTGAACACTTCCACCTTCTGAGGTCTGCTCAAAAACCAAGTTGCCCTCCAAGTCAGTGATCTTAACGTTGGCACCCTCTGTAAGACCGTCAATAGTTACAGGACCGCTATATTCAGGACGGACTGGATTTGGGAAGGCATAGAGCCCTTGAAGATCATCTCTAGGATCTGTAGCACGGCCGTTAAAAGCAACCAAACCGTTTGTGGTGGCAAAGTAGACGCGTCCACTGAGTCCATCAATGGCAATATCTTGCACGTTGTTTGAGGGTAAAGGCGAATTGTCTTTGGTGAATCTGAGCAAAGTCTCTTGGCCGTTGGCTGAGAAATAAAACACTCCCGATGTTGCCGTGGCTACCCATTTGTTGTTGGAACCGTCTACTTCAATATCTGTTATGGGTTGCTCAAAAAGTAATTCCTGAGGAACTCCATTCTCTAAGATGATGATCTGGTTTGAGTCAACATTGCTACCTTCTTCAAAAATGCCACCCACATTAAAGAACACCCGTAAACCTTGAGTAGTTCCTATCCAAAGGCGGTTGTTGTTGTCAAAGGCTAAAGCGCGGACATCATTAAAAGGTAGGTTTCCGCTTCCAATGCCTTCTGAAATCTTTCTAAATTCTCCAGAGTTTGGACTGTAGGCGATCACGCCATTCTGGGCGCTTCCAAAATAAATAAAGCCTTCTCGACTGACTTTAAGTTCTGTCAAGGCCAAATCGCCATCGGGAATAACTGAGGTCACATCTACAGAAGAGATAGCCCCGCCAGGAGTAATTCGTTTTAAACCGTCGTCCACCAAAGATTGTACAAACCACAAATTCCCTTCTCGGTCAAAGTCGGCTCCATAAATACGAATGTCTGTGATCTCTGCGGATATGGTTTCCAGCGGACTGTTGCTGTCGTCATATAAAATTGTGGGAGTACCTTCTCGCAACTCCAACAATCCTGAATTGAAAGAGCTGAAATACACCTGGGAGGTATCTGCAGGATTGATGGTCACATTGACAATATCATTGGCCTGAAAGATGTCTTCATAACTGTAATTCCGCCAAGAATCGTTAAACAAACGACTCATTCCAAAGCGGCTCAATGGAAAAGGGTTAAAAGACACCGTCACATCACCAAAAGAAGCATAGAGCTGATTCGGTGCAGCATCAATGGCAAAGACACGGTTTCTCAAAGGACCGTCTGGTAAAACCTGCGTGGGTATATTGGATCCAAAAGGCACTTCCAGAATTCCAAATTCACGCGTACCCATATAGATATTGCCGTTTTTGGCAGAACCCGCATTGAGGCGGTAATCAAATCCCGGCAGGCCCGTTACAAAGGCAACCTTTTCAAAGTCCGTATTGTAAACGTGTACTTGATTCAGCGTTGTTGCGATCAAGTACTCATCCGTAGCTCTAAAGTCAATAATTCCCTCATCTAGAGTTTCCAACAACGTAAAGCCTCCACCTTCGTTTTGACGGGAGATCTGCCCGGCAAATCGAGATAAATACAAAGTGCCGTTAAAGTTCACCACTCCGCGTTGGGCTGTAATTACCGTGTCCCAAAGGTTAAAGTCAATCAGATCGGGGCTGGATTGATCCGCTCGTTTTAATCCTTCTAAAGGTGCGACGGCATAGATAAATCCGTCTACAACCGTAGTTTGGATAATCCGCAGACGCGTTCCTCCGGCTCCAATGAAAAAGGTATCTCCAAATTCAAGAGCGCTCAGATCGTATTCAGAAATACCGTAGTCCGTACTGATGTATAGAATGTCTTCAAATTCATAAAAATGGTTGATCCGCTTCTCATCTGGCGGGACGGCCAATTCGTCCAAAATATCTACTACGGTGACTACTTCGCCACCTTCCAATACCACCTCCAATAGTCCGTTGGCATAACCAATGATGGTGAGATTATTGGCTTGACTGTAGTAAATGGTGGAGATCTCTTCTCCAGAAAGTCCTTGAATGGAAGAGGTTGTGGTGATCTCTCTTGTGGTAAGATCGAGCTCAAAATAGGCGTTCTCTGCAGCAACGATCAGCTCATCGGGGCCTTCTGAAATATCTACGGTGGTATTGTATGAGAAGTAACCCGTCCAACTGTCTTCAAAATTTTGAGCAGTTGCCGTGAGTCCCATCAGCAGGAAAACAAAAAATAATGCAGAGCGCATGCCGGAAGCTTTTCTTCTAAATAACACGCTAAAATAGCTTTTATTGCAAGAACTGTCTTGAGGTTATATCTATTTGCTAAAAAAATATTCTTTTAAGTTCTGTCTTCGCCTTTTTCTCCTTCCGTAGCGCTGCTATGCAACTCGAAAAATCCTTCAACATAACTCAAAACTCTAATTTTTCGCTTTACTAGAGATAACCCCAAGACAGTTCACTCTTTTTATAACCAACAAAAAAACCGCCGAAACTTGCGCTTCGACGGTTTTACTATCTCTAAAAAGGAGAATTTATACCACCCCTTGTGCGAGCATAGCATCTGCTACTTTCACAAAGCCGGCTACATTGGCTCCTTTTACATAATCTACATAACCATCACCGTCTTTTCCGTACTTCACACAAGCATCGTGAATGTCATTCATGATCTTGTGAAGGCGCTGGTCAACTTCTTCAGCCGTCCAGTTCATACGCAAAGAGTTCTGTGACATTTCCAAACCAGAAGTGGCTACCCCACCAGCGTTAGAAGCCTTTCCGGGAGAGAAAAGGATCTTCGCTTTGTGGAATACTTCAATGGCTTCTGGCGTACAAGGCATGTTTGCACCTTCTCCAACACAGAATACTCCGTTGTCCACTAAGGTTTTAGCCTCATCTCCGTTCAATTCGTTTTGAGTTGCGCAAGGAAGTGCAATATCTCCAGCAATTCCCCAAGGACGCTCACCTTCAAAGAACTTCGCCGATGGATACTCGTTCACATATTCCTTGATACGACCACGTTTGTTGTTCTTAAGGTCCATGATGAAGGCCAGTTTATCGGCATCAATTCCATCTGGATCGTGAATGAATCCACCAGAATCACTCATGGTTACCACGTTTCCGCCAAGCTCAGTCGCTTTTTCACAAGCAAACTGTGCTACGTTTCCTGAACCAGAGATCAAAACTGTTTTACCTTGGAAGCTCTCTCCGCGAGTCCCTAACATGTTTTGCGCAAAGTATACGTTACCGTAACCTGTAGCTTCTGGACGGATCAAAGATCCACCGTAAGCCAAACCTTTACCAGTCAAAACTCCAGTAAATTCGTTGCGAAGGCGCTTATATTGACCAAACATATATCCGATCTCACGACCACCCACTCCAATATCACCGGCAGGTACGTCGGTATTAGGGCCAATGTGGCGCGCTAATTCTGTCATAAAGCTCTGGCAAAAGCGCATTACTTCTGCATCTGACTTTCCTTTAGGGTTGAAGTTAGATCCACCTTTACCACCACCCATAGGAAGTGTAGTAAGGCTGTTCTTGAATACTTGCTCAAAACCGAGGAACTTTAGAATACTCAAATTCACAGAAGGGTGAAAACGAAGTCCTCCTTTGTAAGGACCAATCGCAGAATTGAATTCTACTCGGTATCCTTTGTTTACTTGAATGTTACCTTCATCATCGGTCCAAGGCACGCGGAATAGAATGGTGCGCTCTGGCTCAACCATACGCTCAAGCAACTTGGCGTTCTGGTATTTCTCGTTGGACTCAATGAAAGGGATCACAGTTTCTGCTACCTCAGTCACGGCTTGCATGAATTCCGGTTCGTTCGGATTGTCTGCAGCTACCGCATCGATAAAGTCTTTAATGCTTTGTTTCATTTTTAGTTTGATTTAACCTGCGAAGGTTTTTCTCCTACAGGCCGCTAAATATGCAATTTACGGTTGATTTTTCGTTTCCACATGGGGAAACTAACCCGATTTACGAAAACGTTTGCGTAAATCTCGGCAAAGATAGTTTATCTCTATAAATGGGGCTTTGTTTTTCATAAAATTCGCACTTAAAAAAAGCTTAATTTCCTTGTTAAGGGTATTTTTATATATTTGCTATGTCTCAAATCAATCCGTAATTCCATGAAAACCAGATATGCATTCTTGGTCTTCGTCTTATTTTTAGCGGGCAGTTCTGTCGTACGTGGCCAACTTGGCTTTTCGCACGAAGTAGGTCTTCTATCCGGTCCGGTAGCCTTCCAATCGGACTATGGACTCCGTAATAATTTCGAAACAAACAGCGGAAACATGGGTATTGGTTTTGCCCTTGTTCACTATATAAACTTCGCTTACAGAGCGGATTGTAACTGTTATGCGCGTGATACCTATTTCAGTGATCACTTCAAAGTTCGCTCAGAAATTGACTTTCATTATACCAAGTTGAATCACTTTGGAGAAGAGGCAGAAAGCCCTTCTGATGAAGGACAAGACTTGCGCGATATGGAAGGTCGTGCACAAGTATTTGAGATTGGAACCGGATTGGAATACTTTCCTTTGAGTATTAGAGATTATGTGGCCGGAGCTTACCGTTGGGCGCCTTATGTTGGCGTTGGATTCCACTATGTAAGTTTTAACCCACGCACCACTTCAAAGCAGCCTGGAATTATTGGTCTGTCACCAGAAAACACCTTTGACCCGTTCATAGGCGGGGTGAATGACCAGCAAGACAATACCTGGTCTATCGTTTGGGGAATTGGTACTCGTTTTAAACTATCGCCATTGAGTGATTTGGTTTTAGAGTCGCGTTGGCACTATTACTTATCTAACTGGGTGGATGGTTTGAATCCAGACGATGAGGCCTATCCTGCAGATAAATTCAACGACTGGATCTATTGGGTTCAGGTTGGATATATCTACTACTTGGATTAATCTAAGGCCTGCTTTAAATCAGCAATTAAATCTTCTTCATCTTCGATCCCCACACTCAGGCGGATCAACGATTCTTTTATTCCGTTTTTTTCGCGTTCTTCTTTAGGAATGGAACCGTGTGTCATACTCGCCGGATGTCCGGCCAAGGATTCTACGCCACCCAAGGACTCTGCTAGGGTAAATATCTTTAGCTTTTCCACCACCTTCACCGCTCCTTCATAAGAATCTTCTACCGTGGTAAAACTCATCATGCCGCCAAAATCCTTCATTTGGGCTTTGGCCACCTCATGGTTTGGATGATTCTCAAATCCTGGCCAATAGACCTTATCGATCTTCGGATGGCTACTTAAGAACTCGGCCACGGCACGTCCGTTTTCACAGTGACGTTGCACGCGCAAATGCAAGGTCTTAATCCCGCGTAAAACCAAGAAGCAATCCTGAGGACCAGGAACGGCTCCACTGGAATTTCTAATGAAATACAGCTTATCTGCCAACTCTTGATCTTTAACGATTAAAGCGCCCATAATCACATCAGAATGCCCTCCGAGGTATTTAGTAGCAGAATGCATCACTATGTCAGCGCCTAACTCTAAAGGTTGTTGTAAGTAAGGCGTGGCAAATGTATTGTCCACCCCCAAGAGCACCTTATTGGCCTTGGCAACCGCAGCAATTCCTTTAATGTCAATGATATTGAGCATGGGATTGGTTGGGGTTTCTACCCAAATCAACTTGGTATTCTCATTGATGTAGGAAGCCACCTTGTCTGCATTTTGCATGCCTACAAAGTGAAATTTGACACCAAACTTTTCAAAGATCTGTGTAAAGAGTCGGTAGGTTCCGCCATAGAGATCATTGGTAGAGACCACCTCATCTCCAGCCTTGAGTAATTTGAGCACCGCGTCAATAGCTGCCAAGCCCGAGCCAAAAGCAAAAGCGCGGTTTCCGCCTTCTAAAGCCGCCAAAGATCCTTCTAAGGCAGATCTTGTGGGATTGCTAGAACGGGCATATTGATGCCCCTTATGACCTCCTGGTGTGGTTTGGGAATAGGTACTGGTCTGATAGATGGGAGGCATTACCGAGCCGTAAGCCGGGTCTATTTCATGCTGTCCTCCGTGAATGGTCTTGGTATTAAATTTCATGAGCTAAAATTTACTTTATAAAAATACGCTATCTGAGACTCATTATTAAATTAGTGGCTACCTTTAATGCTTTAATTGAAGTTTGTGAAAATGCGCCTGTCCTTCGTTTTGCTTGCACTGCTGATCCTTACTGGATGTAGTGACCAAAGCAACCTAAATTTTGTTCAAAAAGAAGTCAGTCCTGGAGCGCTTAGCCTTTGTGATCAGAGCAAATGCCCGGAGATCTCTGTGTTTTATGTAGAAGCAGATCCAACAGATCCGCGATCTGCAGTGATCAACGCGCAAATTGAGCAGGAATTGGGAGAGATCATCTCTAGCACAGTAATGCCCGGAGACAGTTTGATCGCAGAAGTTCAACCTGCTTTGGACGCCTTTGTAAAGAGCTTTCAAGATTACTACGGAGATTTTCCAGAAGACGCTTTGACCTATGAATTGGATCTGGAACACCGAGTGAGTTTTCAAAATGAGGACCTGATCAGTCTCAGCACGGTTTATTATACTTATACCGGAGGCGCTCACGGATATGGCAGCGAGTCTTATTTGAATCTCAATCCAGAAACAGGGATAGTCTACAGCCTGCCGGAACTCATAGATGACATGGACGAATTCACCGCCTTTGCAGAACGCCAATTCCGCACTCAAAACGGCATTGCCTTAGATGCCAACATAAGCAGCGGGCAATTCTTGTTTGATGAAGATACCTTCTTCTTGTCAGAAACCTATGGATTTAACGAGTCTGGAATGGTCTTTTACTATCCAACCTACTCCATTGGGAGTTATGCCGACGGTCCAGCCACTTTAGCGTTTACTTGGAAGCAGATCGGGCCTTGGCTCAATATCCCAGTGCCCGCTTTATAGCCATCACATATCCTAAATGTAGGCCTTCATGGAAGTTGTTGAATTCAATGGCCTCGTCCACGTCTGTTAATGTAGTGCCCGTGGTCACCATGTATTCCTTGTAACGACTAAAGAGTCCTTTGTTATAATCGGCTCGGGTTTTATCCAGCAAGCTGAATAGTTGTTTTCTTAAGAGATCGACAGCTTCTTGATCCACGTCTCCCGTCACCTGACTTCCCTTACGATAGCCTGCCACTTCATTTTCTGTAATTGCCATGGGCAATCCAGAAAGGTTGTATACCAGTAATTGTTGCGTCACCACAACATGCTTGATATTCCAAAAGATGTTGTTTCTAAAATTGGGCGGAACCGTATTGAGTTGTTCCAAACTGAGGTTTTCTAAAAACCTATCCAAGATCAAACGGGTTTTGTAGGTGGTATCTATGCTGAATTCCATGTTCAAATTTTTCTTAAAGGTAGTTCATTTGGTATGGATTGCCGTATTTTTGTGTAGCACGTAACTCAACCAAAATCAACCTTTATGCGCACTGTATTTCACCTGTCTACTTGCAACACTTGTCAACGTATTCTTTCTGAATGGCAACTCCCTGCGGATGTGACCCTACAAGACATTAAAACAGAGGCCATCACTGCAGATCAATTGGATCATATGAAAGCATTGGCCGGCAGTTATGAGGCTTTATTCAGCAAACGAGCTCAACTGTATCGCGGGCGCGGTTTGCATGAAAAGACTTTGAGTGAATCCGACTATCGCGAGCTTATTTTAGATCACTACACCTTTTTAAAGCGTCCTGTTTTGGTTTTAGACGATCAAATCTTTGTGGGCAACAGTAAGAAAGTGGTCGCTGCTGCGTCTGAAGCTCTATCATGAAAAACTTAAGATGGCTCGCCCTTTTAGCCGCCACGGCTGCCAGTACCATTTACGGCATTAATCACACCATTGCCAAAGGCCTTATGCCCGATGTTATTGGAGCCTATGGCTTTATTGTACTCCGCGTAACGGGTGCTGCTGCCTTGTTCTGGTTGGTGAGTTTGTTCTTCCCTCGAGAAAAGGTGGACAAAAAAGATTGGCTGCGCTTCATTGGTTGTGCTGCCTTTGGAATGGTGATCAATATGCTGATGTTCTTTAAAGGCCTGAGTTTATCCACGCCCATCAACAGCTCTGTAGTGATCACGCTGTCGCCTGTTTTATTGCTGATCCTATCCGCGATCTTCTTAAAGGAAAAGATCACCTGGATCAAAGCGACCGGAATTGGCATTGGATTGGCAGGAGCCTTATTGCTGATTCTGTTCGGCGCAAAAACCCAGCCCAATGCGCCTAACATTCCTTTGGGCAATTTGCTATTCATTATTAACGCTGCGAGCTATTCGGTCTATCTGATCATGGTAAAGCCCTTGGTATCCAAATACAGCTCCATCACCTTGATGAAATGGTTCTTCCTTTTTGCAGTATTTATGAACCTGCCGGTAGGTTGGAACGAATTTGCCGCTGTAGATTGGACCGGACTGGATTGGAACCAGATCTGGGGCTTGAGTTTTGTGGTGGTTGGGACCACATTTATGACCTATTTGCTGAACGTTTTTGCGCTTAAAGAACTGAGTCCATCCACCATCGGTGCTTTTATTTATTTGCAACCTGTTTTGGCTACAGCCTTTGCGGTCTTAGCTGGAGCTGATACCTTAAACAGCCTCAGAATTGGGGCCGCCGCCATGATCTTTGCGGGTGTTTATCTGTCGAGTCGGAAGAAAAAATCCGCAGCAAAACAAACCTAAAATTAACGTAGTCTTGATAGTTTCCGATCTGCTTTGAACTATCTTTAGGTTCCATCCTAAACAATTAAATCATGACTACAGAAGAAATAGCCAATAACTTAGTGGATTGGTGTAATGCAGGCGATTTTGAGCGCTGCTACACCGAATTGTACAGCCCAGATATTGTGAGCATTGAGCCTCATGGAGAAAACCCGGTTTCTGAAGGTATGGAAGCCGTTGCAAAAAAAGGAGAATGGTGGGAACAGAACTTTGAAGTTCACGCCTTTAAAGCAGAGCCTGCTGTTGTTGCAGACAATTGGTTCTCCGTAAAGATGAGTTTGGACACCACCTTTAAACCAACAGGAGATCGTTCGCAGAGTTCACAGATCGCAGTTTACCGCGTAGCCGACAACAAAATTGTCAAAGAACAGTTCTTCTACGACGGCATGTAAAGAAAAAGCCCGCTGAGATAGCGGGCTTTCTTTTTATTCTTCTAAGTCAACAGGCATCTTGCCTGCGGCTCTCATGTCTTCTTTAGTGAGCCATTTAAAGTCTTTTGTTTTTGGAGACTCTTCCAGTAGGGCCATCAAGTCCTCCGGAAGCGGCGTAAGCTTTCGCGTCATTAAGTTGATCCAAGCACCCACCATTTCACAATGTGCCATATTGCGGCCTTTGTGATCGTAGAAATTGTGAACGAACTTGAAGAAGGTTCCGTCTTGACTGACACCGCCTAACTCAAAGCTCACGCGAATCTTCATTCCTTGAAAGGCTTCTTTGAAGTAAAAGATGTTCTCATTAAAGACCACAGGGCCAATTTGATGTTTGGCCATGGCTTTCATGTCAATGCCTCGCTCAATGAGGAAGCTCATCCGGGTGTGGGACATGAAGTTAACGTAGGCACTGTTGGCTAAATGCCGATTGGCATCAATATCGCTCCAACGGATCTCAAATTCTTTGAGGTACATAGGCAAAAATTTTTGTCAAAGATACTTCTTTTGAATCGGCTCCGTAGTTCAAAAAACAAAAAAGGCGCCCGCTACAGGCGCCTTTTTAACGGAATGCGGTTCCGATTAGATCTGGCTCATTCCGCCATCAACTTCTACTTCAATTCCATTGACATAAGAGGCTTCTGGGCTTGCCAAAAAGGCCACTACGCGAGCTACTTCTTGCGGTTCACCAAAGCGCTTTAACGGCACGCTTTCTGCAAATCCAGCGCCCATTTGCTGTACTTCTTCCTGGGTCATTCCTTCCATTTTGTTGTAGATAGGAGTCCCAATTGGCCCTGGAGCCACAGAGTTCACACGAATGCCTTTTGGCGCCAATTCTGAGGTCAATACGCGAGCGTAAGAGCGCAAAGCTCCTTTGGTGGCCGTGTATACTCCTGTTCCTGCAAATCCTTTTTGATTCACGATAGAGGTGTTGAAGATCACGCTTCCTCCTTCATTGAGGTGAGGAGGTTGACACTGCGGTCCAAGCACTATGGCACTACCGAGGCGGATCTAATGAAAACCACCGCCGTATCCGCATCTACTATGACCTGCTCAATGCGGGAAGCGGTTCATTGAATTTAACTATATAAAGAGGGTATCAAACTCTTGAAATTAGCTCAGAACGATATGCCCTTGATCGTTTTAACTCCAGAGACCAATCCGAGCGCAAAGAGCCTGACTGATGAAGTGGGTTATATCAATATGATCAGTCTGGGAGGCAAGGAGATCGGTAAGATCTTCAAGCAATTCAAAGACAAAAAAGCCATCATTATTGATGTGAGAAATTACCCCACACAAACACTATACAGAACCACGCAATTTTTAAACACTCAAGACCGTGTTTTTGCAAAGATCTACAAGCCCAACTTCAACTATCCCGGGAAATTCTTCTTTGATATAGGCCCCGAAACCCAAAGCAGCAAACGTGCTTTTGAGGGCAAGGTGATTGTTTTAGTAAACCAAGAAAGCATTAGTTGGTCTGAGTTTACGGCCATGGCGCTGCAA
Source organism: Gilvibacter sp. (assembly GCF_013214815.1). GTDB lineage: Bacteria > Bacteroidota > Bacteroidia > Flavobacteriales > Flavobacteriaceae > Gilvibacter. The sequence continues at coordinate 11,418 of NZ_JABSPU010000025.1, forward strand.
ACAGCTCCGAATGTGATCACCGTAGGCAATCAAACCGCTGGTGCAGATGGCAACGTGGTAGTGTTTAATTATTTAGGCGGATATCAAACGGCCATTTCTGGCCTGGGTATCATGTATCCTGATGGGCGTCTGTCTCAACGAGAAGGCATTGCAATTGATATTGAAATTCAGCCAAGCATTGAAGGTTTGCGTGCTGGGCGGGATGAAGTTTTAGAAAAAGCCATTGAACTTGCGAAACAATAAGTAATTTCGCAGCAATGCCTTTAGTAACCCCCTCATACCAACCTGCCTCTTGGATCTCAAACGGACATTTGTCCACAATCTATTCGGCTAAAATCCGACGCGTGAGCAATCCGTATCAGCAGCGACAACGATTGGAATTACCCGATGGCGACTTCGTAGACATTGATCTGATTGTAAAGGATAGCAGTTCCAAATTCGCCATCCTTTTACACGGTCTGGAAGGAAATTCAACCCGTTCCTATATGAAAGGAGCTGCGCAAGCTTTAGAAGCTACAGGCTGGAATATAGTCGCCCTTAATTTTAGAGGATGTAGCGGGAGTCCTAACAGAATGTACTACTCATACAATGCGGGAAGAACGGAGGATTTAGAGTTTCTCATTCAGCATGTTGAGAAACAGTATACACCTTCTAAAATGGCCCTGGTAGGTTTCAGTTTGGGAGGAAATCTTCTGCTGAAGTTCTTAGGCAGTAAATCAAAGGGTTGGGAAGCTATCGATAAAGCGGTTGCTGTTTCAGCACCAGTTGATCTTCGTGGAACGCTACTGGCTTTGAATCGGAAGGAGAATTGGTTGTATCGAACGGTTTTCCTCCGCAGTCTAAAACAAAAACTTCACCAAAAAGCCATCGATTTCCCAGATCAGATGGACCACAAAACCGTTAGAGCCATTGATTCTCTCTTGGCCTTTGACAATCAATATACGGCGCCTGCCCACGGCTTTAAGGATGCCATCGATTACTACACCCAAAACAGTTGTGGGCAATTTTTAAGCGACTTGGAAACTCCAAGTTTACTGCTCAATGCTGCTAATGACAGCTTTCTCAAAAAGGCCGGAAGCTATCCTGTAGAGATTGCTGAAAACTCAGATCACCTGTTTTTGGAGGTCCCAGTCGCAGGAGGTCATGTAGGCTTTGTTGCGCCAAATAACTTATATTACAGCGAACAAAAAATTTGCACCTTTCTCAATGAATGACGCTATAGAACTCTACGTATCGCTGAGCTATTTGGGAGTGATGATCGTGTTGGCGTGGCTCTTTAAAAAATATCCTCCAAAAAAAATTAATTCGTTTTACGGATACCGAACACCAAAGTCAATGAAGACACAAGCAACATGGGATTTTGCCAACCAGTATTCCAGTCTGCTCATGATGCAGATCACGCTTTACAGTTTTGTACTTCCCTTTTTATGCTATCTGTTTTTTCCGCATTTGAACATTTTAATCACCTTGACAGGGCATTCTTTACTCTTACTATTGATATTGGTTTTTACAGAACGAGAACTCAAGGCGCGATTTGACCAAGACGGCAAGCCCAAGTAGGCCGCTATTTCTTACCTTTGCCCAGTATTAATCAGCGCAGTATGATACAATCCATGACCGGTTACGGAAAGGCCGTTATAAACCTTCCGAACAAAAAAATCACCATTGAGCTCAAATCGCTCAACAGCAAGAACCTAGACCTGAACGCTCGTATTCCTTCTCATTACCGAGAAAAGGAATTAGAGATCAGAAACAAAGTCTCCAAAGCTTTAATGCGCGGGAAGATTGATCTGGGACTGTTTGTGGAACTCACAGGGGAAGCAACCTCTACAAGTATCAACAGCGCTGTGGTTCAAGAATACATTCGTCAGCTCAATACCGTGGTTCCAGGAGATGCTATGGATCATCTGCAGATGGCTGTGCGACTTCCCGATGCGCTCAAAACGGAGCGCGAGGATATCGACCCTAAAGAATATGCTTCCATCTTAGAAGCCTTAGAGAATGCTTTAGGAGCGATTACTAATTATCGCCAGCGTGAAGGAGCTGATCTTGAGAAAGACTTCCGTCAACGCGTGGCAAACATCAGTGAGCACTTAGAAGCTGTGAAAACTATGGATCCTGAGCGTATGGACAGTGTTCGCGAACGCTTGAATAAAGCCGTATCAGACCTCAAAGAACAAGTCGATCAAAATCGATTTGAACAAGAATTGATCTACTATTTGGAGAAATACGACATCAATGAAGAGGTAGTACGCCTGCAGAGCCATTTGGATTACTTTATCCAAACCATGGAAGGAAAGCAATCCAACGGAAAGAAGTTAGGCTTCATCTCCCAAGAAATGGGCCGCGAAATCAATACTATAGGATCTAAATCCAATTATGCTCCCATGCAACAGATTGTTGTGCGCATGAAAGACGAGTTGGAGAAGATCAAAGAACAATGTCTGAACGTACTCTAATGCAAGGAGATCACCAAGGTAAACTCATTGTATTCTCTGCGCCTAGTGGCAGTGGAAAAACGACTATTGTTAGGCATTTACTAGCACAAGAGAAACTCAATTTAGCTTTTTCAATTTCGGCAACCAGTCGGGAACCTCGCGGTACCGAAAAAGATGGGATTGACTATTATTTCTTATCGCTAAAAGATTTTAAACAACACATTAAAAACGAGGATTTCTTAGAGTGGGAAGAGGTCTATCGCGATAACTTCTACGGAACCCTAAAGACCGAAGTTGAACGTCTGTGGGCTGAAGGTAAACACGTGATCTTTGATATTGATGTGGCGGGTGGTTTGCGTCTAAAACGCAAGTTCCCAGAACAGACCTTGGCGGTTTTTGTGAAACCTCCAAGCATAGACGAGCTCAAAATCCGACTCAAAAAACGCAGTACGGAAGACAAGGCCAAAATAGACATGCGCATTGCCAAAGCCTCTGTAGAACTGGCTACGGCGCCTCAGTTTGATCACATCATCTTAAACGACCATCTGGAGCACGCCTTGGAGGAGGCAGAAGATCTGGTGGACGATTTTGTAAATCCTTAAGTTCGCGGTGGGAAAGAAGATTGGACTGTTCTTTGGCACCTTTAACCCGATCCATATTGGGCATTTAGCCATTGCCAATCATATGGCCGAATATTCAGATCTGGACCAGATCTGGATGGTGGTAACACCCCATAATCCGCATAAAAAGAAACGTACCCTGCTGGAAGATCATCACCGATTGACCTTGGTGCGTATTGCTGTAGAGGAATACCCAAAATTAAAGGCTAGCGATATTGAATTTGGCTTACCGCAGCCCAACTATACGGTTAACACCTTGGCTTATTTGGAGGAGAAGTATCCCGATCATGAATTTGCGCTGATCATGGGTGAGGACAATCTCAAGAGTTTTACCAAATGGAAGAACTACGAGGTCATTGCCGAGCGTCACGACCTGTATGTATATCCGCGAATTAGCGAAGGCAGCGTAGATCCAGATTGGGAAAATCACCCGAAAGTGAAGCGAGTTGCGGCTCCGATTATGGAGATCTCTGCTACTGCGATCCGCAAAGGGATTGCTGCGGGGAAGAATATCCGACCGCTTTTACCCCATGATGTTTGGGTGTATTTGGATGAGATGAATTTTTATAAGTAATTGTCTTTACCACTACTTGTAAACGAAATTTCACTTTTTCAAATCCGGGGATTTACATCCCCTCCCCAATTAAAATTAGAACATTTTGAAGGGCTCTAAAACTGCTTTGTAGTTGAATTCATGAATGTAATGAAGTAAGCCCTATCAATACATATGAGAGCGCTTGAATAGATTGTCTGGTTGCGATAAGCTACAAAACAAGAACCGCTCCTAAAAATTAACACTTCTATTAACTTTTAAAGGAGCGATTCCCAACTAAATAACCAACCAAAAAACTGTTTATGTCTTAACTATTTCTTTTATTTGAGCCTGTATGTCCGCTTTACTCTGGCGTTTAACTTCGGCTCTCTTGTACTGTATGTACCCCCGCCCTTTGTATCGGTATAACGTGCCCGATTGCGGGTGGTATAGTTCGATGGTGCTGTCATTGATAACGTGGAGTTCAAAGTATTCATTGCCCAAATAATCATAATCTAGTGTTAAATATTTTATGTAGGGGTCACCGGCATCATCTGCTACATTATAGACCCCTTCGTAATCCCAAAATATTAAATCAATATTCGTGCCAAGAGGGTCTTTGGAACTCCTAAAATTATCTAAACCTCCAGCAGGAAGGAACTGTAAGAAGTTTTCCTTATCAAATGGATTCTCTGCTCCATAGTCACTGGTTGCTACATTTTCCCATGCCACATACTCTTGTAGGAAGTAATGGATATTGTCGTAGAATACTAGGTCGTAATCAAAGGTGTTTCTCTGATAGCCCACTAGGGTATAACTGATGTTCCCCGGACGATAATACACACGAATCTCATTATGACTCAGTGGAGTGATCTCAAGCGGATAGAATCCGTCCAAATCGTGGTTCACTTCCAAGATGTAATCGTATTCCAATACATCATAGAAACCAACGTCCAATCCAAAGCCATTTCCTTGGCTACCAATTCCAACCAAATTGTTGTTTGCCCAAAGCACACCGTTCAAAAAGGAAACGGTAAAGGCCTTTTGCAAGAATGGAATCTCTCCATTACCTGTAGTACGATTGATATCCACGTACCACAATTCATGGGAATTCAATACCGCTGAAAGAGGAACCGGAACTGGATCCGGATCGGTCACTACGATATCATCTTCAATTATAACCTGCGTAGAACAGGCCGAAAAACTAAGGGCCAAAAGGGCAAGTACTGCGAGTGATTTTAGTGTCTTCATAATCTTGGTATTAAAGTTCAGTTAGTAAAAACCAAACAGCGTGCCAAACTTACAATATGTTGATATACAGTTAATTATGAGCTATTTTTAATTGATTATTTTTGATAACCAAATAGCAGTAATGGCAAAAACCCCTAAAATCGCGGTCTTTGGTGGCGGCAGTATGGCTACCGCAATTGTAAAGATGCTCACAGAAAATGTGGACGAGCTAGGCTGGTATATGCGTTCCGTATATGCCTTAGAACACATCAAGAAACAAAAGCACAATCCCAACTACTTGAGTTCGGTAGAATTTGAGACCCAAAAGCTGGTTTTGAGCAATGATATAGACGAGATGATCCGCTATGCAGACTTCTTGATCTTTGTGATCCCTTCGGCCTTTTTACAGGGCGAACTGGACAAAGCCAAAGAATCTTTGGAAGACAAGGTCATTTTCTCAGCCATTAAAGGGATTGTCCCAGAAAGCAGCCTTATTGTGGGGGATCATTTCTTCACCCATTACAACATTCCTTTTGAGAACATCGGAGTGATCACAGGGCCTTGTCACGCAGAAGAAGTGGCTTTAGAGCGCCTTTCCTATTTGACCATTGCTTGTGCAGATCAAGACAAAGCCGCTTGGGTAGCTGATAAACTCAGCAGTCATTACATAAAATGCAACATCAGTGATGATATCATCGGCACGGAATACGCTGCCATGCTTAAGAATATTTACGCCTTGGCAGCGGGAATTTGCCACGGATTGGGTTATGGAGACAACTTTCAATCGGTACTGATGAGTAACGCGATCCGAGAGATGAAGCGCTATGTGAAGAAAATGCACAAAATGAAACGCGACATTAATGGTTCTGCCTATTTAGGTGATCTTCTGGTAACCGGCTATTCCACCTTTAGTAGAAACCGCATGTTCGGGAACATGATCGGGAAGGGATATACTGTAAAAAGCGCCATGATGGAAATGAGCATGGTTGCCGAAGGGTATTACGCCACCAAAAGCGCCTACAAACTCAATCAGGCCCACGGAAAGAAGAAGGCCAAGACGCCAATTATCAACGCTGTATATGCTGTTCTTTATGACGGCAAGGAACCTAAAAAGATTTTTAAAAAGTTGGCCGATAAGCTTACTTAGCCATCACCCCAGACTCTTCCATCACCGGAAGTTCCTGCGCCAGCTCTTCTTTAACGCTGTAAGGCTCAAAGACAAAGGTCTTGTCATAGAGTTTACCGTCTGCAAAGAAAGTGAGTAAGTACTCATTGGTAAAGCCTAAAACCTCATCTGGGAGTAATTCAATCTTAGCGGAGGTTCCTGGCGCTACATCGTTTAGGCCATGTCTTAAGGTAGAGGTTTTGCGGTCTGAATCGTTTCCGCGAGACATCACTAATGTAGTCTGCAATACTTGGTCCCAATCGTTGATCAAATACACATACCAGTTTTGGGCCAAGAATTCCTTGTCCCATTCGCGCACGGCAACAATGTGAACCCGAGTTACCTCTGGGATCTCAATATCTTTTCGCATGGCTTAAAGAGAGCCTTTAAATTGTTGTAAAAAGCGGATGTCGTTCTCGCTGAGCATTCGAATGTCTGAGATCTGATGCAACAAGAGTGCAATTCTATCGATTCCCATTCCAAAGGCGAATCCAGAGTATTCTTTAGAGTCAATTCCGCAGTTCTCCAAAACGTTTGGATCTACCATACCACAACCCATGATCTCTAACCAACCGGTTCCTTTGGTCATGCGGTAGTCTGTCTCGGTTTCCAAGCCCCAATACACATCTACTTCCGCAGATGGTTCTGTAAACGGGAAGTAAGATGGACGCAAACGGATCTTTGACTTTCCGAACAATTCCGTAGTGAAATACTGAAGCGTTTGCTTGAGGTCTGCAAAGGAAACATCCTTGTCAATGTACAAACCTTCTACTTGATGGAAAAAGCAGTGCGAACGGGCTGAAATAGCCTCGTTTCTATATACACGCCCCGGAGAAATGGTTCTGATAGGCGGTTGATTGTTCTCCATATAGCGCACTTGCACGGAAGAAGTGTGCGTACGCAATAAGATATCTGGATCTGTCTGAATAAAGAAGGTATCCTGCATATCACGGGCCGGGTGATATTCCGGCAAGTTCAAAGCGGTAAAGTTATGCCAATCGTCCTCGATCTCTGGTCCTTCAGACACGTTGAATCCAATCCTTGAGAAGATCTCAATGATACGATTCTTTACAATCGATATAGGGTGTCTTGAACCTACATGAAGCGGATTCCCAGGACGACTCAAATCACCAAACTGGCCTTGAACCGTGTTTTGAGATTCCATGGAATCTTTGATCTCTTGCAATTTCTCATCAGCGGCTTGGCGCAGGGCATTGATAGCCTGTCCTAAATCGCGCTTCTGATCTGCAGAAACTTCTTTTAAATCGGAATACAATCCACGAAGAATTCCCTTCTTGCCCAAGAACTTAATACGAAAAGCTTCTAGCTCGTCGGCGGTCTCTGTAGCGAATCCTTTTACTTCGTCTATGTACTTATTGATCTGATCTTGCATCATTATCTTCTTTGCAGAGGGCAAATTTAAAATTTTATGCCCAATAAGGCCCACTTATTCAATGACTTCTTTTTCTAAGAAGTATTGTACAATGGCTTCTTTCATGAGCACGGTTTGCTCTCCTGCCTTTAAAGGGGGTAAAGGCGTGACTACTTCATAATGCGGCCAGCCGTCTTCATCTTCAAAATCAAAGCGGTAGTAACCATAAGGCTCCAACAGACGGCAAATGGCAATATGCATGAGATTGACCTTGTCGTCTTTTTTAAAACGACGGTCAAATTGCCCAAACTCCTGTAAACCGATCAGGTAAATGATCGCGTCTAGGTCCAATGGGGCGCCTTCACCAAAGCGCTCACTGATCATTGCGGTTACCGCTTCCCAACGCTCCTTAAGTAATGGATCTCTTGACATACTGTGGTTTGAACAACAAAGATACGCAGCCCAGCGTTTGATTTGTATATTTATCGCAAATTAGCAACATGAATAGCTTAGATTTAGCCCTAGTGGTGATCATTGGTCTTGCAGCCTGGGGTGGCTGGAAAAAAGGTCTTTTTGTAGAAGTAGCTTCCCTGATCGGAGTGGTTGCCGGTGTTTTTGGAGCGATTTACTTCTCTGGATACGCAGGCAATTGGCTAGAAAATTCCTTTGACTGGGAACAGAAATACATCAACCTCTCTGCTTTTGCCATTACCTTTTTGATCATAGTAGTAGCCATTCAAATGGCCGGAAAGGTCTTGACGAAAGTTGCAGATTTTGCGGCTTTGGGTATTCTCAATAAGCTTTTAGGAGCAGTTTTCGGCGGACTCAAGATGGTCTTTATCCTTTCTGTAGCGCTTATGTGGTTCAACAATTGGGGAATGTCTGGATTCATCCTTACAGAAGATCGCAAAGAAGATTCTATACTCTACGCCAATATTGAGCCAATCGCTCCGGCAATACTACCCGATCTGATTGAAGATGCTAAACAGATCATAGATGACACTAAAGAAGATCTGCGTCTAAACGAAGAGAATTAGAGTTCTTTAACGGCGGTGGCAGCCACCCATCCGTCTTTTCCATTACTTAGTTTAATACGCACCCAATCACCATCTTGGTCAATGATCTCCAATTTGGTTCCGGCATGCAATTCAAAAGCAATGGCTCCAGTCTTTTTAGGAGCCTCTCGCACTTCCATGCTGTCTGAAAAAACGATCGCCAAACGCTCGTTTTGAGCATCGGTATAGGTCATATAAGCAGCAGTAAAACTGAAAAGTGTTAAGGCTAAAAGCACAAAAGTTCCCACAAACAGCAGGCGTTTGCGCGAGGTGGTTCCGGAGAAATAATAGCCTAGAAAACACAACACCCCAGCAATGATAAAACCAATTGACAACCAAGCCCACAGGTTACTGGTTAAGCTTCCAATGGTATTGTCATAGGCTCTGGTAAAAACGGTTTTTGGCAAAGGTTCTATGACGTCTACGCGCAAGTTCTCGGCAAATACCAAGTTATTCCGAACTTCTTTATCTGTTGGGTCTAATTGCAAGGCCTTTTCGTAGTAGTAGATACTTGGAGCAACCTCGCCCAATTTGTAATAGGCATTTCCGAGGTTAAAGTACAAAGCCTTAGAGTGCTGTCCCTTTTCTAAAACAGCCTTCCAGTCGTCAATGGCTTCTTGAAAAGCATCGGCTTTGTAGTGTTCTTTCCCCGATTCAAAAAGCACATTAGCGTCTTGCGCACTTAAGGGTGCGACAACAAACAAGAGAATAAGCAGCAGTACCTTTTTCATTACAATTGTTTATCGAGTTGGGTGATCACTAAGGTTGCCTTTTCATAATCCGCAGCTACATTATTACTAGCTCCGGAGGCGTAACGAGCAAATTCACAGCTCTTGAGCAGTTCAATGAATTGGGTGATGGAATCCGTTTGGGCTCCTTTGTCCTCCAACATTTGAGCGATCTTCTCCTTGGCCATCTCTGTGGTCTCAATACGAAGTTTAGCTCGCAAATAATTATGCATAGCTCGCTCCAGGGACTCGTAGAATAGGGCAGAATCTCCCAAGTTCTTCTTAGCTTCAGAAAGGTATTTTTTGACCAAACGATCAGCTTTACGCTTGCGTTGACCTTCTGCATCTGCCAAACGTTCTTTGCGCTTCTTCCCAGCAATAATAAAGATCGGGATCAACAATAAAGGTCCTCCCATCAGCGACCAATACAATGCAGACTTGAAAAATGTCGGTGATGCAATGGGTTGTAAGGAAGATTTTAGTTTGATATAATTGAACTGATCTCCTGTTTGAATGATGTTTTTGGTGCCTCCGCCAGCCGTTGCTGTATTATCATCGGCAGTGGAGTCCGAAGAAACCGGTCCGTTCTCAACAGTGATCACAGTTCCGTCAGAAGTAATGGTTTTATAGGTCTCGGTGGTCAAATCAAAATAAGAGAATCGCAAAGGTTGAACCGGATAGGTTCCCTTGAATTGCGGAACCACCGTATACACCGTGGCTATGGAGCCACTCATTCCACTTGAATTGGTTTTAATATTTTCCTCACGCTTGGGGTCATAAACCTCCAAAGTGCTTGGCAAAGTGAGTTCTGGCAAGTTGAATAACTTCAGATTACCATCGCCCTCTGCTTGAACACGAATCTCCAAAGATTCATTGGCATCCACTTGATTGCGCGATGCACTAATATTGAATTTAAAATCCCCAACGGCACCTGTAAAGTTGGCGGGCTTGCCTTCTTCTGGAAGCGGTTTGACGTCAATAGTCAAATTCCCAGCTGCAACGGTTTGATTTACGGTGGTGGTCAATCGGCGTCCGAAGAAATCCCGTTTATTACTCAAAACTTCCACAGGGACATCCAACACTAAGGGCTCAATGTTGAGTTCTCCGGTTTTCTGCGGATAGAGTACCGCTGTTTTAAGGATGACATAACGGTAATTACGGCCTTTGAACTTCCCTTCAAAGACGCGCCGCTGTCTGTTCTCTTTAACCTGACTCCAGAAATCAGCATATTTTGGAATGTCTATTTCCCGCCATGCGCGAGTCACACTTACGTCCTCGGAAACATAGAGCTTATACGTAACAGCAATGGCTTCATTGAGGTATGGATTGCGTTTGGATACCTCAGCCACCAAATGCACGTTCTCACTGGCTACATACTCGGCATTATTACCATCTTTGGGCACATCTACTGCAGCAGTGACTTCAATGGTTATTGGCAAGGTTTTATAAAGTTCACCGTCAATCTCAACTGTAGCTTGTTTAATGGTAAACTTACCGCGAGACATCGGAGACAAAAAGTAACTAAAGGTTTTGGAGTAGGTCTTCTTACCGTTTGCGTAAATATTGTTCACCGATTGATTCGGGCCACCAACAACACGGAAACCGTCAAAATCTGGAGGCGTAAAGTTGTCTCCATCCTTATTCATTTGAAAGTCGATACGCACGCGCTCATTGATGCCGAGCTTCTCTTTGCTCGCCGAGGCATTGAACTGTACCTGAGCCCAGCCTTGGAATCCGCACAGTGCAATTAAAACAAATAGTATCGATCTCATCTTCTCCATCTTACCAATCCTTCGCAGATTTTACCTTAGGTCCTTTCTTCTTTTTGACGTTCATTTTCTCCTGAACTTTCTGCTCTTCATTATTCATGGCTTCTAGCAGGCTCTCAATTTGCTCTTTGGAGAGCTGTCCAGGTTGTTGTTGTGGCTGTTGTTGCTCTTGAGGCTTATCCGGCTTATTAGGATCGGCATTCTTTTCTTGCTCGTCTCCCGGTTGATCTTGCTGCTGTTGTTGATCGTTCTGATCTTGCTGATCTTCCTGCTCTTCTTGTTCCCCGTCATCCTTAGGATCTCCCTGGTCACCTTCATCTTTGTCCTCATCGTCTTTATCCTCGTTGTCGTCGTCACCTTCACCGCCGCCGCCATTCTGCTGCTCCTTTTCTAGCATCTCTTTGGCTAAGGCTAAATTGTATCGGGTTTCGTCATCGGTAGGATTGTTGCGCAGCGCATTTTTATACGCCTCCACAGCTTCTTTGTACTGTTGCGAGTTCATCAAAGTGTTCCCTAAATTGTGGAACGCTTTGTGTTTTTCGCTTTTAGAGGTAGCCACTTCTGCTGCTTGCACAAAACGTCTCATGGCCTCATCATTCTTATCTTTCTTATAATAGGCGTTCCCCAAATTGTATTTGCTCGCGGCAACTTGAGGCTCCATAGAGATCGTCTTTCTGTACAAGGCCTCACCATCGATAAACTCATCCTTGTTGATAGCCACATCAGCATCGGCACGATACGTTTGAGAATTCTTCGCAAATGCCTCCGGATCTTCTTGGGCAAAGCTCAGTGAGCTTGCCGATGCAAACAATAAAAACAGTATGATCTTCAATGATGTTCTCATGTGTCCTTCTCGTTAAATAGATTCAATCCTCTTAACCACGCGGTTTTACGCTCTAAAAATAAAATATCCAACAGCAAAAAGAAGACAGCGGCCGCCAAGAACCATTGAAATTGGTCTTTAAAGTCTGCGACTTGCTGCGCATCAAAAGTAGATTTGTCCAAATTGTTCAAAATCTCGTTGACTCCGTCTACCAAATCTGCTGTGTTATTACCGTTCAAATAAGCTCCTCCCGAAGCCTCTGCAATATCCTTCAAGGTCTGCTCATTGAGTTTGGTGCGCACCCGATCTCCATTCTCATCGCGCTTATAACGAATCAAAACACCCTCGCGTTTGATTGGAATCCAAGCGCCTTCTCCATCATCCTGACCTACACCAATGGTGTAAATGGTAATGCCTTGTCTAGCAGCTTCTCGAGCTACTTCCGCAACTTCTCCAACATGATCTTCTCCGTCAGAAACAATGAAAAGCACACGATTGATTTGGTCTTCATCATTGTAATAAGTCTGGGACAAATTGATGGCCTCATTAATGGCCGTCCCCTGAGAAGACACCATGTCTGTGTTCATGTTGTATAAGAACATCTTGGCCGAACCAAAGTCCGTTGTAATTGGCAATTGCGGAAACGCACTTCCTGCATAACCTATAATCCCAACGCGATCTCCACCTAAGGTGTTAATCACCTCACTAATGAGTTTTTTCGCCTTTTCTAAGCGATTGGGCGCAATGTCTTCTGCCAACATACTCTTGGAAACATCCAAAGCAAAAACCAGATCAACTCCTTCTCGTTTAATGGTTTTTAACTCCGTTCCGATCTTTGGATTGACCAAGGCCAAAACCAAACTAACAAAAGCCAGCCCCAAAACAAGGGCCTTTAACCAAGTTTTAATACTTGAACGCTCTGGAGAGAGTCTATCAAGCAGAGCCTGATTGGCAAAACGACGCTGGGTACGCTTACGCCAATACAGCACGCCAAGCAGCAATACCAGAAGAACTGGAATTACACCTAACAAATAGAAATATGTCATTTCTTCCCACTGTATCATCAGACAAAACTTCTAAAAAGGGTGTAACGTAATAGCACTTCTAAGAGTAAGAGTCCAAAGGCTACCAAGGTTAAATTGCGAAACATTTCGCTGTAAGTAGTGAACTTGAATTCTTCAATTTCCGTGCGCTCTAGGGTGTTGATCTCATCATAGATCTCTTCCAGTCTGGTGTTGCTGGAAGCTCTAAAATATTTTCCTCCTGTTTGGGCGGCAATATCCTTTAAAAGGTCTTCATCAATCTGTACCGGCGTTTTCCCGTAGTGGAAATCTCCATTGGATTTTTGACCTATAGGCGACATGGCCAATCCATTGGTCCCCAAACCAATGGTATAAACTTTTATGTTGAATTCTACCGCGAGCTCGCTGGCGATCTTCGGATCGATAAAACCAGTATTGTTCACCCCGTCCGTAAGCAAGATGATCACCTTGCTCTTAGCTTCGCTTTCTTTAAGACGATTGATCGAGGTGGCGAGTCCCATTCCAATGGCGGTTCCGCCTTCAATGATACGGTTGTATCTAATGGAATTCATAGCAGACAGTACTATGGTCTTATCACTGGTGAGCGGCGTCTTGGTATAGCTCTCACCCGCATATTCTACTAAACCAATTCTGTCGTTAGGGCGTTCACTGATAAACTGAGAAGCCACTTTTTTAAGTGCCTCTAAGCGATTCGGCTTTAGATCTCTGGCGAGCATACTTGCCGAGACGTCAATGGCCATTACAATGTCAATCCCTTTAGTGGTTTTGGTTTTGGAGTTTTCGCTATAGGTTCGCGGTCTGGCCATAGCGGTGATCAAGATCACTAAGGCCGCGATCCGCAGTATAAAAAGCAGCGGCTTTATTTTACCCAGTAAATTACTGCTGGTCTTAAATCCGTTCAAACTAGAGATGCGCAAAGAAGCCGTTTGCTTGTCGCGCTTGAAATAATACCATACCCCTGCCGCCGGCACCAAAAGCAGGAGCCAGAACAGTTCTGGATTTACAAATTCAAAATTCAATGCGATCATTGGGCACCTCCTATTTGCGGTAAACTTTGGTTTACTTCTAGTTCTATTGATTCTGTGATGCGTTTCACCACCTTTTCCATGTATGGATCTTCTCCGTCATAAAGTATTCTCACTTGACTGAGCAAGCCAGGCTGTGAGAAGAAATAATGCTCATATTTGATCTTTCTTCCTTTGTCTCCGTTGGATTTGGTCTCGTTGAAAGAACCGAAAACGCGAGTCCCGCTTAGGCCTTTCCCCGTATTAAAAGATTCATCTTTGATCAAGAGATTCTGAGCCCCGTTCTCTTCAAAGATCTGTAGCGTTTCGTCAATTAGCTTTTTGACGTCAGATTGCTGAGATAGGTTGTATTCGGTGACATTAACCGTTACCGAAAGGTCATCACTTTCTTCACCCAATTGAAAGATCTCTATGTCTTTGACTTGAGCATCGGAGCCTTCTGGCAATTCTACATCAACACGATGTAAAATCTCTGGAGTGGTCAAAATGACCAAAGGATTTCCGTATTCACTGGTATACCACTGGCCTTCTTCGAGCATCTCTTTGGTAGCATCACCAATGAAGGTCTCTTTAAACTTCTGATAGCCCATCACGTTGGCTGTGATCACTATTGCTAATAAAATGACCGTTACACCTCCAAGGCTTCCTAAGATCCAACGCTTTCTGACTTCTTTTCTGCGGAGCTCTTCCTGGTACTCGAGGTCTTCCAAAAGATCTTCCTCCGTAGGTTCTGGAATGGCTTCTTTAGTAAGATTTACCACCTGTTCAATCTCCTGTCTATCCGCAGCAGCGATCTCCTGAGCTATTTCTTGCTTGGCAAACTTTACCAAGTCCGCACGTCTTAAAATGCTGTCTAAGGCTCGGATCATATTATCGCTAAAGGCAAAACTACCTGCATCCTTATGCATTTGTAAGCGTGTAATAAGCTCTGCGGAAGTACTCTCCAAAGCTGTAGCATCAACCTCTCGGTCCAAATAACGCTTGACAATCTCCGTCAATGCAGAATAATAATCTTTGGAACCCTTTTGAGAGGATAAGGGAGAGTCATCCAAAGCCTTTAATGCAGCAATCGCCTCATCATAAGCTGGAATCAACTCCTCAGCTTCTTCTAATTCTTTTTTGCGCTTTAAGAACCAATAAATTCCAAAGCCAATGGCGGCAACAGCCAATAAGATCCATAACCAACCAAAACTCGCCGGGCGATTGCCCACATCCATCTTTTCACGGATGTCAAACATCTTTTGCTTGGTGGTATCAACAACAACATCGTCAATCTCGACCAATAGCGAATCGGTAAAGAAAGCTTTCTCACCAATGACCACCCGCTGTCTTGGGATCAAGTACTGGCCCGAATCAAATTGGGTCAATCCGTATTCCTTGATCAAAGTCTGTCGCTGTTGGTTGTAAGATGTATCGATAGGATAGCTTTCAATGACCTCTAAGGGAAGAAAAGTTTGCCCTTCTGGCATTTGAACCAGATCCGTAGAGTCTGATTCTACTACCAGTCGGTAGCGCAGCTCTTCACCAATCTTGATCTTGGTAGAATCTAACTCTGCTCGAACCTGAGCCTGCGCATAGCCCGCCACTATACATAGCAGCAGGGCGATGATTCGCCCCGTATAAAACGGCTTGTATGTTTTGCGTTTAGACAACTTAGGCTCTGTTTTTAAAGTATCCCAATAGTTTTTTCACGTAACTCTCGTCGATTCTACAAGAGAGTTGTCCACTGCCGCTTTTCAAGAATACCTCTTGAAAATATTCCACGCGATCGCGGTAATGGCGGTTGTAATTTTTTCTGACGGATTTAGATCCTGTATTGACCAAAAGGGTCTCCCCAGTTTCCCCGTCTAACATCTGTACCACCCCTAGGTTGGGAATCTCTTCCTCTCGAGGATCGTAAATGCGGATTCCGGTCAAGTCGTGTTTACGGCCAACAAGCTTTACCGTGTCCTTGTATCCATCGGCCATAAAATCAGAAAGCACAAAAACAATGGCTTTCTTCTTCATGACGTTGATCAAATATTTTAAGGCTTGGTCTAAATCGGTTCGGCGGCTTTTAGGCTCAAATTCCAACAACTCACGAATGATGCGCAGAATGTGTGATTTTCCTTTTTTAGGCGGAATAAAGAGTTCGATCTGATCTGAAAAGAGCAGCAGTCCGACCTTGTCATTATTTTGTAGAGCCGAAAAAGCTAAGGTTGCGGCAATCTCCGTAATGAATTCTTCTTTGAATTGTTCCTTAGTACCAAAAAGTTCAGAACCACTGACGTCTACCAAAAGCATCATGGTAAGTTCGCGCTCCTCTTCAAAGACCTTCACATAAGGCTCGTTGTAACGGGCAGTTACATTCCAGTCAATGTTACGCACGTCATCACCGTACTGGTATTGACGCACCTCGCTAAAGGTCATACCACGACCCTTAAAGGTAGAGTGATACTCGCCCCCGAAAATGTGGTCGCTCAGGCGGCGGGTTTTGATCTCTATCTTGCGAACTTTCTTAAGAAGTGCTGCTGTATCCATTACTCTTTTGACTTGGGTTTGTCTTGGTTAGTAAGGTGCGCTTCTATGGTACTTCGATCTGATTGACAATCTTGTTGATGATGGCTACGGAGTCAATATTTTCAGCTTCAGCCTCATAAGTAATCCCAACGCGATGACGCAGTACATCGTGTACCACAGCACGAACGTCTTCTGGAATTACATAACCTCTACGCTTAATGAACGCATAGCATTTAGAGGCCATGGCCAAATTGATACTCCCACGAGGTGAAGCTCCAAAGCCGATCAAGCCTTCCAATTCGCTCAATCCGTATTGCTTCGGATTACGTGTCGCAAAGATGATATCCAGAATGTACTTCTCGATCTTTTCATCCATATACACTTCACGAACGGCTTGTTGCGCTCTTGTGATCTGTTCTAGCGTTACCACTTGGTTCACCTTTTCAAAGGCTCCTTTGAGGTTGGCGCGAATGATCAATTGCTCTTCCGCCTGCTGCGGGTAGTTAATTACTGTTTTTAGCATAAAACGGTCAACCTGAGCCTCTGGCAGCGGGTAAGTTCCTTCCTGCTCAATTGGGTTTTGGGTTGCCATTACCAAGAACGGACGGTCCAGTTTGAAGGTCTCATCTCCAATGGTCACCTGCTTTTCCTGCATGGCTTCCAGTAAGGCCGATTGCACCTTAGCTGGCGCACGGTTGATCTCATCCGCCAAGACAAAATTGGCGAAAATCGGTCCTTTTTTGATGCTAAAATCGTTCTCTTTGATGTTGTAGATCAGGGTTCCGATCACATCCGCCGGAAGTAAATCTGGAGTAAACTGAATACGGCTAAAACTGCCGTGTACTGCTTGAGATAAGGTATTAATGGCCAAGGTCTTTGCCAGACCCGGAACCCCTTCAAGCAAGATGTGTCCTTGCCCGAGTAGTCCTATCAAAAGGCGCTCTATCATGTGCTTTTGCCCTACGATCACTTTGTTCATTTCCAAAGTAAGCAGGTCCACAAAGGCGCTCTCTTGTTCTATTTTTGCATTTAATGCTCCTATATCAACACTTGCCGTAGCTTGTTCCATAAATGCTCTTTTTTCTGAATTTTTTTAGATGGTAATTTTAGTATGCGCAAATTGCCCATTTTCTGCGAAAACTCTTGTTAACAGTTGGTTAAAAGTTCTTGATAAGATAATGAGCGCTAATGCCTGAGAAATAAGCGTTTTTTATAAATTTTAAGACCTGTTTTTAAGAGGAAAATAACGTTTGGATTCAGGAGTGAAATTTTGCGCATCTAAAAGTGCAAAAAATTGCATTATTTTCAACAATAAAATTGCCTTAAAAGATGAAAAATTCCATTGCTTTAATTACCGGTGCAACCTCAGGGATTGGTGCGGCCACTGCCAGACTTATGGCTAAAGAAGGCGTAAAATTGGTTCTGTGCGGACGCAGAGCTGAGCGTTTAGAAAGCATTGCGCAAGAACTTTCTGCATTAACCGCAGTACACACGCTACAATTTGATGTTCGCAACCAAGATGCTGTAAATGAATCGATTGCAAGCATTCCTGATTCCTTCAAATCTCTGGACATTCTGATTAACAATGCCGGAAATGCACACGGCTTGGACCTCATACAAAACGGCAGCAGCAACGATTGGGATGCCATGATGGACATCAACGTCAAAGGCCTGCTTTATGTAACTCAAGCAGTATTACCAGGAATGTTAGCCCGAGAGAAGGGACACATCATCAATATTGGTTCTACCGCGGGAAAAGAGGTGTATCCCAAAGGCAATGTTTATTGTGCTAGCAAGCATGCCGTTGATGCCATTAACCAAGGTATGCGAATGGATCTCAATGGAACTCCAATCCGCGTTGGCGCGGTAAATCCAGGCTTGGTACAAACAGAATTTAGCGAGGTGCGCTTTAAGGGCGACACCGAAAAGGCAGATAAAGTCTACCAAGGTTACACGCCTTTAAAACCTCAAGATGTCGCAGAAGCGATCTGGTTCGCCGTGACCAGACCTCCTCATGTAAACATCGCCGATCTCACCTTGATGTGTGTGGATCAGGCGTCATCCATGATCGTAAACAAGACCGTGTAAAGGATGATCAACAAACGTCTTTTGGTCAAATACCTGCTCGCACACAATGACGAGAGCAGCTTTTATGATAAAAAGCGCAAGATTGACATCGGATCCAAAGAAGGCAAAGCCAAATTTTTAAAGCACATCTGTGCTTTGAGTAACTCCAACCCAGCCAATAACTCGTATATCATCATTGGTGTTGAAGACAACAACAACGAGATTTTGGGGGTGGACTTCTTTGACGATTCTAAGATCCAAAACCTGATCAACGCCTACCTGACCAATCCGCCGCAAATTCAATATGAGAACATCAACTTTCCCGATCTGGAAGACGGAAAAGTAGTAGGATTGGTAACGATTAGACCCATAAACGAAATCACTTCCTTGCGCAAAAACATCTGGAAGTATTGGGGTGGGACGGTGTTTTTTAGAGAAGGTAGCATCTCTAAACCGCAGGTCTTTGATATTGAATTGGTGGATCACAATTCTGAGATCGTTGCGGCCATAGAACAGCACGCCAGAAACAATATAAAACTTACTTTGGATGGTGTGATTGACTTTATCAATAATAGACATTCCGATATGCCCTCCCACTACCGCGTTTTTAAGGAGCTGTTCGTGCTCTGTTGGGCAGGCCATACCAAAGAAGTGGATGAAGAAACCTATTATTCACGAGTGGATATTGAGCTGATCAACGAACAGAAACGATTGTTCTATTCGGCCCTGGATGAAGTCAGCATTAAATACAATGACGACTATTTCAAAATTGTGGAATATGTCTCGCTGGGGTTAAACAATCAGACCAAATACTATCCTTTAGAAGAGGTGATCATTAAGTTTGAGGACAACGGATCTTACACCATTGAAACGGATTTACTCTTTGATCCGCCACAGTTTGATAAAAAGACACTCCATCATTTTTACAACGCCAGCAACGCCCTTTTGGACAAGCTTAAAAAACAGATTCCGCTAACTAAAATGGAGACCAAGGACATCCGAAATCTTCCCAGCACCTATTTGATCTGCTACCTCAACGATTTTTCTGATGCCAAGGATCGATTAGTTGAGGCCAAACCCTATTTAAAAGCCTACAGTAAGTCGGTTTATGAATCCTACAGAGAGTGCATTAGAATCCTCAGAAAAGTCAAGTATAACTAAGGGCCTAGTGGCCAAAGTGTAACAAAATCCGTCCAAGTACACTAATCAAACGGAAGCTCGGCTTAGTAAAGTAATGTTAACCTGATTAAGTCGCTAATTTCCTATCTTTAACCATCAACATTAAACACTATCTACCTATGGGGCTTTTTGACAAGATTAGAGAGAAACTCAGCAACGAATTTATTGACATTGTTGAGTGGCTGGATTATACGGATGATACGATCTGTCATCGCTTTGAACGCTATCAGAATGAAATTAAAAACGGAGCACAACTCATTGTGCGTGAAGGACAAACGGCGGTCTTTATCAATGAAGGAGAGCTGGCCGATGTCTTTGAACCGGGAACCTATACATTAAACACCGAGAACCTACCGATCCTTGCCACTTTAAAAGGATGGAAGTATGGCTTCAACAGTCCTTTTAAGGCGGAGGTTTATTTTGTAAACACCCACTTATTTACCGATGAGAAATGGGGAACTAAAAACCCTATCACACTAAACGACGACCGTTTTGGACTGGTAGAGATTCGCGCTTTTGGAACCTATGCCTTTAAGATCAGTGATGCTGGAAAGTTCATTGTTGACATTGTTGGAACAGACAACAACTTTACCAATTTTGAGATCAACGAGCACCTTAAAAGTTTGATCGCAACCCGTTTTACCGATACCATTGGAGAGGCCAATTTACCGATCGAACTCTACGCAGCAAACTCTACCGAACTCAGCGAAACCTGTAAAGAGGTCATGCAACCTGAATTTGGAAGCGTGGGAATCTCGCTGGAGAAATTCTTTATTGAAAACGTCTCTATGCCGGAAGATCTTAAAAAGGAGATCTTTGAGTACAGTCGTATTGATAAACTGGATCTGGACAAACTGGCCAAGTTCAAAGCAGCCAAAGCCATCGAGGCGGCAGCCGCCAATGAAGGCGGAACTGCCGGCGCCGGAATGGGCATGGGAATGGGCTTTGTGCTCGCACAACAAATGGGAAGCCTTATGGGAACTACAGGACAAGCTGCAGCGCCTGCAGCGGCTCCTAGTGGAGCCGTGCCGCCACCAATGCCAGCAGCAGTGCAATACTATTACGCCTACAACGGACATCAAGCGGGGCCCGTAAGTTTTGAGCAGCTACGCGCATTATTTGCCAACCGAACCGTGAACAAAGATTCCTTGGTTTGGAAACAAGGTATGGGAGCTTGGGCACCCTTAAAAGACGTTGAAGAATTAAAAGCCTTTTTAGGAGGAGCGACCCCACCGCCACTGCCTGCTTAATCTCAGAACCCACATAACCGATGGAGGCTGCACAGCCCAAGTCTAAATCAGAATTAAAGAAGGCCTGCATCAATTGCGGGGCGGAACTCCTTTATGCTCCCGGAACCACCGAGTTGCAATGCGAATATTGTGGCCACAGTGAAACCATTACTACGGAGGAAAACAGCTTTGAAGAGCTGGAACTTCGCCCGTATTTGGAAGAACTTGGACACCTTTCTCACAGTGAGGTGATCTCGCTAATTCAGTGTAAGAATTGTGGAGCTAATCAGCATATAGAAG
>NZ_JABSPU010000026.1 GCF_013214815.1 Gilvibacter sp.
AAACACATCTAGTAGCAAAGAAAAGGCCTCACCGATGCAGGAAAATGCAAGTGCCTTATTCTTTTCGTAGACTTATCAGTTTGCAGTCCCTAACAATGGATGACTGTGGCTTAGATAACATACCTCAATCTGTCATAGAGCTAAGAGGCTTGCGCTGGCTTTCTCTGAAAAGAAACAACATAGCTCAATTACCAGCTAATTTCAATTACCATGCAAACATGAAGGTTGTGGACTTGAGGCAAAACCCAATATCAGCGCAGTTCGACTTGACTGATGATCTAAATTGGATTTACGAAGTCCTTCCGAAAGATTGCAAGGTTTTACATTGATTAAACACACACACAACCATGATAAACGCACAACGACAACACATCGACCAATTCTACGCCACACCACCAGAAGTGGCGCGCAAAGCCCTACAGGGCGTTGACCTCAAAAGCGTCAAGGCCGTACTAGACCCTAGCTGCGGCACAGAGGATCAAATAAGAGAAGCTTGCACGCAGGCATTTAGAACAGCATTTGGATTTGCACAATGATACGACTATGAGTGAGGAAATGAAAGTATTATCTCTGTTTAACGGAATGAACTGCATAGGGCTTGCCTTGCACGGCCTTGGGCGCAAATTCAAGGTGTATGCATCTGAGATAGACAAGTACGCCACAAAGGTGAGTGATACATTGTTCCCTGAAACTGTTAACCTGGGGGATGTTGTCTTTGTGCGCCGCGCAATTTGCTGGAAGGATTCGACCATTCAAAAGGCGCTAAGCTCGCAACACCTAAGCACCAAGACGAAGCAGGCTATTCGAGATTTGCTTTTTCTCAGGGGCATCAAGTTTGATTTAGTGGTTGCTGGCTCCCCTTGTCAAGGGTTTTCATTTGCTGGAAAGCGCTTGAATTTTGACGACCCCAGAAGCAAGCTCTTCTTTGAGTTTGTTAAGATACTCAATTCCTGCAAGGCTAAGAACCAGCACGTCAAGTGGCTGCTAGAAAACGTCCGTATGTCAAAAGAGCACCAAGACGTGATAAGCGAGTGTGTTGGTATTGAGCCAATCAAAATAAACAGCAGCCTAGTCTCAGCTCAGAACAGGGTGCGGCTTTATTGGACTAACATATGCGCCTATCAATTTGATCTTTTCGGTAAGCAAAAGTGCGGGATCAAGCAACCTGAGGATAAGTTGATAATGCTAGCTGATGTGCTTGAATTGGAAGTCAATGAAAAGTACATGGCCAAAATAAGCAAGGACGGAAAACTAAAAAGCAAACAAAATAAAGCGTCCTGTTTTACCGCTGGGGGCAACTCTGGCGGCAACCACTCAGATATGGACTTGTTTGTGATTTTTCAAAAAGGCACAGGTTTCAATAAAGGTGGCGTGCATAAAGAAAAATCTCCGACAGTGACCAGCAATTCATTTGAGCACAACAATCATGTCGTTCAGCTCAATCCAGCAAAAGAATTTGGAGGGCAACCCAGACAACAAAACAGAGTTTACGCCATATCTGGCAAATCGCCTTGCTTGACCAAGGGTTGTGCGCATCATCAAAAAGTGGCAACTCGTTTGAAGTCGAAAACAGTCAGAGTAGGCAGAAGAGGGCCTAAGGATAGGCACGAATGGGATGCGGTTGACAAAGCAGAGATCCGCAGATTATCCCCAAGAGAGTGTGGACGGCTTCAAACTATTCCCGAATGGGCAATTGATAAAATGCTTTCTTGTGGAGTTTCCGACACGCAAATCTACAAAATGCTAGGCAACGGATGGACTGTTGCTGTTATTGAACACATCTTAAAACACTTGTGAGCCATGATAAACGCACAACGACAACACATTGACCAATACTACGCCACGCCACCAGAGGTAGCGCGCAAAGCCCTACAGGGCGTGGACCTGAAAGGCATCAAGGCCGTACTAGACCCTAGCTGCGGCACTGGCTCCTTTTTGGCTGCACTGCCATTGAGTAGAAGCAAGTACTACGGATTTGAGATTGACCAAGATCGACACAATTCAGCAAAGGGCCGCGACTACGGGCATAACACGAGCGTTACCATGCTGGGATATGACTTTTTAGACCAAAGCCAAGGCATAGCCCCTATTATTGATCTGGTAGTGATGAATCCACCTTTCAACAAAGGAGCCGAACACTTCCTTCGCGCGTACGACTTGATGATGATGCAACCCAAGCAATCTACCATCGTGTGTCTACTGAATCAAGGCACCATTGACAATCCTTGCACAGTCAATAGAAGACGCTTGGCGCATGTCATAGAGCTACACGGTGGACAGGTCGAAAACTTCGGCAAGTGCTTTCCAAAGGTCAGCGCTGAGGTAGCCTGTATCAAAATGACTGTGCCAGGGCGAGCCATAGACCGCGATTGGTCAGGTGTGATTGATTGGGAGGCATGGGAGACGTTGCAAGATCAGCAAGCGGACGCCAAGACCGCTTTGGTCCCTTACACACAGGGCATCGGGATTGCTAAGGATGAATTACTGCTGATGGTGGATGCTTACAATGCCACAGTAAAGGCGCACAGCGACTATGTGCTTCTCTATCAAGATCTAGATAAATACACAGCCATCTGCACAGGCAAGCAAGGCTACCTTGAAGGCTGGCGCGGCCAAGGATTGAACATGGACTTTAATGACTGGCGATCAGAGTTCACTAAAAACACATGGTTGAATCTTTTGGACCGATGCACCCACAGCGCGTACATGACCAAATCTGTGCGTGATGACATCACCAAAGCCTTTACTGACGGGCACGCTGGGCTGGCGTTTACCTTGAAAAACATTGAGAATCTGTTTTGGGCAGTGCTCAACATGCGACCAAAGCTCATTGAGGATACGGTCAAGCAGGCATTTGACTACTTGACCCTCCACGCCAATGGATACGGAAAAGAATATCGTCACAACCGTCAATTCAGAATGGATTCCAAGTTTATTGTTTCTTGGTGCCTAGAGAAGGGCTATTCAAAGTACAGTATAAAATACACGAAAAGAGACGACTTAGATAGCATTGATAAAATGCTTTGTCTGCTGTCTGGTATGCGCTATGAAGATATTAAACCAGTAGTGACCACTGTAGTGGACGCCATTAACGATGGCTTCCCACCTAGAGGTAAGCATCCTCAAGGTATAGACACTACCTTTTTCAAGGTGCTTTGGTTCAAAAACAACAACTTGAAGTTCTGGGTCAAAGAGCACGCTGCCCCTTATTGGCTTGAGGCAAATCGAATCATTGGCAAATTGAAAGGACAGCCATTGTCAGATGGTAGCGACTGGAAAGCAAAACATGAATGGGCACCAAATCAATAGAACTATGGATTTTAAAGCGCCCCGCTCCAAATGATCCAGCGCGATCTTGGACGGGATAATGAAGAATTATGAGTGATACACCATGCATTGGGCAATGAAAACGGACCATGAAAAAATAGAACGCTGCGTTGGTGTAGAATCAATCAGAATAAGCACTCATTGCTGGGCTATACCACCTGATATAATGCTTTTAAAAAAGCTAAGATGCATAGATGCCTCTAATTCTAGCATTCAAACTTTGCCATTAAGCATTGCCAATCTGCACAATTTGGAATTGTTGATTCTTCATCATACATATGTAAAAACACTTCCAGAATCATTCAAGAGTCTAGGTAAACTTATTCATGTAGACATAGAAGATAATGGATTGATGCCCCATCAAGCAAAACGCATCAAAGCAATGCTTCCACAGGGATGCGAATTAATTTACTAATAAACCTACAGGTTAATCATGAGCACACAACAATCAACTAAGCCCCTTCTAAGGGGCATTCAGCTATCCTATGATGGCAAAGATGAAATAACTTGTCTATTAAATGCTGGTCCCGTAGAAACGGACACCTTGGTCACAGTAAAGCTTGGCGAAAACGATCCGATACTGGCACTGCCAGATAACGAAAGCCAGCTATGCGACTACTGGATTGAAGTTGTCAATACACTGCTTAGGGGGCCACTCAGAGAAGCTGATGAGGTTATGATTATAGACCTTCCGAAAAGATGGAATGTTAATGTTGATGGGCGTTTTTTTAAAGTATGCCATGGTGGCAGAAGATTGGCTTCAAGAACTAGGTTGCATGTTTCAACCGTTGATGGTGCGGAGTATTGGACAGGTAAACGTCATAGCCATGCCTAGAACACCACTACCACCGTACGATCCGCTACAGCCAATACTACGCGGTCATATCGCGGCCGTTGCAACCATCGCCTACAAGGACTATAAGGAGTGTTGGCGGGAAATATGGGCCAAGGTGCTGCACCAAAATGGCACACACCCCTTGGGCAAGGTTGACCTTGAGTCATTAGATAGTCTTAATCTTGAGACATTGGAATACATCGGGAATGCGTTGGCGCACATCCACAGAATGAATAAAATTAGTACACCGAATAAAAAGAAGAATGGAAAATCAAAACGCAGACAACAAGCAAGGTAATCGCCTGCCTATGGATCAGGAACAAAACCCACGAAATGTTATTCATGCCGAAAATTATAGCAAGCTATTTGAATTGTTCAAAGGCATGTCGCATTCGCACCTAAAAGAATGGGAAAAAGCACTCCCTACTATATTAGATTACGTCAAGCAAAGATATGACCTTCCATGCATAGACGAGGTTTTTGAAGATGTAGAACATCATTTAAGTCGAGCCGAGCGAGATTCATCAGAGGCCCAATGCCGTGAATTCAACCTTCACTTCAAGGTAGGTGAAGTTGTTTGGGTCAACAGAGGACTGGGTTTCTTCGGCGAAATTGAAAGACCAGCACAGATTTACGAAAACGAGGCTGACAACGAGATGGTCGAGATTAAGCACAATGGCCTCTTCAGGCTCAATAAAATCATAAAAACGGCACCCAATGTTTGACTCCGCAGCACTATACCGCCTCAAAGACTTTAGCCCAGAGGACCGCAGAAAGGCCCTGAAAGCTATTGACAGCGCATATAAACAGATTATCGACGCAACTGCTGAGATGCTGGACAATACAGGGGTGCCCTACTTCTTCAAGCAAATTGACAAGGTGCAGAAAATACCAGAGGACTTGTAGATTCGAGAGCTACCTGAGTGGTGAAATCTGATGAGTGAAGCCACCTGAAACAGAACTACCAAGTCATTAGGCGTAGTTAAATACCAAATCACAGTACATAAAGTCGTTTTAAATCCCTATTTTGCAACACAGTAAACATTGAATGATTTAACATAATATAAATTACGGGCAAAATGAACAATTGAGATTTTTACACAAGTAATTCACGATCAGAAAATAAACCCCTACCCCTGAAAATAATCATTATACCAACGGAGTCAGCACTGGATTATTCATTTCGGATGATGTTGACACAAGCCGTAGCTACTCCGTTGGGTTTTTCTTAGCAACTAAATCAAATATGCCATGGCATCAACGATAGCAACCAAGCAAACACAAATTGCCAACAATAATTTCAGCGCACTACGATTGAAGGATGCGCTTGACGATAGATCAATTACCTTAATCAATGCGATCTTGGGAGGTAAAGAAGCAAGCAAGCTCATCAACAACAGTATTGCAATTCATGTGCTCGATGAGAGCGGTGTCATAGAAACCAAAGTGGGCATAGCTGGCGGTCGTCTGTGGATTGAACACAAAGCAGGGCAACCACACATCGTTAGCGATTGCAACGGGCTCGCTTTTCAAGTACTCAACAGATACGGAAAGAAAGACCACTTTGGTTTTATTGAGGTGAAGTCCAATTTTAAAGACGTGGTGCTTGAGTTGGAGGCCAAGCAGATCATCCAAGAGTACCAAGGTGCCAAGTTTGACAATCTTCGGACCATGGATAGCGAAATTCTCCAGAAGGCTGGCCTTGTTCTGATCGTAAAGCATCCAACAGATCAAAGATTGTACTTGAAGAATGCCCGTGGCGCAAACAGGTACTCAGACATGGATGGCACTCTTGTAAGCACTCCTAGCGGTCCAAAGGTGTGTAGTGTTACTGCTGGCAAGAACTTCTGGTGTGACGAAGATCAGATACACAGCGATCTGCCGCACATACACTTTATGGTCAAGTGGAGTAATAAGCCTACTGATGCTGTATTGATTTTAGTGTAGAAACAACTAGCCATGAAAGAACTAAAGACCAAACAAGAATTGATCGACATGATGACCATAGCCCTACTGCACGTTACTCAGGGGCTTCATCAAGGTAGAGCAATTGCCAATTTGCTGCTATCGCAAACATGTTTTGACTACCATTGGGCAGAGCGCTGTGAAATTGGCCTCCAAGGCGTGTATCTGAATGGTATGGACATGCCGCTGCATTACCATGTGTTTGCCTGGGCTTCAGCTTTAAGTGAGCAGGCCGCTCAGGGCTTCGAGTTTAACGCCAGAACATCCAGTCCAGACGAAGCTGCAAAAATCAGGGCTTTTGTAATCGATGCTTGCCGCGCTATCAAACAAGCTATACTAAGAGATGGTGAACTTCCAGAGCAAACCCACAATAAATGCGTGCGCCTACTTAGGGTGAACTACACGAGACTGGCCGAAGAAAAGGTTTGCGGGCTTAGTATTGATCCGATAGCAACAAGAGAGCGCTATTGCAGGCGTACCAATAAGGTTTCTATACCTATGAGGGTTGAGTGTCGGAATCCAGCATTGAATTAGCTGAATTATACATGATAATACTAGAATAATTCCGTATCTTGTCAATGTGTCAAGGGAGTCATAACAAACTATAAGTGGAGTCAGGTAGCTTTTATTGCCTGACTTTGCTTTTTCCAATGCTCATGCACCCACTTGGCAGTCTCCACCGCGGCCTCAACCCGTTGCTCCCGCCTTCCAATGATATTCCTCAATGTGTCATCCTTCGACGTATGAAACCCCCATTCTGATAGTATAGCCCCAAAGAAAGGAAAGTCAACCAAATCCGTTTCACGTAGAATCTGGAAATTTACCTCGTAGTCCACATCCCCATCTGGATGCATTTGCGTGCGATACGTCCATTGATTGTTGGTGGCCACCTTTACGTTTTCAAACTGCTTGGTCGCAATCTGGTCGGAAAAGTTATTACCCAGTGTACTGAATACCATGTAACCCTTGGTGGACTCCAATTTCTCAGCGCTGTTTTTGCTTGAGATGGCGTTTGAGTGAAACGAATGCAAGTACCCAGCATAGCCACGGCGAACGTAGCTTGTCACAAGCTCTGAGCGTGTGCCCAATGGCTTATCTTTATACGGGTGGTATATTGGGATACACGGAATGCCAGCGTCCGCACAGGCGTCCATGAACATAGCCGCAACGATGCGGTTTTCGTGGCCTTCGTAGTAGTTGCCCCGCTCATCATGCAAGTGGATGCCACCGTGGTTGGCTCGTTTACCAGGTGTAACATATCGACCATTGTCATCCAGTCCACCGTGCCCAGCGTCAACAAATACCGCAAACTTGCCCTTGTAGATCTTGTCGCACTGGTCAGCGTACTGTGCGTAGAGCCGATCAATGGAGTCCATGGTCTGAGGCCCGACAATGCCATCAACAGCCAATTGGTCAATGCGCGCTTGGTACATGCGTACTGCTCGCGTTGTGGCAGGGCCGAATTGACCATCCACTTTGAGCCCAGCATCTATTATCTTATTGAGTTTGCGCTGTAGATCGCGCACAGCATCGCCTGCGGAGCCTTGTTGTAATGTTGGCATAGTGTAGCATTAAAATAACACAGCGCTGCTTGTGACGGCAACGTTGTGGTCAAAACAGAGATAAGAATCCAAAGAAAGACAGCAAACGACTAGCTTTTAATTAGCTCCACAAGATCAATGATCTTGGATGAGGTTGTCAACGCAATATCAAGGCAATGCTCGACAATGCGCTCGGCTTTTTGGTTCGATAGCTTGAACTCATCGGCAAAACGCTGCACGATAATGTCTTTCTCTTCCTTAGACAGATCAGATAACTCCTGACCAATGTCTTTGAATTTGGTTGCCAGAGACGTGGCTTCTGCTGTGTTGTCCCATAGTCCAATGATCTCCATTAAGGAGAATTTGCCGTCTTGTGCTGCGGCTTCCACTTCGTTGGATGTGCCGGCTATCCACAGGAGTAGCTTTGTGGTGTTTTCAATTCCGAATTGTTCCATGATCATTTCTTAGTCTAATGCGGGGTTGTTGGTCAAATAGTCCCTGATCGCCTCAGCAATTTGCCGAGCTAAGTCCAGCGGATCAATAGTCTTAGACCGATCTGCCTGCACTTTGCCTTCTGAGTCGATGACACCATCTTTTAGTAGTACATAATCTATCCATGTTACTTGAACAGGATCAGTGTAAATCATTGCCGCAAGGTCATAGCTATCCGATTGCTCTGATTTTGCGGTCGCACAAAAAGAAATAGTGCCACTCTCTTCGGTAGATACTAGGCGAATGTTGGAGATGTTAACCCCTTGGTGATTGATGTTCATTTAATTGTTTTTTAAAGGACAAAGTGATCGGGCGAAAAGTCCTTGAATACCTTCCAAGGATAAAACGCCCTTACAAATTGCTCGATGTTTGGTTTAATGGCTACCTCTTGGGCGCCTATGAATTGAAATGCCACGACGCAGAGCAACAAAACCAGCACAAGGCCAAGCGTGATGCCTATTCGCTTGGACCATAAATTGGACGCTGCATACTTATCGTATCGCTTGCCAAGTTCAGGAATCATATAAACGGCTTGACTATCCATCGTCTTGTTGGTTTTTGTCAGCGCCATTTTGGGACGGAGGCGCTTTTAGTTCTTGAATCTGCCCTCTAAGTTCGGCTACCTCGCGTTTTAGCTCTAAAAGCAAAGCCAGTGTCTTTTTCGTGGAGGAGTTTGCACTGAGCGCTTCGGACAGCTGCTTGCTCGTCCATAGTCGAACGTTCTTAGCATGGTCTCCGACTATTGCCTCCACCATAGAGCAAAAGTCTTGGATTCGCTGCATCTCATGCTTCGTGTAAGCCCAGATCAACAAGCATACTACGATGGCTACGGAGGTCAGCGCGATCGCTATGTAAATATAGAACAGCAAAGTAAGCTTTTAGGTGACAAAAGAGGAATTTTTAACCAAATCAGTTCATTAATTCAAAAACAGGGGACTGAAACAAGTTACGAAGATTACAAAAAGCGTAACTTCTGTAACTTTTTTAGTTACAAAATGTATTTGTTAAAGCTTTTTGGTTAAATTTGTATTGAATTAGCATTTTTTGTTTTTTTTTATAACAAGCTAATCTTCTGCGATCAGAGGGGAACACATGGGGGTGTGTTCTCCATTTTTTTTGTCTAGAAGTAAGGCTTTAGCTGCACTTCAAATTCTGTCCCTATCTGGTACTGACCAGTAGTGTCGGCTACCAGAGTGATGGTGTGAACTTCTGTATCGGGAAGCGTTATTTGTTGCACCCCAGATAAAAAAGTAGTCGTTGGCGTAATGGATGGATAACTCGCTATTTGCGTCCCATCTAAGAAAGCCTTTGGTGGGTTCGCCGCCTGTGTGGTACCAACATCAGGAAAGCCCCCGGCTGTCGTCTCCTTGAGAAAAAGCCATGTAAATTGGAACGTGTAAGTCGCTGGATTTGACAGCACATCGGGGGCATGCTGTATCCCTGTTGTTTCTCTTACCGTAAAGCAGAAGTTATCGTTATCAAAAGTGGCTCTCTGCCATTCGCTCAAATACCCTCCATTGGTCCTGAGTGCTCCAAAATAAAAGCGCTCTCCATTGGTAGAAACCCCAATATTATACCTAGAGAAATCCTGAGTGTTTTCTACGTTGATGAATTGTCTGTAGGTGGCATCTACAGGACTGTTTGATGGACTTGTAGGCCTTCTGAAAGAACTAACTTCTCTTAGTGTGTTGCTGGTGTTCTCGTTACTTATTAACCATATGTCAGAGGCCCCTGTTGTGGGATTTGAAACGCGAACACTGCTAAACCCACCCCAAACAGTATGGGTAATGCCCAGCTCTACGCTAGCTGTGTTTGACTGAACCAACGAAAGATCAAACCTTAGTGTGATACTTCGCTCGTCTGTTTCATTGCTGAGAAAGCCATTTGCAATTGCAAATTGATACTTGTTGAATGTGAGGGTGTTGCCATTTCCTATAGAATCAGAGGGATCAAAAAATTGGTGTATAGTTGTGCCTCCGATCCATTTGGACGCATCAGTCAGCTGATCGCCAAGATTGCCTGTAAATCTGCCAAAGTCTAGCTCTTGTCCACTTGGCCTAACAACCCAAGCTCTTATAAAGACACTCTGAGTACTTGCTAGTGTTTGGTAAATCTGAGTAAAGGTAAAAGTACCAAAGGGATTGCCAAATGCTTGATGTGGTGCCTGTGCTGGCTGGGAAGGAGTGCTGTCACTAACCAAGTCACCAGTAACATCCCATCCAACGGTGTATATTTCTGGCAATCTAGTGTCAGAGACATGAGCACTAGATCTTGGGCCGTCTTCCCAAGTAATAAAAACCTGAGCATTACCATCGCCCTGTCCTCCTGTGTCCTCTATGTCTAAGCTCAGTACCTCATGTGTGCCAATCACATCGCCTCTGGCATTGATAATTTCTATGCTCTTGGTGTCAAACCGATCTAGAGAAGACAAGGCAGCCACTTGGCCTATTGGGACCACACAGGTAAGCTTATAGCGCTGCTTGTAGACGTTTTTATACCTAGTAGCACTTCCGTCTGAATTGGTTGACTCTTCGGTCTCAGAAACTATTTCGCTACGAAATTCACCCGAATTAAAGTAATTCACGTCCTTGTACCCGCTCCCCCAATATACACTATGGGAAAACGGCTGAAGCTCCGTATGCTTGGTATAGCATGTCAGTTTGTATGTGTATTCTCCTATAGCCATTTCTCTCTTAAAAAAACTAACCCGCCGCCCTATTGTAGCGGTGGCGACGGGATTAGTAACATCAGGATTATGCTGCGATATCGTGAACGGTCGGTAATGGAGAGTCGATTCGGTCGGGATCGGCCAAAGAATTCCATTGGATCGTTAGTACTGCTTTGCTGTAGGAGTCTTGCTCCATCGGGAATTGAACATCAATGGAAGAAGATCTAATTGCGACCTCTCCCCCAAAAATGTCGGCATCCTCCGTGGTGTAGTAAAAATCAAGAGGAACCTGACAAGCTTGTAACTCTCTCAGGTAGTCGTAGACTGCGTTGTTTTGGATCGGAATTTCCATAGTCAGCGTGTGCAATCTACGGATAACATGCGAACCTTGAGGGAAGTAACTTGCTGTTGTGGTCTCTGTATCGGGCTTTGTGCCTTTGCCAAAAAGACGATGCAAGGCTGTCGGAGACGTGTTGTCAACGACAGGTGGCGTCACAATAGGATTTCGGAAGTCAATGTTGGAGGCCCCTGGGGGCTTGATCACAACACTGTCGATTGAGCTACTTTTAGGGACATTTGCGCAAGGTCCACTTGCGCCTGGCAATAACGTTAGTCCCGAACTACAGTTGCCTTGGCAAACTACAGTTGTTGCTGCAAAATTACCCATAGTACTGGTTTTTGATGGCTGGTGAAGCCTAGCGTTTAATAATTCTGTTGCTTGATCTTGAAATCAAGCAATCGGTTGTTTCTGTGGGGTAAGTGCTTGCGATCAGTTTTAAATATTCTTGGTAACGCTCGTAGTCGTAATCAATGCTCTGTGAGACCAATTCCATAGTGGTACCAAGCATGGTGAACTTATTGATGCGATCCGTTCGGATGAGCGTCTGGCCTAGCAGTACTCTAGATTGGTGCATTATAGCCCTAGCAATTGCGTCGGAAGCTAAAAAGGCATCACCTCCAAGGGTTAGTCTTGTCGTTGTAGACGTGGCCTTGCAAAGCCAACCCAAGAGGTCGCATTCAAAGCTTGCCTTAAGCCGCATGCCATAGCCTTCGTTGCTCGTGTTGCCTGTAAACTTGAGGTCAGCCGTATTATCTACAGCGATGCCCCGAACTTGGACAACAGCTAGATGCGGATCTAAGATACTTTTCGATCCTCCGCAAGTGTTGCAACTCATGCTGTTCTTGTTGTTTGCAGGGATTGCCCCAGAAGGCATTTGATAGACGACGAATAAATCTTTTTCACACTGCGTCTCAACAACGACAGGACTTGAGAAGGTTACCTCATGCCATTGACGCGCCCCCGTGAGGGTGACAGTCTCTGTAGTAAGAGGTGCGCTCAAGTCATCACCATCGTACACTTCTACGGTCACAACAGTACCAGCGGGCAAGACTCTAAAGTTAAGCTCTACCCCATCAAGAACAAAAATGCCCCCTCTTATAGGGTAGGTTCTTGTACCGTATCCAACATAGTCTTTGTTGACAAAAGCACGAGCAGGAGCTTTGACGCCGCCAATAGTGTCAAACGAGTTTACAGCAAACTCATATCGCATGGATATTTCGCGCTTAAAATCTCGAACAAAGTCTTTGACGGCGGATGCTCTGGAATCCTTGAGTAGTTCATAGACGCCACCTGTGCCGCAAAAAACAGCATCTTCTACCATGTTCAATGGGATGCTGTCATTGGACGCGACATAAAGCCCACTGCTGCTTTCGTTATCAGTGGGAAAGGTAGATGGAGGATTGCGACAATTGCAATCCTCCGATATCAAACCTATGACATTTTCAAGGCAATCCATTAAGCTGTTCTTTTGACTTTAAGGATTCCAGTTCTTTGGTTGCTCGCCACTGGGCGCACTGCGTGCATACCCCAGATACGGGCATCAAGCACATATTGATTAACAATGCGGCCAAAGCGATCGTTACCAGTACACTCAAGCTTTGCACGAACGTCCATTTGAATGGTACGCATTTGACCAGTGCTGCCAACAGCATATTGGATTGGCGTCATGTTGCCATTCTCATTGATGTTGGTGTAGTACTGCAATGGCAGGGTGAAATTCGTGGTGTCGATAGAGGTACTGGTGTCGATTTGTGGGGTGGGCGTGTAGTCGTTCCAGAACAAATACCCAAAGGTGTTACGATCCATGATGTAGAGCGTATCCTTACCGATAAGCGTGTCGAAAGACAAGGTGTCTGTGTACATTTCTAGACTGCCAAAGCGAGCGACATTGTTGTCTGCATTATTGCCGCTATACATGGCATTCATCATAGCAATGCTATGGCTTGTTCCGCCAAACACAATAGGATTGTAGATGCCATTAAGCTTGGCAAGCTGTTCTAGGATCGGCATGATGCGACTAGACTCTTCATTGTTGCCCCAATAGTTGGCATTGGAAATAATGTAATCCCCATTGGTGGAAACCGTGACCTCTGGTGGCGTCAAAGCCGTAGCGGGCAGGTTAGACTTATTGTCCTCCAATGCTGCAATCATGTAGTCATTAAGACCTTTGGACCCCATGTGAATAAGGTCATTTAGGGCCTTTGTGATGCGCTGCTCAGCCTGAAACTGATTGCCGCAGCCATTGAGGTTGACAGTGATGCCATCTTGCCATTCTAGGTTGACGTCATAGTCACGACTGAGCGTGCCTACGGTATTGCCG
This sequence comes from Gilvibacter sp., assembly GCF_013214815.1. GTDB lineage: Bacteria > Bacteroidota > Bacteroidia > Flavobacteriales > Flavobacteriaceae > Gilvibacter. Next base: position 13,489 of record NZ_JABSPU010000026.1, read on the forward strand.
CCTACGGGCGTACAGTCAAAACCTGAGATGGAGGAAGTCCAGTTACTGTAATTGTTGCTGGCGTCATCCATTTGCGGCCAATATACGGACACAGGTTGACATGTTTGAAGATTAGCGTCGCCAATGCCCATCATGTCAAGTCGCGGCGCCATAAGCATTGGCGCGGCTATCTCTGGCATGACGGTAAGCTTTTGGTCTACATTCCCGTTGGGCGCAAATCCTGTTTGCGCTGCCATTACGGCGGCGGGTAGGGCTGATGCCGTGAAATCTTGTGGCATAGAACTAATTTTTAGTTGCACCCATTTGGGGGGGAGTAGGTACGCAATTGGTAATTGCTAATCTTACTGCGTTGATTGCTGAACGTCGGCGCGAGCCTGCTGCATGTCTCTTGCTAGCTGGAAGTTTCCATCACCAAGTGCTTTCTGGATACTAGCAAGGTATTCGACATCTTTATCTTTGCCAGGGTAAGCGGGGATATTGGGCTTGTTGTTTGGGTCGCGAAAATCTCGCATCCCGTTTTTGCTCTCTGGCTCTTGTGGCTCAACTGTCCTGAATCCAACTAAAGAGTATTTAGGTATTAAGGCAGAGAAGCCGATGTCTTTATTGTTGTCCTTGTCAAAAAGCGGATCTCCATTAGAGTCAACAGGTATTGGATACCCGTCATTTCCTTTTACCAACTTACCGTTTTCGTCTTTTTGGTAGCGCACCTCTTGTACGAGGTCATTGATCAAGGCGTTGATTTGTCGATTTCTCTTGTAAGGATCGTCAGAGAAGTCCAATGGTTTCTCTAGGCCATAGATCGCAGCATATGTCGAAGCAATTATATCATTTCGATTGTTAGCAAACTCCTTGTCGGAAGCGAGCTGTGCGTTCGTTGATTCAAGGGCTTCCACCTTGGCTTTCATTGCTTGAAAGCTTGGATGATTCGCCAATTGCCTGTCGGTAATTTGATCGTTGGATTCCTGCTTTTTTTCAGGTTTTTTAGAGTCGATGTAACTCTTAATGGCTTGCAGATTTTCCTCCAATTTCGCATCCTTGTCAAATGATACATCAGGAAAAAGCTTTGCTACTTCCTTGTCGTACCGTTTAGCTAAGGTTGCTGCGGCCTCATTGTACTTGTTCTTCTCGAATTCCTTCATGTAAGGCCTAAGAGCGTTACCAAGTTGCTGAGACGTGGAGTAATTGTCTGGGTTTTGTTCTACTTCTTCAAAGAGAGGTTTTAGTTCTCCTTTTTTAAAAGCAACTGCCTCAAGAGTTTTGAGGACTTCCTTTGCGAAGGTTGCTTGAGATGCACCTTCTGGATTTTCATCTGCCATAATGTTACTAATTATTTGATGGTTTTGCAAATTAAATGCGTGATAATGGCTTATTTAGCCGTCTTTTTGGCTCTGGACGGCTTTTTTGCCGCCTCCTCAGTATTATTTTCAGGCCCTGCTATCTTGATCTCGTTAGGCACGACGGGCACTTCATTGACCACAAAAGTGTATTGGTTTGGAGAGGCCTCTTCTAAGCGCTGCTTCTCCTCCTCCGTCACCGATGGAAACACTTGCTTAGGGTTCCGATTGTTTGTTGCTGTGTAAGTGGTTACCATGATTTATTTTTTGGCCATGTAAGCAATTACAAGCTCGATGGGCTTGTCGATCTGATCGGCAATATCTTCGGCGCTATCACCTTTCTTCTTGCCGTTGGTGATGGCCCTTTTGTCTTGCGCGGTCAATCCTTGGTCATCAGCAGGAGGGTCTTGCTCGTCTGGCTGGTCACTTTGAGCGAGTTGACCTTCTGGGGTGTCCTCGGTTTGATCGGGTGCACCACTATTTCCAGCACTGGCTATCTTGATCTCGTCAGGAACGACAAGGTGACCAAGCGTTTTAAGAACCCATCGCATTTCGGCCTCAATGTGCTCTCTGCCCATGTATTGGCTTACATGGTCGCTCTTTTGGTAATTAGAGACGAACACCTCGATTTGCTGGGGCTTTGTTGCTCGGCTCAGCTGCAATGCCTTGTCTTGGATCATAGCAACTGCGTGCCGGCACACAGAGTACTTGATTTCTGAAAAACCTTCAATAGTTGTTGGCTTCAAGTACACCGTTCCCGTTTTGGTTTGCGGAATGCGTTTCTTAAGCACATCTGGATTCTTCACCTCTTTAGGAAAGTGCATGTTATCAAGAAGCTGATGCTGCTCTTTGGTCAAGTCTTTGGGCCTTTCCCAATTGGGGCCTATGTTCGTCGGACCAACCATTGGTTTGCCTACAATCTGCTGAGCGTGTTGTAAGTTCATGTTTTAAGTGATTTACGTGAATATTAAGAAACGGTAGTACTACCGTTCGGGTATACTGTTTTAAGGCGTCCGTCTTTGGTTAGAAGCCTGTCGGGTTTGTTTACAAGTTTTTTGAGTAATTCCACCGTTTGTTTTGCTTCTACGGCTTCTCTTATCGCGACAGAATCCAAAGCATTGGCGATTGCATTAGTAGACTGTCTAAAGTCGGAAGCATGCCCTCCGATGGAAGAATAGTTATTAATGTCGTAGTTCATAAAGTCGGAAGCGTGTTGCCCCATTCCATTTATGCCGTACTTGAGCATGTCTTCCACTTCATCCACGCTTTTGCCTTGAAGCCCAAACTTTCTATAGGTTTGATGTGGAAGCACAAACTCCGATCGGTGGTAAGTGTAAGGCTTTGGCCCTAGCATTAGGGATTCTTGGGTGGGATTGCCTGCGCCTGTGTCTCCACCTTTGTAGAAGCCAGCCGCTTGGGCGGCCACGGCTTTAGAAGCTATAAAGGTTCCAATCAGAGCAGCGCTTATAGCGGTAGCGATAGGCACCCCAGAACCAAACGGCAGCGTGGAAAGCGAAGCGTAAATACCAGAAATAGCCGTCACCAAGTTGGAGGCTTGGACAGCTGCATCCAAAACAAAGGCAACCTTAGCGGCTTCGTCGCGCTCTTTTTGCGCTTTATCACGGGCTGCTTTTTCTTCGGCTATCTCCTGCTCAACCAAGCCGACGCGATTGGCCTTTCCTTGGGCTTCCAATGCTTTTTCTTGCTGTAATTGCGTCTCTAACTCTTGTATTTGTGCATCTCGATTGCTGATTTCTTGGTCAAGCAACTGAGCGCGCTCTTTGAATACATTGGAGAATGCCGATATAGCGCTCTGAGCACCTGAAACAACGGCTTGTGTTGTATTGTCTATGAATCCAAGGTTAGCTTCTTCGCCTTGCTTGATTTCTTTCCCGATGCCCTTGATCCTGGCTTCTAGCAAAGCAATTTCAGCGTCCAATTGATCTTTTTGGACTTTGGTCATTTCAGCACTGAACTGCTTTATCAAATTCAGACGCTCTAACTGAGATCGCAGCTCAAGAGCTAGAAGCTCCTCAGCTTGCTTCTGCTTGAAGTCCTTGATTGCTTGACCAGACTGCTCCTGTGAGGCAAACTCTTGGCGCTCTAGCTCTTGTTTGGCTAGGAGCTTGCTTCTTTCTGTAGCAACTTCGGCAGCGTTCTGAGCCACTAGGTCAGATAGCTCTTTGTCTTGCGCGGCTTTCTTCTGGATGGCCCGTTGTGCTTGCGAATTGGTCTCGACTGCAAGGATGTCCCTTGCTAGCTTCTCCTCTATCTGCTTGACCAATACGGCCTTGGCAGACTCGCTTTTAATCACCTCGTTGACTTGCTTCTTCTGCCGTGCTGCATTGGCTCTTAATTGGGCAATCTGGCGTGTTTCTTCATCTTCTATTGCTGCAATCCTGATAGCCTGTTCCAAGTCTAAAGACTTCTGTATCTCAGCATCTCTTTGCTTTTCAATAGCCTGTCTTTGTCTGTTGAAGGCACTTAGCCTTTTGGTGGACTGCTCTTGCAGTTGGAAGATCTTAGCTTGCAGCTCAGCCTCTTTGTCCAAGTCAGCCCTACTGCTCTTGCTCTGGGCATTTTTTTGCTTGACTGCGGCTAAGCGTTGGCGCTGAACTGCAATCTCTCTTTCGGCCAATCTGGTCTCTGCCTTTTCTATCTCGTCGATAGCATCTAGGCGATCATCATAGCTTTGGTTGGTGTCCTCAACTAACTCTCTAGTAAGGGCTAAATCTCGATTAACCTTTGCTCTTTGGATGTTCAGGCTTCTTTGTGCTTTTGCTGCGGCTTGGAGTGACGCCTCGGCCTTTGCTGCTGCATCTGCGGCTTCTAGTGCCTGATCAGTGGCGTCTGATATACTCTTGGTTAGATCTTCCCAACTAGGGACAACGCCAGTAAGCGAATAGGCCTTCGCTACTCTAGTCCCTCCCTGCTCAATACGCTCAAGGGCTGATTCTATGCCTTCCGAGTCAAAAGACAAAGAGGATACGATTACTTGACCAAGCCCTTTGAAAATCTCACCAAGACCTTGGATTACGCCAACGACTCTGTTTTTGATGTCATCTATAAAACCCGAGATAGCTTCTCTTGGATTAGAGAAGGCATCAAAGATTGATTTGCCCAAGTCAATGGCAATATCGCCCAATACTTCAAGACCAGCAGAGAGTCCTGCCATGATTTGACCAAGCTTATCGGCGCCTTCTTCGGTTTGCCCGAATCTACGAACAAGGAAGCCCATTACTCCAACGATGGTAGTAAGTATCAGCGTAAAAGGATTTCTTGCTAAGGTATTGAGAACCCTGCCGAATCGACTGCCAGCCCCTCCTGCGACTTTCAAAGAGGCCGCTAAGTCTTTGGTAGCCTTCTTGCCCGCAGAGGCTGATTTATTATACTTTTTTTGTGCTTCGTTAGCAGAGTCTACAGCTGGCTTAGTGTTACCGAGTTCGGTGGACAGCTCCCGAACAGAGGCCGCCAAGTCCTCAATAGCCTTGCTTGCGCCGCTAGTGTCAGACATGCTATCAGCCAAGGCCTCTGTCGAGTCCCTAGCTTCCTCTGTCCCATCCCTAAGATCGCTGATGCCCTCTAAGGCATCTGCTAGATCAAAGGAGAACGTTGTCGTTATTTCATTATTAAAATCTACCACTTTACTTTGGTTTATTGGCCTTTCTGGCTTGCTCTGCGCGCTTTTCACAGCGCTCCTGTACGCTGTTAAGCGTAAACTGGAAATCTACAGCACTAATAGATCTCAAGTAATCTGCATTATAATTACCAAAAGCCACTATGGAGTCTATGCTTTTCAATGTATTGACCCTCATTTCGTCGCTTTGGTTGACCCACGTCCAATTCACACCCTTTTTCGTAACTTTCCACTTAAGATCTCGGTACATGTAAGAGATGTTACTTGTGGATTGCTCAGATTCTACACTTGGTAGTTTTGCATCAAAGTCTCCTTTGAGTTGCTGCAAAAAACTGTCACAAGCAAAAAAAAATCATTCGCTGGTATACATTCAATGGACCAATCGTTGATCCATTTGTTTGCCAAGTCAAATGTCCAAGGATGGGTGTGACTCACATCTTCGGGCATGATAAACAAGGTTGCTATGTATAGCGCTGACCCATAGACCGCTGTATTCATGTCTGGATTGAACATAGTATCCCTTAGTGACTTGAGTTTAACCAAGGCGTCGCTAAGAAGCTCGGCTCGCGCCTTTTCATTGTCCTGAATAACTCCTTGCGCTAAGGATTGGAATGCTTCATCAATTGCTTGCTTAGTCTGTGCCCCTGTCTCGCCTGCCGAAAAGCAATAATTGAGGTGCCTAAACTGAACTTGCTTGTCAATCGTGAATTGCGTGACAGGACGGACCACGTACTTAGTGCCATTGGCAACAAAAGACTCAGGCGTGCGCAACTTGCCGTCTGGACCTTTAGTGATAATACGTCTCACTCCCTCCCTTGGAGGATAGCTGTCTGTCGCTTCTTTGAATTTTTGTTCGAGCACACCGTCTTTACGGTTCTTTGTTAACCAACGCCATGCTCTTGTTTTCCTGATGTCCATACTGCTATCTATTTTTGCCCCAAGTTTTCAAGTAAAGAAATGTTGTCAATACAGGCGTGCATATCCAAGAGCATACGATCCACAGCACGTCCATCCAGACAAAGGTTTGAGCAAAGAACTGCAAGCCAATTGCCCAAGAGGTGGACATAACAACGAGGGACAACCACCCAGATAAACATACAGCACATTCAAACAGGCCTCTCCATTTGTCGTTTTCTGGGAAATAGTTTGGCAGCCAATCTAAAAGTCCGCCCGGTTCGATCATCTTGTGTCGATACAGCAATGCTGCACATGAGCTAGTCAATGAAATCAAAAATGTGGTCAATGCACTAAACATATACTAACAGGTTATGGGTGGCTGCAACACAAAATCATCCGCACAAGCAGGATTGTAAGTCAGCTCAAAATCAACAATGATAGAAAAGTAATCATATGGCGTCAGGTAGTAGTGGCTACTTTTAGGGTAGCTGTATTTGCCAAACAGTTGCTCGGCATTCCTTTGCCCGTCCCTCGACACGGACGTAGTGAAGCGGCCCAATTGAGTACCAGAAAAATTAATAGTAGCCCTTGTTGTAAGCAAAGACTCCATTTTCATAATAATCTCAATCGGAGTTGAGCACCCTGAGATACCCAGCATCTTTAAGTTCATCCAAGCGACCAGCCTTGCCGATCCTTTTGCTTTGTAATAGTGAATTGGGCTTCCCTTTGATAGTGGACCTTTAGATACAGAGCGCATAGGACTAACTTCCTCCCAATAGAAGATGCTACTGACGCTATCATCAGGTACTAAGTCATGTAACGGATCCATGCTCTTGCAATTAACCGAAGTCACACCGCAGGCTACTGGATATGTCTCGATTGAATTGGTTTTGCCTTGAGTAGCAGTCTGAACCAAGCCCCCATAGCGCCCCACCCAAGGCAATCCACTTACCCTTGGTGATATCTGATCAATCATGTACTTGAGCTTACTCATACTATAATCTCACTTAAAAGGTTATTCCATCGGGCATTTACAGCAGAAGCTAGCATAGCGCTCTCTGATTGAGACACAGCCAATAGATTGATGCCATCTCTTTCTTCGTGGAACTTGAGGAGTCTACTTGAATAAGGCGTTTGCCCTCCTATAGTCACCTCAATGCTAGAGTCGGTCACTGATTGAGACACAACGCCGACTTCTGCCCACATGCGACCAGAAAAACTATAATCTTTGGCTTGAGTCTGCAAGTTGTTGGCCTCCCTCAAGTCGGAATAAGAAAGGAAAGGATTTTTAGACGCTCTAATGCGGCGCTCAGCACCTTGGCTGGTGGATTTATTGTAGAGGTAGAATTTGGGTACCAGCGCTTTAGAGTATTGACCCGTAGAGGCCGACTGTGCGTCTTGCCTTTGGTTGAGTACCCTGTTTTTAATCAAGGCAACGGTATTGCTTGCTTCTACCAACGCAGAAGAAGCCAACTCTTGGGCGATGCCCTCGAATTGATCTAACAAAGCAATAAGTTCATCCATAGCCTCTAGAATAGGCTAATCTCTGCGCTGTAGTAGGTTGTTTGTGATCCTCCAACGCCATCGGATAGCGTTAGAGCAATTGTATATAAGCCGCATGGGGGATACGGTTGCGGTTGACCCGCTGATTGTAACTCAATGCCAGACATGCTAAAAACATTTACTGTCTGACCATTGTCAATTACTTGCGTAGGAATGGGCGTCACGCTAGGATTGACCGTGTAAGACCCTCCTGCCACCCGCTCATAAACCATGGATACAAACGTATCTTCTGGCACCCATATTTGGAAAGATGGAATCTCGGACTGAGGTGTAAGTCTGCCTTGGTAGGCTATGTCATTCCCATTGTAGGACATAATATAGCCCTTTTCCTTGTAAAAAGGAAGCCCTGCGCCCTTTTCATGGTCGTTGCCCTTATTGATGACTAGCAAGTTACTCATGGGGTGAATGTTGTTTCTATTTCCAATAATCCCTGAGAAGGGGTGAATGTCGTGGCGGTTACAATGCCCTGATCAGTGAAAAAACTTGGCAGGTCGGCCACTCTAATCAAAGCATAGTCATAGTAAGCCTCCACTTGCTTATACACTGTTGGAATCTTAACATAGGGCTGCCTACTTGCACTTCTTTCTTCAAAGTTGAATCTGAAATAAGTAAACATCCTTCTATATCCACCGTACTTTTCCATCAGGTTGGCTTGGGACAATGTTACATTCGGCCTAAAATCACCAGTGATAGCCCCTTGCTCGGCAAACTGATCCGATGCTTGCAACGACTGCAATTGCACCATGCACAACGAATCGTCTGGGTAGTCGCTTGGCGAAACAGGAAGGCGCCCAACTTCTCTTATGAAATTGTCCATTGATACGGAGATTTTGCTAGTAGCTGCTTCATCTAAGTACTCAATTGGAGTGCCCGTAAAGTCAATATCTCTATCTCCTGTCGCAAACTCCTCTCGCCTCGGTATTTCTGTTTGACCAAAGACCAATACAGGGTATTGATCTACATCCTCAGACAGGTTTATGGCCTGCGTCTGTGGCCTGTAGCTAACATGCTCTATGATTAGCTGTGAAGTCCTGTCATTAATCCACCATTCAGCATTGATAGCATTACAAAGCACCTCTAAGAAGTCTCTTAATACGAAATCCTGATCTCTAACATAGTCTTCGATGTCCACGGGAACGCCTTTCACATCAGCAGAGCTATACAGGACAAGATCTTTCAATTCATTGGGCAGTCCAGTGACGTAATTGATTTCAGAAGTCAAGAACTCCGAAGAAACGCTCATGTCGGGGTTGGCCTTTCTTGTTGCCCATTGCAAAACATCCATTAGCCTGCGCCCGTTGTTTATGGGAATAAGCTCGCCGAGCAATTTAGTGTTGTCTACCCAAAGCGTAAACGTAGAGCCATTTGATGGATGATCCCTCGTGTCGATAAGCTCCCAATCCTCGCCATTGGGCGAAGGCGGCGGCGTTATTGGCTGCCCAGCAGCAGCAAAGTTAAACTGAAAAGTCACAACAGATGAATCGACAGGATTTAAGATGTCGGGCGTTCTGGCCCATGTTGAGGCATTGTTCGCCACACTCCCAGCAGTAACTAGTTCCCAATCCCCAGAAGAAGGAGGCACAGGTTCGCCAGCTATGTCTAGCGTGGTTACGAGTTCACGCGCATAAATAGCGTAGATAGCAATAGGCGCACCACCAGTGTTTTTAACTAGGGCATTGCCCCAGCCAGGCAAAGGTGGCTGCGGTGAAGGTGTCGACGCAAACAAGGCTTCGTAGTTTTCGACCCTGAACTCAATCTTAGGAGCATTGTAATAGCCGTAGTCCACAATGTCGGGCACCTCCATCATGTTGACGGTTTGGTCGTAGTTAGCTAGAAACTTGCCAGATGCTCCCGAAGTAGTCATGGGTAGCTCAACGATCGCAAAGCTCTTGTTTAGTTCATTGGCCTTAGACTTAGTAGAAAACCCTCTGTAGATATCGAATGTTCCCAATACGCTTGTCTCGGTCATTACAAATTCCAAAGGGTGGTCCATATCATAGGCCTCAAACTTTTCAAAATCTGCCCTGTCTAGCTTCACAGAGGTACCAAGTTTTACATCAAAATAGGAACCACGCCCCTCCTGAGCACGGTTCCTGTTTATTGAAAGCTCTCCCGCATTCACGGGAAAGACCTGTATTCCGTTGATGTAAAACTTGTACGTCATTCTATTCGTTGATTTAGGCCAATCACTGGACCAAGCGAAACTCTACCGTCTTTAATCGGGGATGCAAGCCTCAGTCCGAACTCAAACCTATAGTTTTTCTTTTTGCCAATGTCGGCCCTTAGACCGAATCCAATTTGCACGTTATGCGCAAGCTCTTGCGGGACACCAGTGGCGTATGCGTATCCAACTGCAAAATAATACCTGTCGGCGCCCATGACCACATCTAAAGAACTGACCATACCCAACCGAAGAGCAACACTTGTTATGTTGTCTCCTGCAATTATGTCCACTGTTGGCGCCATTGACGACTCTATAAGCGAAGCCCTAAAATTAGTCGTGGCCGTCCATGTCCTTGGAGCATAGCCGAGGCCAACCGAAACACCAAAGCCTTCGCCTTGGACCTGTGTGAATGCGCAAATTGGTGAAACTAACACCAAAATAGTGATAAAAAATAACTTTTGCATAATCCTGTTGTTTTACTTGAAAAATTAACGCTTATCGAATGAGCTTTTAGGGACGTCTTTTCTAAGCTCTTTTGCTAATTCGTAGGACACCCACGCATACTGGTGCCCACAATTCCACCCACCTCTGTCTAATATGATGTTATGGCCTTTCTTCTTGCCACTCCACTCTAGATCTTGCCATGAAAGTATCTCGTCTCTTGAATAGACATTGCCAATTCTGGACTTACAGAAGCTTCGAGTTGTTGTTTTTTCCGATCCTGTATAAACGGCATAGTTCAGGTTCAACGCCTGAGAAAAGGAGTTATCCAGCAGGCTACCATGAGCACGAATAGCATCTTGCCCTTGCTGGTAGTGATACCTTTGATTGACTCCCAATCCACCGTCTTTGCCTCTTATGATGTCGCTTAATGCCTGCGTTGCCTCCGAGGTGGTCGAGTTCGACAGAACAGCATTAGACAGAGCGGACTCCACTTCCGATTGCACATTGCTCTTTGTAAAGATGCTCGCTACTAGCACCTCTAGTGACTTTGTGCCTTTCCTAGCTACTGAGGAGGATATTGCCTTGGATGGATTGAAAAGGTTGAAATATCTATTTGTAACATCTGCGTTTCTTTTTGCAGACCTTGCATAGAACTTTTGCAAATCTTTATTAAGCGTTCCGCTTATATAATCTTTGAGTTGCTTTATATTCCTAGATGCATCCAAATTCACGCCTGTAGACTTTATCCTACTATCTGAGCTATAAACAAAGGTAGGCAATATATTGTCTTTTACAAACGTATACAATTGCCTATCAAGCTTATCAGTTAAGCTAAAAAGCTGCTTTGTTTGGTCAGAGTAGGCTTTGCTCTTGGTGCGCATGAGCTTTTCAAGCTTGGAAATACTAGGCTTCATCCTCTTCTGTTTCGTCTTCTGGGTTCATAAACTGTTGCAAATCCGCACTTAAAGAAGTTTCAATTATATCTTTTTCTTTTTGAACATATTCGTCAACGACTTGCTGGATCAGCTCAGCTTGTCTTTCGATGGACTTAGATGCAAAAAGGGCATTTCTTTCAGAAACTATATTGGATATAGCTGGGAAATTCTCCCAAAGCACTCTATTTGGATGCGTAGCTGGTAAGTTCAAGACAAAAGTTGCAGCTGCTTGATCAGAGACATGCCTGTATGGTTTGTGTGCTTCTATCGCTTCCATGTTACGCACAGAAAGGGAGTGATTTCTTTGCTGGGTTTCTCTTAGGCGTTTTTCGATGGACTCCAATATTGTAGGGCTAGCACCCGCTTGCTTGGCGTTGCCCAATAGCTCTACTAGATCTCGCTCAGATGCAAAGGTCATGTCCTTGGAGTATTCCATTTGAGAGTCATACCCATCGCTAGGCAGACCCAAGTAATCTGCCATAGCACCTACTATTTGTGCATAGATGCGCTCAGGTAGCTCAGAGTAAGCAGCAATTACGCCGTTGCTTGTGCCTTGGTGATTGAGCACTTGAGTGGCCGTCACTGGTCCGTTTCCGTAATTGGATAGATCTACTCCAAAGATCACCTCACAAGACCTGTTGGTGTGGCTGTCAACAATCTTCCTAAAGTAGTCCATTGTCGTGATTGGTGCCTCGACAGTAGTAGCAATGTCCTTGGGATTGATAGGAAGACTGTAGTCTTTGTGAAAATCATCGGGCAAAGGGATCATCATAACATCGTGCTCACTTGTGATGGATGTGTAGCCCTTACCGTGGCAAATGGGACATTCTTCGCCCGTACCCATTATTGTGCCATCTACGCAAGGGCGCCCTTGATCGTCCTTGTGCGTGCACTTGTCTACCAGCTCAATAGCCTTTGGAAAGCCGTGGCGATCCTCGGTGACATCTAGCTTTGTGCCATCACCAACGAAGCGCTTGAGCATTAAGCGTATTTTTTCCCAGAACGGCACATAGTAGCTATACCCCTTTTTAGTCGTCTGGATGTAGCCAAATGAAAAGACAGGTATTTGCTCCAAGAATGGGGCGGAAGTTACAATGTAGCTAATGTTATTGATCGACTCCTCTCCTTGATAGGTGCCTTCATTTCTTACTTGATCATAAAACACGCTTAGAGCTTGCTTCTGCTTATCACTGCCTCCTTCTTGCTTTGCTGTGAAGTAGACAAACTCACCAGAAGTGAGATACATGTACTGAGTGATTAGCGCGCCAGCTACATCGAGTAGGTATTGGCACACAAAGTCGGTATAAATGCCTTTCCTTTTCTTGAAGTTGAGGACATCCTCGCAGTAGATGATTTCAGGCGTGAAGTCTCTTGTATCCTCATCGTACCGAATGAACACAAAATCGTTTGGACGCTCTTTTGCTTTTACTAAACAATTTGTTTCAACCCACTTAAGTAGGGTTTCGCCATTGTCGCCGAATTGACTAACGGAGCGCAACAATGCATGGTCTTCGTTTTCACCAATTGTCAGCTTCATTATGCGCTTTGGTTGCTGGTAAAGACGCTCCAAAAACGTTGCATTGCGCTCAATGATTTCAGGCGTTCGAGCGTAGGTTTTCTTTTGTCTATCTTTGAACTTCTCTTTTGACTCTCTGTTTTTGTGATAAACAATCAGGTCTTCATAGCCATCACCAATAGCCAAGGCAGTGTTTTCTTTTTGCAAACTCACAACCTGGTTGTAATCCTTATGCCGAACACCAGCGATGGTGTCTATGGCAAAAGCGTATTGCTGCCCAAGGTCAATAGGCACTATCGTGGCGGTCGCTTCGTTTGATTTAGTTGTTGGGTGTATGTTCTGGTTATTCATTAAGCAGTTGGTTTAATAACACTGTACGCATACTCTCCTAATGCATCAGGATGGCATACAAAATACGCGAAACAATCGGACATGTGCCCTAGTAATTCAACGCCGTTTTTGTCTTTTATCTTCTTGATCTTGCCCTCTGGGGTTGCTTCAACTTCCTGCAAATCCTTGATAAAGTTGGTGCATTTTCTTGAAACAATCATTCTAATCGGTACGGTATCCCCATTGAATAGCCTTGTACAAAATGCTTGTCTTCCGAGGGAGCCTTTTGCTATTGCCTTGTACCGTGGATTGGACTTTGGTATTCTACGGTTGGCAAAGCCCGCCATTATGCCCAATCCACGCTCGAAGTCCTCGAACAAGCTCTTGGTGTCCCTAATTCCTAACCCCCTCGTGCCCGTAGCATCTCCATAGAGGTAGAAACCTCCACTATCTGGATAGCGTGCTGCAAATAATTGCCCAAGTCCGTGGGCGGTGTTGTGCGGAGCCGTGGCTGCTATTTCGTCAAACACCTTAACTTCGATGTAGTCCGTATAGCCATTCCAGTAGCCTTTCTTGTGCTCCATTTGAAACAATAGCCCAGACATATAGGGCTGAATATTGAAGTCGATCGACAAGTGTATAGGCAAGGCTGGATTATAGGCAACACTAGACGCCATCTTAGCGTGCTTCGAGTAATCGAATGTTGGGAAGAAAAGGCCTGCTTGACTCCCATTGTACCACCGCCCCTTTGCATAAACCACATGCATTGATCCCAATGCAGACCCCATTGACTCAAGCGTCGCCCTGTATTCATCGGGCAAGAACTCGTTGTCTTCATGGGTGGTGTTGATGGAACGAACCACTGTCTTAAGCTTCTTGCCATTGACCTCGGCGTATCGTTCGTATTCCCAAACCTTTTCAGGTACCAAAATCTTCACATCGCTGATGTTGTCGTGCCGGTCCTGTTCGTCAAACATCTGCGGCTCGGCATACTTGGCTATCCAGTGGTTTTTATTCACTGGATTGAAGGTCACAATGATCTGATAATAACCATTGGTTTCCCCACGCATACGGGCATCCAACTGTAAAAACTCGCTCTCTGAAAGCTCGGTGCCCTCCTCGATCCATATGATAGTCACACCCTCAATAGACTTGATCTTCTCCTCGTTGTCCATGCCCCTAAATACCACCTTGGACTGCTGACTTTCCCTCTTGCCCTTAGAGGCTTTCCTTGTGATCGAGAACGGGCTTTTCTTGACATTGTAAGCCCTTGACAATCCATGCGAGTCTATTTCTCTCACTAGTCGGTCGTACATCGATTCCTCAATACTAGAATAGGTCTTCCTTACACATAGTAGCTTATGCTGGGTGTTATGCTCAGAAGACAGACGCATGGTAAACTTTTGAGAGGCCGCTACGCTCTTGCCGCTACCACCTCCACCAAACATGAATATCCATCGTGCCCTAGACGGCATTAGGTATTTGGCATAGATCGTATTGACCTTTGGCCTTATTACAGCCCTCTTGTAGGGCTCTTTTATTTTTCTAGCAGAAAGTCCCATTTATTCCTCCTCTTCTTCTTCGAAGTCAATGTATTCGCCTTGCTGCCCGAAGGGTATTGCAGTGCCGTCTGGCAACATCATCTGGAACTCAATGACAGAATCCTGAAGCGGGTCGACGTCTGGTTCGTTGTCTGGGTTTAGCCTCCAATTAATTCCTTCGTCATGGCGTCGGCGATTAGAAAGCCACTTGAGTGCATCGTTTCCATTGGGACCGTGCTCTTTTATTTCAATGCTCTGAATCTCTCCCATCTCGGCAATTTGATTAAGCGTCAACTTGTCAAGGTTGTTCGTTTTCAAATTAACAGAACTAGCATTTAGGTCATTGAGTTTTATAGTTACAGTCCTATATCCCGTGGCAGATCTAAAAAGAGCCCTAGACACCTTAGCATCAGCCAATCCTCTCCCTTCTCTTATGGACCGCAAAAACTCAGGGTAATCCTTGCACCAATTATTTAAGGTCCTTGCAGAAACTCCTAAGACGCCAGCTATCTCCTTTTCATTCAGACCCAACAAAGCCAGCTCAAAGCCAAGCCTGTTTATTTCGCCCTTATTGCTGTCGTTATATTTTCGGGGTGCCCCCATAAATCCCTTTTGTCACTAAATTGACTACAAAAGTAGCCTGTTTACCAATAAATATACGCACAGAATGCCTATTTTTATAATCGGTAGCAATTTTGTAACCAAATTATTAACACCATATGAGTTATACCGTAATAAAGCATGACAATTTCGTAGGCGTTCAATCACAGGACGCCGTGGCCGTAGCGACGGGAGCGGCATATATGACACCTCTACCCAAAACAGGGCACGCGATATGCGCCCCTGTCCGAGGGCGCTCCAATGCTGTAGAGTTTATTATCTACGGCACCCCTGTGCTAGAGCTAGATATCACCGATACGAGCCTACAGGACTCCCCTACAGGCTCTGCCGTCCCGTTCTCTGGGACTAGAGACCAGTTCATCATTGAGATGAATAATGCCTACCTTTCTTCTGGATCTTCTTCTACTGGCCCAACAACACCTAACATGGGATCACAAACAACCATCGTGCAGTTCAGTGACTTTCCTGCACCAGTAAACAATGTAGTCACTTTGTCCGCTGGGACATCATGGAGGCTTATCGGGCAAGTGCCGCAAGGAGGCACCCAATCAGAAATTCAGGTGCCTCAGGATGTCGTTTTTGTAATTGAGGAAAATGTCACCATCGAGGGAGCCAGCCTATTGACGACGGCCTTAAAGTCCGCTGGGAAGAGCCAAGGCGTAGCGAATGACCCACGACCATTTTTCAGCCTAAGAGGCAGCACAACATTCAAGGACTTTAGTATAGATGCTGGTGGATCAGAATCGCCCATCATAAAAACGGAGACAAGTCCAACCTCTAACACGCACCAACACCTTTGGGAAGCCGTGAATTTCCAGAATGGTGGACTGAATGCATCGGGACCAGCCTATTTAGCCTTTGAGTTTGGAGTTATTGGTAACCTAGTCGCTAAGACATGTGGCGTTTTCAATACTGGCTCCATACAGGTGTCTACCTTCCCACCCGCTACTATGTTCAATAGCTTTGTTTGGGAACGCTCTAATTTTGTGTTTTCTAGCTCTGGCAGCTCTCACCTATTCAACATAGGTGCAGGCGTTAGAATCGGGAGAAGAATCCGATTGACCAATTGTGTAGGCCGTATTGATTCGCCCACTGGTGGCCTCTTCAATTACAACATAACCGACTCCAACGGGACACCTGAATCGGTCATAGTAGAAGGTTGTGATTTTGTGATGACCAATGGAGAAGCATTTACTTCATTCGGTGGGGTGCAAGTAAATAGCCCTCAATTCGTATTCTCTGGTAACCAAATTCAAGGGCTACCCAATACGTCCGTGGGCGTGGAAGCAAAGGCCGCATTTGTTCAGGGACAGGAGCCAACTACTGTTTTGACTCAAAACGTGTTTTCCAAGATCAATGCAGATGTTTCCGGTACGCTGCCTCCTGCTAATGTTGATGTGCAAGTCAACGATTCGAGACTATGGGAAGTGCGCGTGGATTCAGGTATTTCCTACTTCATCTACCAAGGAGAACAAGAGAGGCGTCTTCAATTCAACGTTTACCATACGTTTTCTTCTGGAAACAACCGACAAACCAACATCAGGGCACAAAAAGGTAAGCTTGACCAGTCTGGTGCGCTCGACGTAGCCTCTGAGTCGGTCTTACCTCAGTCTTTAGGCACTAGGGCAACATCCAATGGATCTGGTCGCCCTGAGACTATTTACACTGGCTTTAAAGACACTTTTGCTAAAGGAGATTACTTGTGCTTTGAAGTTGCCAATTTCAGCAACAATGCCAACGTTCTCACTGACTCGCTCTACGTAACCACCTCCGAGGTGGCATAGGTTTCTCATTGTAGTTTTTGATTGGGCGGCGGGGCGTTTGCTCTGCCGCTTTTATTTAATCCATTATGAATAAGAAGATCACAATAGGCATAGACCCATCGGTCACAAGCACTAAGTTCGCCTATGCGCTGGTTGATTGGAAATTCAAGACGGCCACCATAGGCGTTTTTAGAGACTTTTTCGAGTTTCAGGACTTTGTACTAGAGGTCAAAGGCAAAGAGGGCGTGCGTGCAGCCGTAGACAACAGCAATGCGCAGAACATGAGCTTTGATATGAAGGGAAGCAAAGCCGTTGTTGCTCGCAAGGCACGCAATGTTGGCCGCAATCAAGAGCGATCTGAGCTTTGTATTGGGTGGCTTGATAAGCTAGGTATTCCCAATAGGGGCGTCAAGCCCTCTAGCAGCGGCACCAAAAAGTCAGAAGGCTACATATTGGGTAGACTCAGAGCCGAGGACATTACACTTGTAGAAGGTCGCCTTGCTCGATACACAAAGGGGAAGGATCAAGGAAGTCTTAGAGAAGATGTACGGGATGCTTTAGAATTGGCTTTGGATTGGGCGTAACGCCATCTGTCACTTCTCTCTAATTAGTGTCTTTTCATATTTAGGGAAGAATTGCGCCTCCTTGTATGTAGATTTATCGCCCAATTTGTTCACACGCACGGTGCCACAAAAATCAGGAAGGCAACTCAGGATTACCTCTTCTTCACCGCTGCTTATTTTCACCACCTTACAGTAAGAGGCATAGCACTCATAAAGAAAGTCCAGAAAGGCCATGCCTTGGGCGTGGCTATCTAGTTCAAGCATACATGTTGCACTTTGATCGCCTTTGTGATAAATTCTCATGTCTTTATGGAAGTGTATACTCCACTTTCCATCGGTTCTATTGTGAGTGTCAGCATTCAAAATGTTGTCCATCTCATAAATCTTTACGGACACTTCTTTTTGTCGTTCGTCAACTATTAGCATAACTCATCTTGTTTTTAAATCATCAAAACACCCTTCATAGTTGTACCAGTCAGTTTCCATTTTGGCGACCATGAGGTCATGTATACTTTTGGGTGACTTTGGGTCCCTACGTATCACACGATCGGCTATTGCAACTTGCCATTCAATAAAATGCTTAACGATATCAATCCAGACACTGAAAATTAGATGCACCTCTAGCGCAATGATACGAAGTGACCAAAAGTAAGCACTTCCTATTGTTCTACTCTTACCGAGCTCTGTCAGTGCATTCACTAGGTCGAAACTAATGTCTTGTTCCCAATCATAAGGGTCAAGCAATGTCTTTTCTTCTACACAATGCGCCATTGGTCCTTGTCTTCGTTTAGAAATTCCTTGATTTTGTCCGTGACCAACTCCTTTGTTTCGCCAGTGAACTCGTGATTTCCCGTTTGCCTCCCTCCTCTCATATTCTCAGAGGTGTAAACAAAGTCAAACCATATCTTTACATAATATTTATCGTCAGGATCATCTGGATGCTCCACTAAGGAGGCTTTTATCCTAGGATCAATTGAGCAAATGTGTTCTTCATCAAACATAATCCCTATCTTTAATCATCAACACCGCCCTCGCCTCTCTTAGAAGCGCACTTTTGGGCGGTTTTCTTGTTTGAATATCTTGCATAAACTTCCTCTA
>NZ_JABSPU010000027.1 GCF_013214815.1 Gilvibacter sp.
GGCCTTTCCAACAACACTTCCGGGAACTCCAATACGGCTATTGGCTCCACAGCAATGATCAATAACACTACAGGCTCTGGAAACACCGCTATAGGAAGACAATCATTAGCTATCAATACAAGTGGTAATGACAATACCATGATCGGATTTCAAGCTGGTCTTAGCAATTCCACAGGTAGTCAAAATACAGGAATGGGATCTGCCACCTTAGACGCAAATACCACAGGGATTGACAACACGGCTGTAGGATATGCAGTAATGGGACAGAATAATATCGGGAGTCAAAATACGGCTGTAGGCCGAGCAGCAATGAATTCTAACACAGAAGGGATTCATAATACTGCTATTGGTGCCAATGCACTTTTTGGAAATATTTTCGGAGAATATAATATAGCCATAGGGTCTAGTGCCTTGTTTGGACCGACAACCGGGGATTTCAACATCGCCATTGGAAGAAATACAATGTCAACGGCAGGCACTTTTACGGCAGCCCAATACAATATTGCTCTAGGAGATCAAGCCATGTCTGGCTTAACTTCTGGATCTCGGAATATTGGAATTGGAGGTTCCTCATTGACCACACTCACTACGGGTATTGGTAATGTTGGTGTTGGGATGGAATCTTTAGAGGCTACCACTACAGCCCAAAACAATACGGCCTTAGGATATCGAACAGGTATGAGCAATACTGATGGAGAGTCAAACACTTTCATCGGGGCGCGTAGTGGAGAGAATAGTACCCGTGGCAGCAACAATGTCTTTTTGGGCGCTAATGCTGGTTTCAATAACGGATCGGGTAGTGACAACGTTTTTTTGGGTTTTTCAGCGGGCTTGAATGAGACTGGATCTAATTTGCTTTATATCGCAAATTCAAACACGAGCAGTCCATTGATCTGGGGTGATTTTTCTGCAAGCGATCTGCGCATCAATGGCCAACTCCAAGTGGGTAATCCATCGGGAACTGGCTATGAGTTTCCGGCAACTGATGGTACCCTAGGCGAAGTTTTACGAACAGATGGTGCAGGAAATGTTTTCTGGGCTAACATTAGCACTGGAACCGATGATCAAACCATAGAGACCTTTTCATTCAATGCCGCCACCGAAATACTTACTTTGGAGATCGAAGACGACGGCGTTGCCGCACGGACCGTAGACCTTTCGAGCCTTGACACAACTAATGCTTTGGATGGAGCCTACGATGAAGGTGGTGCCGGAGCAGGAAGAACCATTACAGCAGACAATGGAGCTGTAACCGTTGCCGGTTCCGATGGTTTATTGGTTACAGGTACCTTTGGAAGCGGCAGTACTATCTCAGTCTCCGGAGCTGGTGATAGAATGTTCTTCAATCCACGAAAAGCAGCTTTCCGAGCGGGAACTGTTGGAAATGGCGGCATATTCGACAATACTGCCTGGGATGATGCTAACGTTGGAAACCGCTCTTTTGCAGTAAACGCTGGCACCATTGCATCTGCCTCCTATTCATTTGCCTCAGGTCTGGCTTCTGAAGCAAGAGGGGTTGCCAGCACCGCCATGGGCTACGGAACCATTGCAAACGACGACTACGAAATGGCCGTGGGCGAATGGAATACGGTGACAATTGGTCGATCATTCGTAGTAGGAAATGGAACCTCAGATGTGACAAGATCTGATTCTTTTGAGGTATTCACCGATGGCCGAGTAACCATAAATGAAGAATATACTTTGCCCACTACAGATGGTTCAAGTAATCAAGTACTAACTACCAATGGTTTTGGAACAGCATTTTGGTCTACCCCTTCTTTTTCTGATGCAACTACAGCCAGCAATGGACTGAGCGAGTCCTCTGATGACATCCAATTGGGTGGATCTCTAAGCCAAGAAACGACCATCACTTATGGAGCAAATAATTTCATCCATAATCTAGACGGATCCGGATACTTTGAAGTGCAAGATGAAGGCACGGCCAAATTCCGCGTGAGTAATACGGGTAATACACGTGTAGGAGGCGATCTGCAGATCAATCAAACGGATGTGATGGGAACTCGTTTGATTGACCTTACCAGCACGGGTTCAACAGGCTTGGTGGATGTTTTTGCTTCTGGTATTCGCACTACGCAAATAGCAGGAACAGGAGACACTTATTTCAACGGAGGCTCAGTTGGAATTGGCATAACCAATCCAACAGAACAGTTAGATGTTTCTGACAATACCACGGGCTTTGTTGCTGATTTTTATAATGAGAGCTTAAGTTCATCTGCGGATGGGATCAGCATACGACTAGCGGCTTCCTCACCAGGTAGCGGCGCAGATTATATTGGATTCAGACGAGGTGGAAGTGGTGTATCCGGTAGAATTTCAGGCACAGGCTCGGGGATTCAGCTGGTTACTACCTCAGACAGACGCCTAAAGACCAATTTTGAACCCATTGCTAATGCGCTGGATATGATCAGTGATATTGAGCCGCAGTGGTATGAATTTAAGTCTAATCTGGGATTCAAGGAACTTGGCTTTATTGCTCAGGAGGTTAAAGAAGTTTTTCCACAGATTGTCACTGGAGATGAAAGCAGCGACCCCAACGAAGATCCCATGATGGTTGACTACGCCCGAATTACTCCTTTGCTAACCGCAGGTATCAAAGAACTCCATGAAAAGGTAAAAGTACTTGAAGCAGAGAACGCACAATTGAAAGCACAATTGGATCAGTACGCAGCACTTGAAGCGCGTATTGCCGCTCTTGAAGGAGGTGATAAATCCAAGACGTCCGAAGCTCTAGCTTTATCTGAAGAATAGTCAACAATAGTGCAATTGCATTATTGTGTTTTGAGAAGAAAAGCCGCTGTGGGGAGCGGCTTTTTTTTTATTTTCAAGTTCGATGTTAACCTTTTGCTATTGACGGTAACCAAAGGAAAACCGTCGAAATGAAACCACTATTGAGCCTATTAGGCCTTTTCCTATTTGCCACCTCCATGTACGGGCAAGTAGGAATCAACAACGTTTCCCCAAACGCCAGTTTAGATATTTCAGCTTCTGATGCAACCGATCCCGCCAATACGGACGGAATCTTGATTCCGCGTATTGATCAATTTCCAACTTCAGATCCCGGCGCAGCGCAAAACGGCATGCTCATTTATTTGACCACTGCAGACGGCGGTAACCTCCCTGGCTTCTACTTTTGGAATAACGGAGCCACTACTTGGGAAGCCGTTGGTGATGGCGCAGGCCAGATCAATGAACTCTCAGACGGTATTTATGACGGTTCCTCCTTGTTTTTGGGAAATGGAGCGGGAGCTAATGATGATGGAGCAAACGCAAACGTGGGGATTGGAAATCAAACTTTAAGTGCTGTTACCTCTGGAATCAACAATACCGCCATGGGAAGTGGGGCATTACAAACCACAGAAACCGCCAGAGATAACTCAGCCTTTGGTGTAGCGGCTATGCAAGCCACCACTACTGGAACCTATAATGTTGCTTTTGGTTCCAATGCACTAGCAGCGAACATGACTGGAGGTAGTAATGCCGCCTTTGGCGCGAGAACCTTGTTGATCAGCACAGAAGGAATTTTTAATACAGCTATAGGTTCTGATGCCATGACCTATGTGACAGGTACTTCCAGGTTTAATACGTCAGTCGGCGCACAATCACTTACCGGAAGCTTCTCCATTGGCAATACAGGCTCAAGAAACACGGCAGTTGGATTTCAAAGTATGCGCAGTAATAGAACTGCTGAAGATAATGTTGCAGTTGGCTATCAAGCACTTGATATAAATACTACTGGTAATTACAATACCGCAATTGGATCAAGTGCACTGGGCTCGAACTCAACGGGAGCTACTAACACAGCAGTTGGGTATAATTCACTCGCAGCGAATCTAACAGGCTCAGTCAATATTGCTGTGGGAGCAGGAGCTCTTTCAGGACTGTCTCAAGGCTCTTATAATATTGCTATTGGTAGAAACACCTTATCAAATTCTTCCAGTTCTGCATCGGCCGTATACAATGTTGCGCTGGGTGATAATTCTTTGGCAAACATAAGCAGTGGAAGTTACAATATTGGTATTGGGAGAGAGGCCCTAAATGCAGCTGGATCAGGGAGCAGAAACACAGCCAATGGTGCATTTGCACTGAATTCTCTCACATCAAGCACTGGAAACACTGCCATCGGATATGCCAGCGCAAGTTCCTTGGTGAGTGGTCAAAACAATGTCTTTATTGGTGAAGCAGCTGGTCAAATTGGAACCACCGGCACTAACAACACATATGTGGGTGCATCATCAGGAAGGAATAATACTGGAAACGGGAATGTATTCATCGGTAAATCTGCTGGTTCATCTGAGACATTCGCTGACAATCAATTGATCATTTCCAACTCTGCAAGTACCGAGTTGGTTTGGGGCGACTTTGCTGCAAACGAGTTTCGAATCAATGGTACACTTCAAGTAAGTGATCCTAGTGCGGGCGGATACGAGTTTCCAGCATTTGACGGAACGGCAGGGCATATTTTGCAAACCACCGGTGTGGGAGATCTGTTCTGGGTCTCTGCGGCCAGTGCTGTCTATCCGAGAAATGGAGTTGAAGGAATTGGTGGTGGAATCGGTTTGGGCGGAGCACTTACGCAAACCACTAGCTTAGATCATGACGCTTATGATTTCACTCACGATTTAACTTCATCGGGTGACTTTGCTGTTGCAGCTAGCGGTACCCGTTTTTTTGAGGCGACTGCTGGAGGTTTAGTGAATGTGGGCGGTGATACCTATTGGAGAAACGGCTCCACTACCGCAACCGTTACAGGACGCTACTACGATTCCAGTGGTGCAGGGATCTTAGACCTTTACAACAGTAGTGTGCGCACCAGGATCAACAGTAATGGAGATTCCTTTTTTAACGGCGGAGAAGTAGGTATTGGAATGACCAGTCCGAACAACCAATTAGACGTGACCGACAATACCACCACCTATGTGGGTGATTTTTACAATACCAACACAGGAGTTTCTTCTGATGGGATCAGTGTACGCCTAGCCGCTTCACTGCCAACCACGGGAGCTTATTATGTGGGATTCTTCAGAAACGTCGGTGTGACTGTTGCCGGACGGGTTGCGGGAACCTCATCTGGGATCGGGGTGCAATATGTGACCACCTCAGATGCTCGTCTTAAAACCAACTTCCAAGAGGTGGACGGCGCTTTGAGTATGATCTCTAAGATCAATCCGCTTTGGTATGAGTTTAAATCCAACAGAGGGTATCAAGAAATGGGCTTTTTGGCGCAAGAACTCAATACCATTTACCCATATGCGGTATCGGGAGAGGAAGACAGTGATCCCGAGACCAACCCCATGATGGTAGACTACGGAAGAATCACTCCGCTGCTGACGGCAGGAATTCAAGAGCTGGAAGAAAAGGTGACCAACTTAGAAGAAAATGTGGCTCAACTGCAAGCAGAGAATGATTCCTTAAAAGCATCACTTGCTCAATATCAAGCTTTGGAGGCGCGTATTGCGGCTCTTGAAGGGAACACCTCAGAAAAGAATAATCAGGCCTCAAACAGTGCCGAAAAATAAACCACAACGTTCAGTGGGATGGACGTTGTGAGTTCGTAGAAAAGCCGCTGTGGGGAGTGGCTTTTCTTCATTTTAGGACCTTTGGTTTCTCAGCAGAATGGTTCATAACTTTTAAAAGTACAACGCCTCGGTTTTTGTACCTTTAAACGCAACAACGAACCACAATTATGTCCGATTCCAAAAGACTGTTCCTAGTCGATGCTTACGCCCTGATATTTAGGGGATATTACGCTTTTATCAAAAATCCTCGAGTAAATTCAAAGGGAGAGAACACCTCTGCCATTATGGGCTTTATGAATTCTCTTTTGGACGTGATCAAACGCGAACGCCCGGACCATTTGGCAGTTTGTTTTGACAAAGGCGGTAGCGACGTCCGCAATGAAATGTTTGCAGACTACAAGGCAAATAGAGATGAAACTCCGGAGCCGATCTTGTTTGCGGTACCCTATATCTACAAAATCTTGGAAGCCATGCATATTCCCATTATGGTCAAGCAAGGATTTGAGGCAGATGACGTTATTGGAACCCTCGCTAAAAAAGCAGAAAAGGAAGGCTACCAAACCTTTATGGTGACCCCAGACAAGGACTTTGCTCAATTGGTGAGTGAAAATATCTTTATGTATCGCCCGGTTTTTGGCGGCGGATATGAGACTTGGGGTGTAGAAGAAGTTAAAGCCAAATTTGAAGTAGATGATCCTTTGCAGGTCATTGATTATTTAGGGATGATGGGAGACAGTGCAGACAACATTCCTGGGCTACCTGGAGTCGGTGATAAAACAGCAAAAAAATTCATCAAGCAATTTGGCTCTATGGAAGGACTTTTGGCCAATACCGATCAGCTTAAAGGAAAAATGAAAGAGAAGGTTGAAGGCGCCAAAGAATTAGGCCTGATGTCTAAAGAATTGGCCAAGATCTTATTGGATGTTCCTGTGGAATTTGACGCTGAGGACTTTGAGATGTCAGAACCGGACACCGAAGCAGTAAAAGCAATTTTTGAAGAGCTGGAATTCAGACGTTTGATCGACAATTTTTTAAAGACCTTCAATCAGCAAGCTTCAGAAACAGCATCTACCGCAGAAACACCAAAGGCAGCTTCAACAGCCTCAGCAAGCAAAACTGCAGGGGCCGGTCAATTCTCGCTTTTTGATGCTCAAGGTGCTGCTCCAACAGCTGCAGCAACTAGTTCGAGTAGACAAACCGCCGCTGTGGCCGATCACTTTTATCAAAGCGTGGATACAGAATTAGGGGTTTCTCTTTTGATAGATAAACTCCTCAAGCAACAGAGCGTTTGCTTTGATACCGAGACCACCGGTTTGGACCCATTGATTGCCGAGTTGGTTGGAATTGCTTTCTCCTGGGAAGTAGGCAAAGGATTTTACGTTCCTTTCCCTGCAGACCAAACAGAATGCAAAGCATTATTGGAGCGATTCCGTCCGTTTTTTGAAGCTGAAGGGATCGAAAAGATCGGTCAAAACCTAAAGTATGATATCAAGGTACTAGCCAAGTATAATATGCCTGTGCTTGGACCTCTTTTTGACACCATGCTGGCGCATTATTTGATCAATCCAGACATGCGCCACAATATGGACGTACTGTCTGAGACTTATTTGAACTATACCCCGATCAATATCGAGGAACTCATCGGTAAAAAAGGAAAGAATCAACTCTCTATGCGAGACGTTCCTCTGAGTAGACAAACGGAATACGCCGTAGAGGACGCCGACATTACCTTGCAACTCAAGGAGCATTTTGTAAAAGAGCTCGATGAGGCAAATACTCAAAAACTTTTCAAAGACATTGAGCTGCCGCTGCTGCGCGTCCTTGCTTCTATGGAATTGGAAGGTATCAATCTCAACAAAGACTTTCTGGCACAATTGTCCGAAGCTTTGGACACAGATATCAAAAAGTTAGAAGCAGACATTTACGAGGCTGCTGGGGAAGAATTCAACATTGCCTCTCCACGTCAATTGGGTGAGATCCTCTTTGGAAAAATGCAATTGGTTGACAAGCCTAAAAAGACCAAAACTGGTCAGTATTCTACTGCAGAAGACGTACTCTCCTATCTGGCCAAAGATCACAAGATCATTCGTGATGTTTTAAGCTACCGCGGACTCACCAAACTCAAAAGTACTTATGTGGATGCCTTGCCGCAGCAAGTTTCAGAGGTAAGCGGAAGAGTTCATACCGATTATATGCAGACTGTTGCCGCTACCGGTCGTTTGAGCAGTAACAATCCGAACCTTCAAAACATTCCGATCCGCACCGAGCGTGGCCGCGAAGTGCGAAAGGCGTTTGTCCCAAGAGATGAGGAGCATGTGCTACTCGCAGCGGATTACTCGCAAATTGAACTTAGAATTATTGCTGCTTTGAGTGAAGAGGATAATATGATCGAAGCCTTTAATAAAGGTGAGGATATTCACACCTCAACGGCGGCTAAGGTCTTTGGAGTTGACCCGAGTGAAGTGACACGAGAACAACGTTCTAACGCCAAGACGGTCAACTTTGGAATCATCTATGGAGTTTCTGCTTTTGGGTTGAGCAATCAAACTGATCTAAACAGAACGGAAGCCAAAGAGCTCATTGAAACCTATTACAAGACCTATCCCAAGCTCAGAGACTATATGGGCGCTCAAGTGGATTTTGCCCGAGACAATGGCTATGTGCAAACAGTATTAGGCCGTCGTAGATATTTAAAAGACATCAATAGTCGCAATGCGGTGGTTCGCGGCGCCGCAGAACGTAACGCAGTGAATGCGCCTATTCAAGGTAGTGCAGCGGATATCATCAAAATAGCGATGATCAACATCCACAAAAAACTCGAAACAGACAATTATAAGACCAAAATGCTGCTCCAAGTACATGACGAATTGGTGTTTGATGTATACAAGCCCGAACTGGAAAAGGTCAGTGCTATGATCCGTACTGAAATGGAAGCTGCTTATAAACTAGCTGTTCCTTTAGTAGTGGATATGGGCCTCGGCCAAAACTGGCTCGAAGCCCACTAATTCTTACAGTACAAAGCGGTAAGTCGCTTTGATCAAAAAGGTGTTTTGCGGCCTTTGCTGCAGCAGTTGATTATCAATAATAGTATTGAAATCATTGCTTGGGTCACCCAAGCCGGTAATCCCTTGTGACCACACTAAAAAGATCTCAGAGCCAGGAATATATTCCCAGCGCAATACCAGGTTAGATCTGAACTGTACAAAGGCAAAATCTGGATCGCCAAAGGCGTAATCTGTGGTGCCGTCTCTGTCCTCGTCCACAGAATACAAACCGTCTGCAAAGGAGATCTGCTGCTCATCAAACCAAGTCACACGTTGGCTGAGGTCTTCTGCCGTAGCATCGTTCACATAGTTGAAATTGGTAAAACTCGCCTTGAAGATAAACGGCTGGCCGTAGTATTGTATCGTCAAGTTTGGATTGATGTTGTAATTCACTCTTAAAGTTGTGCTCAAGGATTCATTATCTATCTCCCCAAGAATATAACGCGGGGTTTCACCAAAGGCAGTCTGGGTGACGTATTGGGTTTTATTCGGATTCTGCTCGTACTCCACATTTAAAGACGCACTCAGAGAGTTTATAGGCTGATAGCGCAAGCGCAAAACATATCTTCTAAACTGAAAATCCAGATTGTCCGCATCAGAATGCACGTAACCTAAGGTTCCGCTGAGTCTTTTGCGTTGATCGGTTCCGGAAAAAATAAAGAAGAAGTTCTCATCAGAAAAACGCCAACGTGGGCCTCCGCGTAAAAAGGTATTGGTAAAGATGCGCGGCTTGTGGGCGGCACCCACTTCTGTAAACCAGTTGTTCTTCCAATTGACAAAACCGTTGATCTCGTATTGAATGCGGTTGTAATTCCCCTCAAAATCATAGGAAGTGAATTGATTGACCCCCACGTTTGCTTCGCGAAACCAAGAGGTGGGTCGGTTCCAAAAGCGGCGAACGTTCGCGTATTGTCTAATATCATCCGCTTGACGCAAAAACCCAATATCATTGAGTTCCAATTCTGGGGAACGGAAGTTTCCACCAAAATTATAACGCCAGTCTCCACTTTGACGCCCGATCTCAAATCGACCGGAAGTTCCACTCAAAGAGGTTCTCATAGTGTCAACCTCCACGTGTCCCGCGTCTACGCGTTGAAAAAGGTGGGTTAAAGAGCGCTGGGTTCTGGTAATGGCTTCCTTACTTCCGCGTACCGTACTCATTACAGCACTTCCTTCTACATAGTATTTTCTATCCTTCCAATTGTGTTTAAAATCCAATCCGCCGGAATAGGCATGAGAATGCAGGAAGTTTAAACGATCTTCCATATTGCGATGCGTTGCAGTAAAGATTCCTCCGATATAAGAATTACGATCGTTAAAGTCCTTTTGCATACGCCCTACAAAATAGTTCGTCAAAGGTTCCACAACTTCCTCGCGCTCCTCGCCTAGCTCGTCAATACTGGCCAAAACATCCTCATCATCCGTAAGGGTAATCTCTGCCACGGATCGTGCAGTAACACTTTCCAAAATTCCAATGGCCCAGCCGTCTTTGGTCTTCCCACTGAACTTGGCCGCCCCTAAAATGGTTGAGTTGATCGGCACATCGGCAAACTCCCCTCTGGAAGCCCTCGCTGTAGTTCCGCCCTGCGGGCTGCGACCAATCCGACGAGAGAAAAACACATTGTCTGCCCCTCCACCCAATCTAAAGTCAAAAACGTTCTTGTTCTCTACAAAAAAGGGTCTACGCTCTTGAAAGAAGATCTCAAATCCATCCAGAGCAATGGCTCCAGGGTCTGCATCTACTTGTCCAAAGTCAGGATTGATGGTAAGGTCTAAGGTGAGGTCATTGGTCACCCCGATCTTGGCATCCAAACCCCCGGTAAACTTAGTGTCTTGGCCATCACGAAAAGGGTTTCCCTGTTCAGGCTCATAGGTGTCTAACTGTGCAAGCGTATAAGGTTGTATCTCTAATTGTTTCTGCGGAGTCAGTCCAATAAGGCCTCGTAATTCCCCAAACTCACTAACCCATCCTGGCGGGTTTGCCGGTAGGGGCTGCCATAGGGAACGCTCCTCATTATTGAAGTAGCGACGCGTGGATTGCAAGCCCCAAACCTGTTCGTGGTCGTTTCCAAAGCGAAGCTGACTCAGCGGAATACGGATCTCTGCCGTCCATCCTTCATCATCCACATTAACGTCGGTGTACCAAATAGGGTTCCAACTGTCGTCAAAGTTGCCATTCTCTGAAATGAACTCATCCCCTTTTACCCCACTGGCAGAAATGGTAAAACTGAATCCGGAGCGATCATCTCCAAAACTGTCCAAATTGATCTCTACCCAATCTCCCGGGAAATCATCACGACGTCCCATACGACGCTCAATGGTAGCGGGATCTTCCTGATAACATTTAAAGGCTACGTATAAATTCTTCTGATCGTAAACGATCTTCATCTTGGTCTGCTCGGTTGGCGGCGTACCTACATCCGGTTGGAATTCTACATAATCTGTGGTCCATTCTACCAGATCCCAAGCCGGATCGTCTATAAGACCATCGATCTTTGGGGCAGCGGTATCCCCAATGGAGGTTGTAGTGTAGGAGCGTTTGGGATAGGTAGTGTCCTGCGCAAAAAGAGCGCTTACAGCCAATAGAGAAAGGGCTGCGGTTAGTGATAGGGTTCGCAACATTGTTAGTTAGTTTGATTATAAGGACAATCAATAGTTACGAACGTGACAGTTTTTAAGATTTTTTTAATAGAAGTTTAACATCAACCACCCGCTAAAACGGGCTTTGGATTTTAAGTCTTCATTGCTTGTTATTCAAATAAATAATAGTACATTTGCACCCCGATTTTGTCCAAATAAGGAATGTTTAATACAAAAAATTAAAAGGGTGGATACATTAAGTTATAAAACAGCATCTGCAAACAAAAGCACTGTAAAAAAAGAGTGGTTGCACGTTGATGCTGAAGGACAGACGTTAGGTCGTTTGGCTTCTGAAGTTGCAAAATTGCTACGAGGAAAGCACAAGCCTAGCTACACCCCTCACGTGGATTGTGGTGACAACGTGATCATCACCAACGCAGAAAAGGTAGTACTTACTGGAAACAAATGGGCCGATAAAACGTATATCCGTCATACGGGTTATCCAGGTGGACAGCGTTCACTTACTGCTCAAGAGTTGAAAGAAAAGAATCCTGCAGGTGTTGTTGAGAAAGCTGTAAAAGGCATGCTCCCAAAAAACAAACTAGGTGCTCAATTATTTAGAAACCTAAAAGTTTATGCTGGAGCTGAACACGGACAGGAAGCACAAAAACCAAAAACAATTAATCTTTAACGAAAAGTAATGGAAGTTATTCACAAGATTGGTAGAAGAAAGACTGCCGTTGCTCGCGTTTATGTTTCTCAAGGAAAAGGAAACATCACTGTAAACAAGCGTTCATTGAATGAATACTTTACTACAGACGCACTACGTTACAAAGTAAACCAACCGTTCATGTTAACTGACAACGAAGGAAGCTACGATGTTAACGTTAACGTATACGGAGGTGGAATCACCGGACAAGCAGAAGCTGTTCGTTTGGCGATCTCAAGAGCTTTGTGCGAAGTAAACGAGGAGTACCGTGCAAATCTAAAACCAGAAGGCTTGTTGACTAGAGATCCAAGAATGGTAGAGCGCAAGAAATTCGGACAGAAGAAAGCGCGTAAGAAATTCCAGTTCTCTAAACGTTAATTGGCCGCACTTGTCGCTTGAGGCAAGTGCCATCCGTTCATTTATTATTGAAACAGCTGTTATTTCTGCCTGAGTGCAGGAAGTTAGTTTAGCATCTAAACCACCCCAAAGGGTGCGTTGCTATCTAGACAGAACGTAAACTAAAACAAAATGGCAAAGAAAATCGAAGTAAAAGAATTACTCGACGCCGGGGTGCACTTTGGGCACCTCACCCGTAAATGGAATCCAAACATGGCTCCTTATATCTATATGGAGCGTAATGGAATCCACATCATCAACCTTTACAAGACTGCTGCAAAAATTGACGAAGCTAACGAGGCGCTTAAAAAGATCGCCGCTAGCGGACGCAAGATTTTGTTCGTAGCTACTAAGAAGCAAGCGAAAGATATCGTTGCTGACAAAGCGAGCAAAGCAAACATGCCTTATATCACTGAGCGTTGGCCAGGAGGTATGTTGACTAACTTCGTAACTATCCGTAAGGCGGTTAAGAAGATGTCCTCTATTGATCGCATGAAGCAAGACGGTACTTTTGACTCTCTTTCTAAGAAAGAAAAGCTTCAAGTAAACCGTCTACGTGCTAAGTTGGAAAAGAACTTAGGTTCTATCTCTGACATGAGCCGTTTGCCAGGTGCATTGTTCATCGTGGATACGACTCGTGAGCACATCGCCGTAAAAGAGGCACAAAAATTGAACATCCCGATCTTCGCTATGGTTGATACCAACAGTGATCCTCGTGAAGTTGATTACGTAATCCCATCTAACGACGATGCTTCTAAGAGTATCGACAAGATCGTTTCTCAAGTTTCTGAGGCGATCATTGAAGGATTGGAAGAGCGCAAAGCCTCTAAAGAAGGAGAAGCTAATGCAGCTCCAAAGGCTGAAGCAGCTCCAAAAGCAGCACCAGCCCCAAAAGCTGAAGCAGCTGCAAAACAAGAAGAAGAATAAATGTATTCAAGCGGATTTCCGCTTGAGTTTTTCAACACTTAAAACAGAAAAAAATGGCAAATATCACAGCCGCAGATGTAAACAAATTGCGTAAAGCAACTGGAGCGGGGATGATGGATTGTAAAAAAGCTTTGGTTGAGGCCGATGGTGACTTCGACAAGGCTATCGAGATTCTTCGTAAAAAAGGTCAAAAAGTAGCTGCAAAGCGTGCTGATCGTGACTCTAGCGAAGGAGCTGTTATTGCAAAGGTAAACGATGGTGCTTCTAAAGGAGTGATCGTTTCTTTGAACTGTGAAACTGACTTCGTTGCTAAGAACGATTCTTTCGTTTCTTTGGCTCACGACCTTGCTGAATTAGCATTGGCAAGCAGCTCTAAAGACGAATTCTTGGCTGCAGATTTCAACGGAATCTCTGTTCAAGATAAATTGACTGAGCAAACTGGTGTTATCGGTGAGAAGATCGAGATCGGTGATTTCCGCGTATTGGAAGCTCCTTTCGTAGGATCTTACATCCACGCAGGAAACAAGATCGCTGTTCTTACAGGTCTTTCTGCTGATGTTGACGGTGCTGATGTTGTAGCAAAAGATGTTGCAATGCAAGCCGCTGCAATGAACCCTGTTGCTCTAGATGAGTCTGGAGTTGATCAGGCAACCATTGAAAAAGAGATCGAGATCGCTAAAGATCAATTGCGTCAAGAAGGAAAGCCAGAAGAGATGTTAGACAACATCGCTAAAGGAAAACTAAAGCGTTTCTTTAAAGACAACACTTTGGTTAACCAAGCTTTCATCAAAGACAACAAACAAAGCGTTAGCCAATACGTGAAGACTATTGGTGATGTAGACGTTGTTTCTTTTGAGCGCGTTGCTCTTGCATAAGCATTCAACGATATAAAATAAAAAACCCGCTTCCATGGAAGCGGGTTTTTTTATGGTCTTTTTTGTTTGCTTACAGATCAGTACGCGTAATGGTGATTGATCCAATAGCTGGCGTCAATCCTCCAGACGTTCCAATTGGAGGCGTATTGACAATACTGATATTGCCTTGTGGACTCGTTGGGTTGTCTGCAGCGTTATAAGTGTCTCCGCTGTCGGTTCCAGCGTCAAGTACAGAAAGCGTCAAAGTCTCCTCGCTTACCAAAACATCGCTTGGCAAAACAATAGAGAAACTGTCAACTCCTGCAAACCAGTCCGGACTCGGCGTCATGGAAACCACAAAACTAATTGAAGTCTTTTCAGGATCTACAGTTACGTTTACAGACTGTGCCGCTGTTGGCCCTCCTCCGGCAGCAGAAGATGTCACGAAGAAATCTACGCTGTCTTCAGAACCTGAACTGGTCAGTTCTGTGGCCAAAGCACTACTGTCTCCAGTCTCTGCAAATACCTGTAATCCGGCACTTGCTTGTTGACCCAACCTGAAAACATTGTTCCCCGGTGCGTGAACCGCAACCAAAATATTAGAGAATGCAGCATTAGCTGGATAATCTGTAGGGAACTGAGCTTCAGTCCAATTCGGGTTAAAGGTGACACGGTAAGTGGCAGTTACCGGATTGTCCCCTTCTCCTCCGCCATCGTCAGTGTTGTTGTTGTCGTCGCTCGAACAGCCTGTAAAAACTAGGGCTGCAAATAGAGCCAGAGATAGAAACTTTTGCATAATTAATTTTTTCTAAAGATAGCATTATTTGATTTGATGAATTTAATCTCCCGATTTTTTCATCGGAGGTCAAGTATACGAACGTTCAACAAAATAAAAAATTACTTTTTCTGCCTATATTTGCACAAACCCGCGCTAAGGCATGAAATACAACAGAATTTTACTCAAATTATCCGGAGAAGCCCTAATGGGAAATCGCCAATACGGTATCGATCCAGATCGTTTAGACGACTACGCTAGAGAGATCAAAAAAATCACGGATT
Organism: Gilvibacter sp.; assembly: GCF_013214815.1. Classification (GTDB taxonomy): domain Bacteria; phylum Bacteroidota; class Bacteroidia; order Flavobacteriales; family Flavobacteriaceae; genus Gilvibacter. Next base: position 15,107 of record NZ_JABSPU010000027.1, read on the forward strand.
TAGGAGTACAAGTAGCCATTGTTATCGGTGGCGGAAACATCTTTAGAGGTGTTGCGGGAGCTTCCCGAGGCATGGATCGTGTTCAAGGTGATCATATGGGCATGTTGGCCACTGTGATCAACGGTTTGGCTCTACAAAGCGCCTTAGAAGACAATCAGGTTCCTACGCGCTTACAAAGCGCCATTAAAATAAATGAAGTAGCCGAACCGTTTATTCGTAGAAAGGCGATCCGTCATTTAGAAAAAGGACGTGTGGTTATTTTCGGTGGAGGAACCGGAAACCCGTATTTCACGACAGATTCAGCAGCCGTTCTACGTGCTATTGAAATTGGTGCCGACGTGATCTTAAAAGGTACTCGCGTGGATGGAATTTACACCAGCGATCCGGAAAAAGATTCCGACGCCACAAAATTTGACTATATTTCCTTTGACGATGTGATCAAGAAAGGCCTTAAGGTAATGGACACCACTGCCTTCACTTTGAGTCAGGAAAATGAGCTTCCAATCATTGTCTTTGACATGAATACACAGGGAAATCTCTATAAAGTGATCAGTGGAGAGAAGATCGGAACCAAGGTGAATATTTAACGAATTTTTGGCCTGATATTTGACATCCCCAATATAAATTTGGTTTTATGGACGAAGAAGTAGACTTTATTATTGACGCAGCCCGAGAAGGGATGCAGAACTCTATAGATCACCTCAAAAAGAAGCTGATAAACATCCGCGCTGGAAAAGCCTCACCATCTATGGTAGGAAGCGTGATGGTTGAGTACTACGGCACACCAACTCCTTTGAGTCAGGTGGCTAACGTAAACACCCCAGACGGAATGACCATTTCCATTCAGCCTTGGGAAAAATCTTTGATTCCGGAAATCGAGAAAGGAATTCAAATGGCAAATCTTGGCTTCAACCCGATGAACAACGGGGAAAGCGTGATCATCAATGTGCCGCCACTCACAGAGGAGCGCAGAAAGGAATTGGCTAAACAAGCCAGATCAGAAGCCGAAGAAGCTAAAATTGGAGTTCGCAACGATAGAAAATCAGCCAATAACGAACTTAAAGGATTGGATATCTCTGAGGATTTGAAAAAGAATCTAGAGATTGACATTCAAGAAATGACCGATAAACACATTGCCTTGATCGATTCGATCCTCGATAAGAAGGAGCAGGAGATCATGACGGTGTAAGCCCTCGTCAATACAGGCCCGCAAGGGCCTTTTTTAGTACCTCATTTGCAAAAGTCCGCCGCGTTTAAACTGTTGTTTTTGCTGACCACTACCCTGGCCATAGCTCAGCAACCCGTGGTGACTACCCAAGACAGCATCCCGGAGAAACCACCTTCAGTCTTTAAAACCGGCTTCTACCCGCTTTCCTTTTTTGACTTTGACCTGCGTTATTTAGTCAAATACAACAATTATGAAGGCATCCGTTTGGGGATGGGAGGGACCACAAACGACAAACTTTTTGAAAGCTTAAAGTTTGGTGGCTATTTTGCCCGTGGTTTTAAAGACCAAGCCTGGAAGTTCAGTTTTGGTGGTAGCGTGCGACTCGCCGAAGAACCAAAGTCTTGGCTTAGTTTGACCTATGTAGACGATATCTCAGAACTGGGGAGTTTCTTTTATTTGACTGATGCGCGAGTGTACAATGTTTTTGAACCGCGCTTGGTGAACATCTCACAGTTTTACAAACACCGTACTTGGCGTACCAACTATCAGCAACAACTCACTCCGAAGATATTGGCGGAATTCAAACTCTCGCGCAGCAATATCACCCAAATTGAAGACTATCAGTTTGAAATTGGTAATGAGGTCTTTTCCAACTACGTCATTGCAGAGGCCACAGCCTCTTTTAGGTTTAGCCCTAAAACGAACTTCTTTTTAAGTGAAGACGGAGAAATCGAATACTTTGACGGCTTTCCAAAGATCACTGCACAAGTTTCACAAGGACTGCGCAGTTTCTTTGATGGTGATTTTGAATACATCAAGCTGGGCCTTAAACTGGACTACTACCTCAAACGAACCGATCTGTCGAGTACCAACATCCTTTTGGAAGGAAAACTGGGAATTGGGGATATCCCTTTGACTCACTTGTTTCACGCCTTCCCAAACAGTCCGACAAGAGATCGAATATTGCAGCGTTTCTCTGTAGCAGGACGACAGAGTTTTGAGACCATGTATTTTGGAGAATTCTTCTCGGACAAACTGATCTCACTCCAAGTGCGTCATGCGCTGCGTCGTTTTTATATTTCAGATCGAATGAAACCCGAGTTGGTATTTATAACGCGACATGCTCTAGGATCTTTAGTTCAACGGGAAAGACACCTCGGTTTGGACTTTGACACCTTAGAGCAAGGTTATAATGAAATTGGGATGGAACTCAACAAGATTTTCTCCGGATTTGGACTGAGTTTTGCCTACCGTTATGGTGCCTACCACCTGCCTGAATTCGAAGACAACCTCGCCTTTAAATTCACCTTCTACCTTAGTATTTAATTAACCCAGCAAATCCTCTGCTTTGCCTCTTATTTTAGTACCTTTGCGCGTATTGTAAGCTGTCTTAGTGGATAAACTTTTCAGTATAGGATTTTGGGGCGCCGTAGCCCGTTTCATTTTGCGCAATCGCCTGCTCATGTTATTGGTGATCGCAGGGATGACGGTCTTTATGGGACTGCAATGGAAACATATGCGTTTCACCTATACGGAAGCCAACCTACTCCCGGACGAGCATGAAGTCAACCTGGCCTACAACAATTTCTTAGAGACTTTTGGAGAAGAGGGCAATTTGATCGTGATCGGGGTGAAAGACACCGCGATCTTTCAACCAGAAAACTTCTTAGCCTGGGATGCGCTTTCCAAAAAAATTGGACAGTACCCAGAAATTGAGCTGACCTTGTCCGTTGGCGACCTGCAAGTCTTGAACAAAAACCAAGATGAGGAGCGTTTTGATCTGGAACCCTTTATCACGGACTCCATTCCAACAGCAGAGCAGTTAGCCTGGTACAAATACCGTCTTTTTGAGAAACTCCCTTTTTACAAGGGTCTTTTATACAGTCCGAACAAGCAATCCATCCGAACAGGGATCTATCTCAAGAAAGAGTTGGTCAATACACCCGCTCGCCGCGACTTTATAATCAACGACCTTATTCCGGAGATCGAGAAGTTTGAGAACACCTACGACATTACCGTTTACACCTCGGGGATGCCGTATATCCGAACCCTAAACTCTCAAAATATCATTGATGAGATCGGGTTATTTATTGGAGCCGCGCTGTTGGTAACCTCGCTGATCTTCTTCTTTTTCTTCAGATCCTTTAGAGCGACTTTCATTTCCATGATCACCGTGATCATTGGAGTGATGTGGGCCTTTGGTATTTTGGGCTTGCTGCATTATGAAATTACCGTGCTCACGGCACTGATTCCGCCTTTGATCATTGTGATCGGGATTCCGAATTGCATCTTTTTGATCAATAAATATCAGCAGGAAATAAAATCCCACGGGAACCAGGCCAAGTCTTTGCAACGTGTGATCACCAAAGTTGGAAACGCAACCTTGATGACCAATGTGACTACAGCTTCCGGTTTTGCGACTTTTATTTTGACCAAAAGCCAATTGCTCAAGGAGTTTGGTACGGTGGCCTCGATCTGTATCATCGCGATCTTTTTGCTTTGTCTGTGTATTATTCCGATTGTATATAGTTATATGGCGATCCCGAAATACAAGCACTTAAAGCACTTAAACAAACGCTGGATAGGCAGTTTTGTGTCCTGGATGGAAAATATGGTGAAGCATCACCGCGTAGCGATTTACGCAGTTTCAGTCATCCTTTTAACGGCGAGTATCATTGGAATATACAAAATCGAGATCTCTGGAAGTATCATTGAAGATATGCCCAAAAGCGCCGACTTCTTCCAAGACATTCGCTTTTATGAAAAAGAATACGAGGGCTTAATGCCTTTGGAGATCCTCATCGACACTAAACGAGAAGAAGGGGTGATGAAATTAGCGACCATCAAACGCATGGACAAGCTACACACCATCATTGAAGAGATCCCAGAATTCTCTAATCCAGTTTCTGTGGTCAATTTGGTCAAGTATTCCAAACAGGCCTACTACAACAACAATCCGGAGTTCTATCAATTGCCGAATTCTCAGGAACGCACCTTTATTCTATCCTACGCAAAGAACTCTTCAGAGAGTACAGATCTGATGAAAAGCTACGTGGACACTACGGGCCAGTATGCGCGCATTACCACTTTCATCAAAGACACGCCTACCGAAAGGATGAATGAAATTGAAAACGACTTATTGGAAGAGATCGGTAAGATCTTCCCAGAAGAACGCTATGAGGTGACCCTCACCGGGAAAGCTTTGGTATTTCAAAAAGGAACCAGTTATCTGGTCCGCAACCTGATCATCTCTCTGTCATTAGCCATTTTGCTAATTGCCTTATTTATGGCTTGGATGTTCCGAAGCGTAAAAATGATCTTAGTCTCCCTTTTACCAAATTTACTACCGCTATTGGTGACCGCAGGAATGATGGGATTCATTGGTATTCCTATCAAACCTTCAACCATTTTAGTATTCAGTATAGCCTTTGGTATTTCTGTGGATGATACCATTCACTTTTTGGCGAAGTACAGGCAAGAACTCATCGCCAAAAAATGGAAGATCTCCAGATCAGTTTATGCAGCGCTTCGTGAAACCGGTGTGAGCATGTTCTACACCTCCATAGTGCTATTCTTTGGTTTTTCAGTATTTATGATCTCTAGTTTTGGAGGTACAGTGGCTTTAGGCGGACTGGTTTCGGCCACTTTGCTCTTTGCTATGCTGTCTAACCTCATGTTACTCCCCTCTTTGTTGCTTTCCTTGGAACGCAGCATTGCCAATCAAGATACGATGCGAAAACCATCGCTGAGAATCATCTTGGACAAAGAAGAAATTGAATCCCTAAAGGATAAATAAACGCGGGCTTGTCGGTGTCTTGACGAACATCTATATTTGCCCCGTATAAAGCGAAAGTTATGAGCTATAAAGAAGTATTAGAGTTGCTCCAAAGCGAGCCTTCCTTACAAGAATTTACCGTGCGCGGTTGGGTGAAATCCTTCCGTTCTAACCGCTTTATTGCCCTGAATGATGGGTCTACTATTAAAAATATTCAATGTGTCGTTGATTTTGAGAATTTTGACGAGGCATTACTCAAGCGCATCACCACTGGATCTGCAATTGCAGTAACTGGGAACCTAGTGGCCAGTCAAGGAAGCGGACAAACTGTTGAAGTTGCTGTTTCTAAAGTGGAGATTTTAGGAGATGCTGATCCGGAAGAGGTTAAACTCACGGTACTTTCTCCAAAACGCCACACCTTAGAGAAGTTGCGCGAACAAGCGCACTTACGTGTGCGTACCAATACCTTCGGTGCGGTAATGCGTTTGCGTTCTAAATTGGCCTTTGCTGTTCACGAGTATTTTCAAACCAACGGATATTACTATATGCACGCTCCGATCATTACCGGGAGTGATGCGGAAGGAGCCGGAGAGATGTTCCGTGTGAGTACTTTAGATCCTAAGAACCCACCGCTAACTGAGGATGGTGATGTGGATTATAAAGAAGACTTTTTTGGCAAGGAATCTAACTTGACCGTAAGTGGTCAGTTGGAAGCGGAAACCTATGCCATGGGACTCAGTAAAGTGTATACTTTTGGTCCAACATTTAGAGCGGAGAATTCAAATACTTCACGTCACTTGGCTGAGTTTTGGATGATTGAGCCCGAGGTTGCTTTTTGTGATTTGGACGGCAACATGGATCTCGCTGAGGATTTTATCAAATACGTGATCAAATACGCAGTAGAAAACTGTCAAGACGACTTGGCCTTCTTGGAAGAACGATTGACCAAAGAAGAGTCTATGAAGCCAGCAGATCAACGCAGCCCAATGCCGCTACGCGAGAAGTTGGACTTTGTATTGAACAATCAATTCAAGCGCGTGAGCTATACGGAGGCTATTGATATTCTCAAGAACTCCAAACCGAACAAAAAGAAGAAATTCCAATACCCTATTGATGAATGGGGCGCAGATCTTCAAAGTGAGCACGAGCGCTATTTGGTGGAAAAGCATTTTAAATGCCCGGTAATCTTGTTTGATTACCCAGCTAATATCAAAGCATTCTATATGCGTCTGAACGAAGATGAGAAGACCGTACGCGCTATGGATGTATTGTTCCCGGGAATTGGAGAGATCGTTGGTGGATCGGAACGTGAAGAGCGTTACGATGTCCTCAAACAAAAGATCGCTGATCTAGGGATCGATGAAAAAGAACTTTGGTGGTATTTAGACCTGCGTAAGTTTGGTACAGCGGTACACTCAGGATTCGGATTGGGCTTTGAGCGTCTGGTTCAGTTTGTTACGGGAATGGGGAACATTAGAGATGTGATTCCTTACCCTAGAACGCCGAAGAACGCCGAATTTTAGACCCTGAAAAAGCTAATAGAAAACGATCTTAACTACTTTTTAAGATCGTTTTTTTATAACTTTATGTACAACTCGCATAGATGTTAAAACAACAACTCAATTTTAGACTCTCTCAAAAGCTATCTCCTCAGCAGATTCAGCTGATGAAGCTCATTCAATTGCCTACCCAGGCTTTTGAACAGCGTATTGCTCAAGAGATGCAGGAAAACCCAGCACTTGAGGGCGGTAAGGACCGCAGTGAGGAGCGGGAGGATTCCTATGAGGGAGAGCAAGAATACGAGTCAGATGCAGAAAAGATCGAAACAGAGATCAATATTGATGACTATCTGAGCGATGACGAGATTCCGTCCTACAAGCTCTCTGCAAACAACTACAGCAGTGACGATGAAGACAAACAGGTGCCTTATGCCTCTGGGACGTCCTTCACCCAGTTTTTGATGAACCAGCTCAATACCTTCCGCTTGGATGAAGAGCAATCAGAGATCGCTGAATTCTTAGTGGGAAGTGTGGATGAGAGCGGCTATATCAGACGTCCGATCATTGACATAATGGACGATCTGGCCTTTACGCAAAACGTATACACCACTGAAGAGAAGATCGAAGAGGTTCTGGAACTGGTACAACAGTTGGATCCAGCAGGCGTAGGTGCAAGAAACCTACAGGAATGCTTGCTTTTACAATTGGAACGCAAGTCTCCTACGGCAGAAGTACAACTGGCCATTGACATCATTGAAGACGCCTTTGAACTCTTTAGCAAAAAACACTACAGCAAGCTACAGCACAAATTCAATATCACTGAAGATGAGCTGCGCAATGCCATACATGAAATAGAAGGCCTTAACCCAAAACCAGGTGGGACGTACTCTTCAAGTACTCGCATGGTAGAGCATGTAGTTCCAGATTTTACCATTCGCATTGTGGATGGAGAATTGGAACTCTCTTTAAATGGGCGCAATGCCCCGGAACTACACGTCTCAAAAGAGTATTCTGACATGCTTAAAGGATACAAGGCGGCCAAAGAGAAAACCAAATCCCAGAAGGATGCGGTGCTCTTTATCAAACAAAAACTAGATGCCGCTAAATGGTTTATAGAAGCCATCAGACAGCGACAACAAACCTTACTGGTAACCATGAATGCCATCATGCATTACCAGCATGAATACTTCCTCAGTGGCGATGAACGCAAACTTCGCCCAATGATCCTAAAGGACATCGCAGATACCATTGGTATGGATGTCTCTACAGTTTCTCGAGTTGCTAACAGCAAATACGTGGACACGCCTTATGGAACTAAATTGATCAAGGAATTCTTCTCAGAATCTATGAAGAATGATCAAGGAGAAGATGTTTCCACAAGAGAGATCAAAAAGATTTTGGAGATCACCATATCCGAAGAAGACAAAAAGAAACCCCTCACCGACGACAAACTGGCCAAAATCCTGAAAGAAAAAGGATATCCTATAGCCAGACGTACCGTTGCCAAGTACCGAGAACAATTAGACCTACCTGTTGCGCGTTTACGCAAAGAGATCTAATGGGTATATTCTTACGCATAGCGGCTTATTTGTTTCACCCCTTGTTCATGCCAATGCTTGGGGCCTTTGTGTATTATATGGTTACGCGACGGTTTTTTGAACCAGAAGTGATCCAAACCAAGTTGGTTGCCTTGCTGATCGTAACGGTTTGTATTCCGGTAGTATGCTTTTATTTGCTGCGGAATTTAGGTTGGATATCCTCCATGAGTTTAGAGACTGTTCGCGAGCGCAAAGCACCCCTGATGATCCAATGTGTACTGCTGCTCTTAGTCTTAAAGATGGTCTACAACCCCTATGATACCCCAGAGCTTTACTTCTTCTTTGTAGGGGTCTTATTTGCCACCTTAGCCGCCTTTATACTAGCAGTCTTAGAATTTAAAGCCAGCCTGCATATGATGGGCGTAGCTGGAGTGACTTTCTTCGTCTTTGGGCTCAGCGTACACTTCTCTACCAATATGCTCTTAGCACTTGGATTATTGTTCTTCATAAACGGATGGGTAGCTAGCTCCAGACTCTATACGAGATCGCATACTGCTCCAGAACTCTTGGCGGGTGCGTTTTTAGGCGTTATGCCCCAGCTGATCCTTCTGGGATATTGGCTATAAAAAGTAAAAGAGTATACCGAGTTTAAGCGGCCTGAAATTCAAGATGTTGTCTTCCAATTTGGCGTCTTGATCAAAGAATGCGGTAAAGTTATAGGCTGCATAGAAGTTGATGGTATTGTATCCCAGCAGCATAAATACTTCTGCCTGAAAAGGATTAAAAGCCTCTACATTGTTCAGCTTAAAGCGGGTGCCGTCTTGGACAAAGGTTGCCCGGTTCCAATAGGCATAGCTAAAGATCACTCCCGTATGAACACGATAGAATTTGAACTCTTTAGGCGAGCTACTCCTCCAACGAAACTCTAAGGGTACTTCAACGTGATAAACGCTAAAGCGGTTACTCTCAAAATTGGTTTCTTCATTGAGGACTTGGAACTGTAGCTGGTTATTATCATCCTCAGATATCGCGAGGGTGTTTCCGTAGCGATTGAATCCCAATCCGGCTCCTAAACCTATAGATAAGGTACGTTTGGAGTTAATGGGCATGTCTCGCACAAAGCCCAAACGCGCCCCGCCCGTAAAACCACGGATCTTAACATCGGGAGGTGTATCGGTAAGCAGGTTGTAAGTCACCCCAAAATAGAACTGATCCTCACGGTACTTTTCATCTAGAGGAACACTGTCCTTCACGGTCTCAGCATCATCCAAAGACTGTCCAAAAGACAGCGAAGAACTGATTAAAAACAGACCGAAAAACAGGATTCTGGATAACATCATTTTAAATATACCGAATAAAAAAACACCTCCAATAATCATGGAGGTGTTTTTAAAGATTAACTAAAAACCTTTAGTTCATATTCTCGAATACCTGGGCTTGATCCACCGCTTTACGCGTGGTATAGTTGATCTTGTAAGCTTCTACTTTACGCAGTTCTTGCTTGATGTCACTAACCAATCCCATATTGGTATCGCTGTCTACCTTAAGTGCTGTTGTCAAGAAAGGAATAAGTGCTTCGTTCTTTTTAGCACGCTCAGACTCAATATAGAGTTTGATGTCCTTAATGTCAGCAAACTTGTCTCCCAGCTGAATACGCGCTTCCTGTCCAAATGTAGACTGGTAACGCTCACTAGGCTTCCCGGCATAGATGTAAATGATACGGTCTTTCTTGTCAAGCTTCTCCAATTGGTTCGCCGTAGGCAAGTTGTTTTGGATCTTAAGCGTGTTCTGACGCATCACGGTAGCCACCATAAAAAAGAACAGTAGCATGAATACAATATCCGGTAACGAGGCCGTTGAAATTGCCGGTAGATCGCCTCCTTTTTTCTTTTTGAATTTACTCATAGTCTTGTTGAGTTTAGGGTTAAACGTCTACTTTTTTGGTTCGGCTTCGGAAAGTTTTTGTGGAAACAACAACTTTACTTGTTCTATTTGCTCCTTCAGCTTTTCTTTATCACCAGTATAGTTACTTCCGTCTTTAACGTCCTTCTCCATTTGAATGAAGCTCTTGTTAAAGAGACGCTGGGCCTCACGCTCACGAAGCGCGGTGTACGCGGCTACCAACTCGTTCTGTACTGCGATATAAGCTTTGTAGCTGGTAAAACGGTCATTTTGTAAGGAAATGATCGCCTTATCAGGGTTGTCTGATGACGCTGGATCTTTCTTACCACGGCAATAGTCACAGCCTTCTTCGCCTGTTCCTCCACCGTTGTCCAAGAAGGCTATAGCAGCTTCCTTAAGGTCTTTAATTTCCATCACTTCATCTTCTACCAGAAGCAAATCGTCTTTATTAATAAGAACAGTAAAAATGTTCTTTTGCTTAATAATCGGAGGGTCTTCAACATCCTCTATAGGAGGCAATTTACGACTGATACCGCTGTCTACCTCGATCGTGGTTGTTACCAGGAAGAAGATCAATAGTAGGAAGGCGATGTCCGCCATAGACCCTGCGTTTACTTCGGGTGCAGATCTTTTTGCCATACCTTATAATTATTTAGCAATTAATTTCTTGATTCCGCTAAAGAGCATTGAACCAATGGCTACGAAAGCCAAGATATAAAAGGTTCTAAGACCAGCTCCTACCCAGCGTGCGCCGCTAGCAGAAAGCACCTCACCGTCTTTCATTGGAGTCTCAACTCCTTCAGAAATACCGTAAGAAATGGCAACAACCAATACAAATGCTCCTATTGAAATCAGGGTCTTTTTGATGTCCCCTGCAAAGATTCCTTTAACTACGTAGAAGAGTACCAACACCAATACTATGGCGAGCACTACATAGGCTACGAACATGAAAGGATCTACTACGCTCCCTTGCACGGCAGCGTCACTCTTGATAGCCTCGTCCCCTGTGGCAATCACTCGTCCTAATAAAATTAGGCCAACGACTCCCAGAGCTAAGGCTACGTATTTTAAAATTTTATGTAAACCCATAATTTAAATTGGTGTGATTATTACTTCTTGTTTTTGTAGTCAACTAACATATCGATAAGTGTGATCGATGCATCTTCCATATTGTTAACGATGCTGTCAATCTTAGCGATAATGTAGTTGTAGAAGATCTGAAGGATAATCGCAACAATAAGACCAAATACTGTAGTCAAAAGTGCTACTTTAATACCTCCTGCTACCAATGATGGTTGCATATCTCCAGCTGCCTCGATCTTATCGAAGGCCTGAATCATACCAATTACTGTACCCATGAAACCAAGCATCGGTGCCAGTGCGATAAACAATGAAATCCAGGACACGTTCTTTTCTAGTTGTCCCATTTGAACTCCTCCGTAAGCAACTACTGCTTTCTCTGCAGCGTCGATGCTTTCGTCGGCGCGGTCAAGACCTTGATAGTAGATAGATGCTACAGGTCCTTTTGTGTTACGGCATACTTCTTTAGCAGCTTCAACACCACCGCTATTTAGCGCATCTTCAACGCTTTCTGCCAACTTCTGAGTGTTGGTAGTAGAAAGGTTAAGGTAGATGATACGCTCAATGGCAATAGCCAAACCAAGGATCAAACAAAGAAGTACGATCCCCATGAAACCAGGACCTCCTTCGATGAAACGCTTTTTAAGCTCTTGGTGAAAACCGGCGCTCTCAGCTTCATCAGCTGCTCCGGCATCTGCATCTTGAATAATGTTAGATGATACTGAGGTGATTACCTCGTGTACATTGTTGGCATTGTACGAGTTAGCTTGTGCACTAAAACTACCTGCACATACCATGGCGGCAATTGCCAAAATAGAAAATAATTTTTTCATTGCTATCGACTTAAAAGTTTGTTTTTAGTTAAGGGTTTAAAGATAAAAAAATATTCTTTCAAACAAAGAAGAATGCTATTGCAACACCCCTAAAAACGTGGATTTTTTTCAAAATTAACAGCCATTCTTTGAGAGCTTTGCAATAGCTGGTTCAAAACAGTTGAGAATTAACATTATCAGACCTTCGCAAAGAGGCCTGATAATGAAGCATTTGACGCCAATAATAAAAAGGCCTCAAGTCAATACTAATACATGGTATTTGGATTCGCAGACGTTTTAGGTATCTGCTGAATGGAATCCCAATGTTCGCAGATTTTTCCGTTAGCGTCGAATCTCAAGAAATCCATGGTCACATACTGATCGTTCCCCGGCCAGACTTGATGCGTATGCAAGGCGACCAGATCACCTTCGGCTACCGCACGTACAAATTCAATGGACTTTTCTGGGTACTCTGCCCGCATACGTTCAAAATACGCAATAAAGCCTTCGGTACCGTCCGCCACATCGGGGTTGTGCTGTATGTAGACTCCGTCAGTATAAAGTTCCACCGCCTTTCTCGGATTGCCTTCGTAGGCCATTTTGTAAAAGGCTATGGCATTTTGTTTGTTTTGTTCTAGGTTCATGCGATCAGGTCAAGTTATTATTCGACAATTGTTTCCTGCAGAAGACTCTGTAATCCTGTAAGCTGCTCCTTCTGTTCCAGGTAAAAGTCATTGAGAATTCGAGCATACTCTATCTGTCCGCTGAGCAGGTTTAAAAAATGTCTGTTCGAACGCAGACTTTCTGCTGTTTGCTGGTCAAGAATTGGTTTTCTAAGCATGCCTTTGTAAAAATCGGTTTCTTTGAGCAACGCATTAATAAATTGCAGTTGATTATCCTTGCCCAAATCCTCGTATTCTCGCAACAACTTGAGGTTGGCTCTCCAATTCACCATCGATCTGCGAATGCTATCGTCTTGGATCAAACCAAGATCTCCTGAACCAATAATATCATTGATTGTTCCCTCCTGACTTAAGTAAAGCGTATAACTGGTAGAACCCCCGACAAGTTGCTGTATGGTCATCAAATCATTGAGTTCAATTTGACCATCGGCAAACCTCAATAGCGAGTCTGCGGCATTAAAGGTCTCACTTGATTTTTTTATAACCCGGTCTAGCTCGTTAATATTTGCCGCCAAGTCGTCCGAATAACTTTTTAAATAGAGTTGTTCCTTTTCTCTATCTACACGAAGACCATTGGCTGTATTAATTTTTAAGGCCAACAAAATACCAATGACCACCAAAATGATTTCTCCCAAAGCATAGAGCAAATATTTCATGAACTTATTGTCGTCGGTTAAGTTGAACCTTTTTTTTCTAAAGAATCTGATCATTGATTTCCATTTTAATTCCAAGGCCCTCCGTCTTGCGTCACCGCTACAAAACTGGGTTTGCCTTCTTTTGCTGCTTCACGATCAAATCTAAACAGGCCTTTCCAACCGCCCAGCCAAAATCGGCCTTGATCGTCTTCAAAAAATGTAATTATGCCTCGAGAGACGAGTCCGTCGTCTTCATTAAAGAGCTCAAAGGTCTCTCCATCGTAACGATAAACCCCTTGATGCTCCGCAGCAAACCACAGATCACCCTGCGAGTCTTCGTAAACTGCAGAGGTCTCTAAGCCTGCAACCGCGCCTTCTTTAGTAAAGTGTTTGAACGAACCATTGGCATAACGACTAATCCCGCCGTTCATGCTGCTTATCCAAATTCCGCCTTGCTGGTCTTGGTAAAAGCCCCCGGCCGAATTGTCTTGCAGGCCGTTCTCCTCCGTGAGGAATCTAAACGCTGATCCGTCGTAAATAGTAATGCCTTGACCGTCAAAAGCAAACCAAAAATTGCCTTCGCGGTCTAGAAATATATCGCCAACACCGTCTGCGGCCAATGATGGTTTAGGGTTCGCAACTTTAGGTTTGGGAACCTCAAAATTGTGAAATGTTCCGTCCTCTAAATAGACCACTCCATTACCCGTCCCGACCCAAAGTCGCTCCTGAGGGTCAATAAACAAACCGTAAACCCCGTTGTCTGGCAAACCATCTGCCGTGGTGTAATTCTTAAAAGTATTGTTTTTAAAAAGCGTCAGACCGCCAGAAGTAGCTATCCAAACATCGCCTGCAGCATCTACTAAGATCTTATTGATCCTGTTATTACCCACACCATCATCCTCGTCAAAATATTGTAATACCGCTCCATCGTGACGTGCCACTCCGTAGTGGTTGGTACCCATCCAAACATGGCCTTGCTTATCCACAGCTAACGAACGTATCCAATGGGCAACTTGCCCTTCGTAAAAGATCTCGACAAAATCGTCCACAGGCACGCCGTAGGGACTTTGATTGAAAATGTTGGATTGATAGACCGCCTGCTTCACGGGCTTTTGTAGCTGCTCCTCAGTCGTCCCAGCATTTGATTCTTGCTGGCCTTTGCAAGACGCGATCGAAACCGAGATAACCAGAACGATATAAACGGCAATCTTAAATGTTTTCTTGTCCATAGAATTAAAGGTACGTTTTTCTTGCAGATGTTGGGCGCGCCCCTCCCCTTTAGGTCCGGGTCGGGCTTTCGCTACTCGCTCTGCCTTAGCGGCAGGAGCTCAGACAGGGCGCTCTATCCCTCGCGCGGGGGTTGGTTAGAGGTTTCTGTGGGGGCCTTTGTTTTTCATCAGCACGATCAACCGTTCTGTGAGTGCCCCACGAAGCGGGCTACTCTCTTTAAGCAGATCATTTCCGTTTTGATCAAACACCATGACTGCACTAAAATATTCGGTGCCGGATTCCTCTCCATCCGTAATGATATAGAACTCCTCATCGGTTCCCAGTAATTTACAACGTTCCCAAATAATCTGCTCGATCCGAGGATTGTACTTGCCTTCATACTTTGCATCCCACTCGCCGAAATTATTGAAGAAAGCAGATTGTATGTCGGTAGCTGAGGCAATGGGTTCAAACTGCATTTCAGTCACATAGGTAGTATCATTATCCTCCACATAGGCGCGCTCAACGAGCGTATAACGAATGTTGTATTTGGGGGTGACTGTTTTTTGGTTTGTGGTGCAGGAAAAAGCTGCTATCGCTAACATTATACAACAGCAGATCACCCTTAAGATTTTTAATTCAGAGTTCATAAGTATTAAAATGCGGGGAGCATTCCAATTTAGGGAAATTGTTGTAATTGTAGATTGGGATTGATTTGCTTTGTGAAGGATTGCTCCGCTCAGCGGAGCATCCCGAAGGGGAATCTTGCGCAATAACCTCAAATTGCTTCGCAATTTTATAAAATCATTGAAGCCAAAATGCTCAAGTAAACTTGTAGATGGGATTGCTCCACTCCGCGGAGCATCCCGAAGGGGAATCTTGCGCAACAATCAAATCGCTGCGCGATTTACAAAAACGTCGAAGCCCAAAATAATCAAGCGAGCTTGTTATTTTGGGCTTCTCCTATTTGTTGCAGAGAGGAAGGGATTCGAACCCTCGATACGCTTTTGGCGTATACACACTTTCCAGGCGTGCGCCTTCGACCACTCGGCCACCTCTCTAGTTCAAGCGTAGTGAATAAATCTGCTGCGCTGAAGGAGGGCAAAAATAGTAAAGAAATTCAGTATTTGCCTAATAATTAGGGGAGCAATTCGTCCATTTCCCCGCAGATCGGGCTCTCAAATCTGGATTTGAGTTCCTCGCGCGGTACGCAAGCTCCTAAAAGGCACATCAGCTTGGCTAGCGCTGCCTCGGTAGTGATGTCTCCGCCAGAGATCACACCGGCCTGCTTCAAGCCTACAGAAGTAGCGTACTGTCCCATGGCCACGCTTCCCCCAGAACACTGAGTAACATTAACTACTGGTATGCCTTGGGCGATCAAAGCCTTGATTCTGTCTAATAGCCAAGGAGCTGTGGTGGCATTTCCCGCTCCAAAAGTTTCTAAAATAACTCCTTGCAAACCAGTTGTGGAGGTCATCGACTCAAAAACCTCCGCAGTTAAACCTGGGAAAAGCTTGATCAAAGCAATATTATGCTCAATAGCAGTGCATACCTGAAGATCTGCATTTTCATCATAAGGCAATAAAGCATTGTCATTAAATTCTAAATGCACTCCGCTTTCCACCAAATAAGGATAGTTTAAAGAGGCAAAAGCTTCAAAGTGTTCTGCATTGATCTTGGTAGACCGGTTGGCGCGTAAAAGCTTGTACTCGAAATAAAGACCAACTTCACTCACCCTTGGACGACCGTCCTTTTGAGCAGATGCTATCTCAAAAGAAGTGATCAAATTCTCTTTGGCGTCTGTACGCAGATCACCTACTGGCAGTTGAGATCCGGTCAATATGATGGGCTTTTTAAGGCCTTGTAACATAAAACTCAGCGCAGAACCTGTATAGGCCATGGTATCGCTGCCGTGCAAAACCACAAAGCCGTCATAATTATCGTAATGCCCAGCAATGATCTGTGCTAAATTCAACCAGTGTTCCGGTCCCATATTGGAACTGTCAATA